>CAIMLG010000130.1 GCA_903842235.1 uncultured Verrucomicrobia subdivision 3 bacterium
CTCGCGACCATGCTGGCTCGCGGGGACGCTCGCCCGACCAGATTGGGTGGGTGCATCTTAGCCCTGTTATTATCCGGCCGGATGAAAGCTGGAATTCGCCTTCCTCCTCGTCCTCGTTCTCGTCCTCGAAATTCCCAGCAAAACCGAGGACGAGGACGAGAACGAGCCGGAGGACGACATTCAGATCAGCCATAACAGTGTCAAGATGCACCAGATTGGGCTTGAGATGCGCCGCGGGCTTGACTTCATTTCGCCAACTGCCACGCTGTTTTCCTCTGGTATGACCTTGCATCGGAAATTTTTAACCATCGTCACCGGCCTGCTGCTGGCCGCCCCGGTTTTTGCGGCGGACACCAACGTGGTTTCCGGCCTTACCCGGGACGACGTTTCGAATAATTACCTCCAAATTCAGGCGCAGATCCACGAAACCCAAATGGCCATCGCGCAAAGCCGGCAGGCGGCGGTGGAAACCGCGCAGAGCAACGCCGTGGTGCTGGCGGCGCGGCTGCAATCGCTGGAAAAATCCGTGGCCGCGCAGCGCAGCAGCGATCAAGAGGCGGCGCGCCAGACGCAGCAATGGACGCTGATCCTGGCGGGCGCCTTTGGGCTGGCCGGCTTGGGCATCATGCTGCTGATGGTTTATTTTCAATGGCGCGCGTTTACCCGGCTGACCGAGATCACCACCCGCCAGCACGCCGTGATGACGAATGTCGAGGCGGTGCATCAGCTTGCCGCGCCGGGGCGGGCCACGGTGGAAACTTCCAATGCGCGCCTGCTGGACGTGGTCAGCCAGTTGGAAAAGCGCATTCAGGAGCTGGAGGGCGGTCAGAAATTCCTGCCGGAAATCGCCGCCGCCAAGCCGGCGGATACGCTGGCGGATGGGCAGCGGCTGCTCGATTTGAACCAGCCGGAAAAGGCGTTGGAATGGCTGGATCGCTTTCTAATGGCGCATCCGGAACAGCCCGAAGCGCTGGTCAAGAAGGCGGCGGCGCTGGAAAAGCTGGACCGCAACGAGGAGGCGCTGGCCTGCTGTAACCGCGCCCTCGCGGCGGACGATTCCCTGGCGGTGGCGTATCTCCACAAGGGCGGCCTGCTAAACCGGCTGCGGCGCTACGATGAGGCGCTGAATTGTTTCGAGCAGGCGCTGCTGACGCAGGAGAAGAAGTCCGGCTCGAAAGTCAGTTGAAGCTAATGCGGCTGGCCGTGCGTTCGGTTTGGATCTTCTCCCGGAGCATTTCAATTTTCAATTTCAGCAGCTCGCGGTTTTCCTTCGACTGGTCGGCGAGGTCTTTTTCCAATTCCGTCACCCGCTGTTCATAGGCGCGGAGACGTTCGAGCAACGGGGTTTGCACGGCTTCCAAGCGCTTGGCCAGTTCGGTGAGTTCGGCGGCGGCGGACTGTTGGGCGGCGAGCAGTTGGCGGCGCTGGGCGGCCAGTTCTTGCGCGACGGCGTCCTTGAGCGCGTCCACGAGATGCGGGGCCAGGCTGGCCTGCACGGAGTTGAGCAGGGTGTTGACGCTGGGGGGCGGGAGCGGCTGGGTTTTGGCGCGGAGCGCTTCCGCCAGGAACCGGTTGGCGTCGGCGGTCCCATCGCGTTTGCAGGCGGGACAGGCCACCGGCATGGGCATCCAGCCCTCGCGCGGCTCCACTTCAAAGGCGTATTTCTGGCCGCAGGCGCAATAAATTTTAACGGGAATCATGCGGCTAAGAACTCACCAGAGGAATGATTTCCGCTCGCCGAGCTGCGAGCCGTCGTGCCAGAGCGTGGCGCGCCAGGCAACCACGGAACCGAATTTTTTATAGTCTTCGCCGGTGAGCGGGAACTCAGTCCAACGGCTGAAAGTTCCGGGGGTGACCTCGGCTTCCAGCGTTTTCATCTGGGGCACGCCGCCTTCGCCGACGCTGCGCAGTTCGACCTGCAACTGCCATTTGCCCGGGGCGGCTTTCGTTGCCTGCCACTGCACATCAAAGCGGAGGCCGGAAATCTCCTTGGGATTGGCGCGTAAATAGACTTGATAGGCGTCGCGGTCGAAGAGGCTGGGGGACTTGGCCTCGCGGCCTTGCGCGTCGAGCAACAGCGGCAGCACCTTGAGAACGCGCCCGGTGACGGCGTCGGCCGCCTGGGCGCCGGTGAAAAGTCCAAGCGTTAAGAAAAAAATCAGCAGCGCGCGCATGGCGGGACGATAAATTTCCCGCGGGACAAATTCAATCCCTGATTTTGACCGGCACCAGCAGGCGATCATTTCCAGTAGAAACGAACGATTATCGGTTCGGGGCCGTTGCGGATAATGACGGCGACAAACTCGCGCTTGTAATCCCCGATTTCCGCCGTGGCGTGGACTTCGTAAGTGTCGCCCCGCGTGGTCAGGTAGCGGCTGATCTGCGGAATAGCCTGCGAATTAACGCCGGCCATGGCCAACTGGTTCACACTCGTGAACGGCGTGTCATCGGCGGTGCCCTCGGCCCCGTCCGGCCCGGCGCGAAATTTGAGAATATTTTCCACGGTGGCGTTATCCATGCCCGGCAGCGCGGAGAGCACTTTGCTGTCGGCGGTATTCAGGTTGACGAGGCCGCCGGAGAAAGACGTGAAGATGTCCGCCAACCCAAATGGATAAGACGGGGCCTGCCCTGGCGTGTTCCCAAAGCCCAGCCGGTGCTGCTGAAATGCCGGGGCTGGGGCGTTGGGATCGCTGCCGCCCTTGAACATGGGAAGCGTGACGCCTTTGATTAATAGCAGTTCGGAGATGTCATCCATCGGGGCGTTCTTGGCGTAGTAGGGCGGATTGAGGCCCTGATAATAATCGCTCTCGGCCCCGGCGGGCCGGGTGCCGTCGTCCGGATCCAGCCAGTCCAGAATCGAGTCCGAGACCACGGAAATATCGCCAGCATCCGCGCCCTGAGCGGTCAGCACGGCCTGGAGCAACGGCGTGTCGGCCCGGTTGATGTTGATCTTGCTCTCCAACTCAGTGATTTTTATCGTGACCGTGCCTTCGCCGACTTCGTAATTATCCAGCGAGATGCCGGCCAGGGCGCTATTGTTGGTTTCCGGTCCCATGCCGGGGCCGCCGGCCCAGATTTGGGCTTTGCAGCTAAAGGGTTGCTGCCCTTCCAGCGCCAGAATCCAGCGGGCGCGCTCCACGCCGGCCCGACCGATCCAGAGCAGCCGCTCGTCATTATTTGAGTTGGCCGCCAGCCGCGTCTCAATTTTCATCGAATACGCAAACGCGCCGGCCAGCAGAGTCAGCACGGTGACGGCCACCAGCGCCACGATGACGGCAAATCCGCGATTGGTTTTGGAAGGTGAAATGGTCACGGCGTTGTTCGCGGTTACTTTGGAAGTTGAATTTTTGGGGTGGGGCTGCCACCCGGTGCCCCCGGTCCGCCGCCGCCGGTTTGCACGGCGGCCGGCATCATCACCGAGGGCATGCTATAAGCGCCGATTACCGCCATGTCCGGGATCGTCCGGCCTTGGCTGGTCCGGTTGCCGCCGAGCACCAGGCCCACGCGCACCTGTTTAGGGATGGCGTTGGTGTTGAGCCATTCTTCGGCCCATTCCTGCTTGTCCATGTCCCAGCATTCGATCAGGAACGATTTCACGTTGCGGGCCAGGACGAGCGGATATTTTTTCTCATCTTCATCCATGTCCATGAGAATGGGCCTTTGGCGCAAAACGAGATTTTTGCTGCCGTCCGGGCCGGCTTCCAGCGTGTAAGTCAGCTGGCGCAGGTATAAATCACCGAATTTTCCATTGCGCGGGAAAATGACGGGCACGCGGGACGCAAAGCGCAAGGTGGCCGAGGAACCGTTTTCGACGATGAAACTGTAATATTTTTGCGAGGCTTGAAAAGATTGCGCACACATCAGCGAATCCTCAATGGTGCGGAGCGCAATGCGCTGGCGCTGCGCCTGCACGGCGGCTTCCTGTCCCACCTGCGTGGCCTTGGAGATCAGCACCCAGGTCGAGATGATCGCCACCATGACCAGGCTGAAAATGGCCAAGGCCACCATGATTTCAATCAGGGTGAAGCCGCGGCGAAAATGGGAACGGGGGAATTTCATGGCCTGCCGAAGCCTCCATCCAGCTGGCCGGGTTTGGAGCGCGGAGCGTAGAGGACGGTGGTGATATCCGAGACGATGGCGTGATTGCCGTTGGCCTGTCGAATGACGGATCGGACCGAGAAGAGCCGGTTGGAGGCCACTTCCATGATTTCGGTGGTGCAGTTATACTCGCGATAGGCTTTGCCCAGCATGTCCGGATCGGCCAGGCTGCAGCTTTCGATGCCTTCTTCCAAGGCATTGGTGGCGGCATATTTTCGCAACACGGCGCCGGCTTCCACATCCGGACGTTGCAGCCGCCGGGCGTTGGCGAGCGAGCTGGACACCAGGCTGAGGATCGCGAAGGTGCCGATGAAAAAAATGCCGATGGCGATCATCACTTCCAACAGTGTAAAAGCCCGGCGCGTCCGGTTTGAAAATTTCAGCTTCATTTGTCCACGTCGCTGACCGACGCAATGCCGGTAGAAAACTCCAGGGTGATCTTGCGCCAGCTGGTGCGGTCGTGCAAAACCACGGTCATTTCATCGCAGGTGCCATTCGGAAAGAACTGCACCCGCGTCCATTCCGACGCGCCAAAATCCTGCTGGTTGATGTCGAGCATGGCAAACTCCACGCCCGTCGGCAGCGTGGAAGAGCTCACATAGGTGGAACCGCTGCCCGGGCCGCCGCCTTCGACCGAAAAGGACCGTTCCCCCGGGTGAAACGTCACCGCCACCGTCTGGTTGGCCACAATGGCCTTGGCGCGCGCCGAGGCGCAAACGTCCATGACATCGCTGACGGCCTTGCGCATCCCCTCTTTTTGCAGCGCCTTGCTGATGGCTGGCATGCCCATCGCCGCGATCAGCCCCATGATGGCCACCACAATCATGATTTCGATGAGCGTGAAGGCGGAAATCAGGCTTGAGGCTTGAGGCTTGAGGCTTGAGGAAGCTCCAACTCGCGCCTCGCGCCTCGCGCCTTGTGCCGGAAACATGGCCTTTCGCATTTTCATCGGCTCAATGGATGGACGAGATCAATTGGAACAGCGGCAGAAACAGGCTCAACATCAGGAAGCCGACGATGACCGACATGACGATGATCAGGGCCGGGCCGATCAAATCGCTCATCACGCGCAGGGCGATCTCCTGTTCTTTTTCGTAGGTGTCCGCCAGATTGTTCAACGCGCCGGGCACATCGCCGGTTTCTTCGCCGATGCGGACGAGGTCCACCATGAGTTGCGGGAATAATTTGCTGTGGGCCAGTGGCTGCGCCAGCGTCTTGCCGTCCGTGACCGCCTCGCGCGTCTTGGCGATGGCTTCCTTGATGTGGACGTTGGTCATGACTTGCTCGGTGATCTTCAAGGCCGTCAGCACCGGCACGCCGTTTTGCAGCAGGGTGCCGAGCGTCCGGGCGAACTGCCCGAATAAATTAATCTGCACCACCTTGCCGACGATGGGCAACTTCATCCGCCAGACGTCAATTTGCCGACGACCGGCGGCGCTGGTTTGATACCGCTTGGCTAGGACAAACAATGCCAGCGCCAGCAGTCCCATCAGCCACCAGTAATTGGTAAAGACATGGCTCGTGGCGATTAGCATTTTGGTCGGCAGCGGCAGCTCGATGTTGAACCCGTTGAAGATCTCGATGAACTTGGGCATCACCTTGGTCATGAACAGGAACACCAGCAAGATGGCCACGCTGATCACCAGCGCCGGATAAATCATCGCCGACTTGAACTTGGCCTGCATGTCCGCGAACTGCTGCAAATGCCCCGCCATACGCCGCAAGACTGGCACCAACGAGCCGCTCGTCTCACCGGCGCGCACCATGTTGACATACAGATCCGAGAAAATGACCGGCTGACGCGCCATGGCATCCGAAAGCGCGCGACCTTCCGTCACTTCCTGCCGCAGATTGCGACTGATATCCGCCGGAATCCCACGGGTTTCCAAATGGGTCATGCTGTTGAGCGCCACCGTCAGTGGCATCCCGGAATTGAGCAGGTTGGCCAATTGCGTGGTGAAAGTAGCCAGTTCCTGAAGCTTCGGCGAGCGCTGCTTTTTCAAGTGGGTCTGGAGCGACGGCGGCAGGAACGAAGTGAGGTTGACCCCCTTATCCGCCCGTTTGACCTCGGCCCCGGCCCCGGCTTTGGCGGAATCCACGGCGATGGGAAAGAGCCCGGAGCGCTGGATTTGCATCAGCGCGGCGGAACGATCCGGCACTTCGAGCACGCCCTCGACGAGTTCGCCGGAACGTTTGCGGGCTTTGTAAGAAAACTGCGGCATGACTTCCTTGTATCCAAAACCGCCCGGGGCCGAAAGTTTCAAAATACCTTGGGTGAATCTTGCTTGACGAGCGGGGCGATTTCGGTTGGAGTTGTGGTGTTATGAAACAATTCATTTTCGCCGTTCTCGCCGGCGCGGCCATTATTGCCACCGGTTGCGTTAAAACTGTCAGTGACACCAACGCCTTTGCCATGAGCTGGGGCAAGGATTCGGTGGCCGGCCGCTACCCGCGCTCGCTGGATCAGGTTTATCAGGCGGCCGTGGCCGTGATCCAATACAACGGCGTCATGATTCAGGAATACATCCCGCACGACAACACCAACGCCACCCGTTCGGTGCAGGGCCGCGTCAATGACCGCAAGGTCTGGATCCGGGTCGAGGCGGTCGCCCCGAACATCACGCAGGTGGACGTGGAAGCGCGCAGCAATTGGGGCACGCGCGATTTGGATCTCGTCCACGAGCTGGAAAAGCAAGTGGCGCTGCAATTGGTGCGGTAAGCTGGTTTCAGAAGATTTCACCAACGCCGGGCTTTTGCCCGGCGTTTTTATTTATTCACCGAAAACCTGGAAATATTTCGCTGGCAACCGTCCTACGCGGTCGTTTCCAAACCTGCAATCGCATTGGTCAGCGCCGTGGCGATGAGCTCGCGCCGCTTCGCGTCAATCGTTTCGCCGTCCGCATCGCTCACATAAAAACTGTCAATCGCCGCGCCGCGCTCGGTGGCGATGCGGGCGGCGGAAATATCCAACTGCAGCTCGGCCAGGGTCTGCGAAATGGTGTAGAGCAGGCCGAGCCGGTCCTCGGTTTCGATTTCGATCACCAGTCGTTCGTTGGACGTATCGCCGTCAAAATGAATCTGGGTGCCGATGCGTTCGCCAAAATAGGCGGTATAGGCGGTGCGGGTCGCCGTCTGGCGCCCGATGAGCGCGTGCAGATCCACCGCTTCGCCGGTCAAAACCGATTCGAGCAGGCCGGTGAATTTTTCGCGCTGCTCCCGCGTGGCCAGGTTGCCTGTGCGGCTGTCGTTGACAAAGAAAGAGTCGAGCACCATGCCGTCGGCCCGCGAGAAAATCTGCGCCCCGAGGATGTTTAGACCCGCCGCGCTCAGGGTGCCCGCGATTTTTCCGAACAATCCGGCGCGATCCCAGGTGCAGATTTTGACGAGGCTGTAGCCGCGATCGGGTTCATCCAGCCAGGCCGTGACCGGAGCCAGCGCGCGTTCCCCCTCAAACATCAGCTGGTGCATGAAGTGGTGGGTTAGCTCCAGATCCGCGTGAATTTGTTCCGGCGTGTGAATTTCACAATAGCGCGGCGGCAAATGCGTGAAGTGTGCCAATATTTCCTCATCGCTGATCCGTTTGGGCGCCCGCTCGCGCACTTCCTCGCGGAGTTCCTGGCGGGCGTTTTCCGAGGCGCGCCGGAATTCCGTGCCGCCGGTCAGCAGGGTCATCGTGCGGGAATGGAGCTGCCAGAGGAGCGCATCTTTGAAACCGCTCCAGAGTTTATCGCTGGTGCCCTGCGAATCGGCAAACGTGAGGAGCGTGAGCAGGTTCAACTGTTCCGGCGTGGCGACTTGCCGGGCAAACTGGCGAATTTCCGTCGGATCATCCAGGTCGCGCCGCTGGGACAGGTTGGCCATGAGCAAATGGTTTTCGACCAGAAATTGCAGCGTCGCCACCGCGCCGTCTTCCAGTTTTAACCGCCGTGCCGCGCGCAAGGCGAGCGTGGCGCCGGCTTCGGCATGCTTGCCGCGTACATGTTCGCCCGCCTTGCCGACGTCGTGCAGCAGCAGGGCGAGATACAGGATGCCCGGACGCTCCAGACTCTGGAGCAATGGCGCGTAGTTGTTGAACGGCGGCGCCTTGGCCTCCCAGACGCGATCCAGCTGTTCGAGGCAGACCAGCGTATGTTCGTCGGCGGAGTATTGATGATAAAATTCGTGCTGCACCAGGCAGGTGAGCTTGCCGAATTCGGGGATGTATTTGCCGAGTAAATTCACCTCGTGCATGGTGCGGAGAATGGGCGCCACTTCGCCGCGGCGTTCGAGGAGGGTGAGGAAGGTTTCCCGCACGTGCTCGTCATTCAGAAACTCCCGGTTCACTAGGGCAAGCTGGTTCCGGATGAGCTGTGCCAGGTCGGGATGCAGCGTCAAATGCCGCTGCTGCGCGTGCAGGAAAACCCGCATCAGCCGGCGTGGGGAATCGCGGAAAATCCGGTTGTTCGCGGCCCGAATCTCCTCGCCGACAAACAGGAAGCCGTCCACGGGCTCTGGCATTTTGCGGGGCGTGGCCCCGGGCAGGAGGCGGCGCAGCCGGGCGATCCGGCCGGTCTGGGCCGGCGACACCAAGGCCATGCGCTGCTCCAGCGTGCGGGTGATCAGCAGGACATTCCGCATGTGGACATAGAGGTCGCGCATGAATTTCTCGATGCGCTGGCTGGGCGAGCGGTCGCTGTAGCCCAGGGCGAGGGCCACGGCCGGCTGCACATTTTTCCCCAGCACATCCTGCGCCCGGTTGGCGTGGTAATGCAGCTCCGTGCGCACCCGCAGGAGAAATTCATACGCGGCCTCCAGCTGCTTGCGCTCGGCCTCGCTGACAAACTCCTGCTCCTGCAACTCGCGCAGGGACCGGGTGCGGTATTTGAAAAAAGTCATCCACAGCAGATTCTGGAAGTCGCGCAGGCCGCCGCAACCGTTCTTGAGGTTGGGTTCCTGCATGCAGGCAGAATTACCATGTTTGCTGCGGCGGGCCGCCTGATCTTCGAGCCGGGCGGCGATGTATTTTGACTCGAAGCCAGCGACGCATTTGCTGACCACTGTTTTTTGCAGTCGGGAAAAAATGCTTTCGTCGCCGGCGATCAGGCGGGATTCAATGAGCGAAGTTTTGGATTGCATGTCGGTGTTGGCCACCTTCACACAATCGTCGAGATCGCGCACCGAATAGCCGATTTTCAGGCCGATGTCCCAGAGCGGATACAGAATGCCGTCAATCAGCTTGGCCAGATGCGGCAGGGGCTTGCCGACCGCCACCTGGCCGGCGTGCAGGAACATGAAATCAATGTCGCTGTGCGGATTCAGTTCGGCCCGGCCGTAGCCGCCAATGGCCACCAGCGCGAGCGCGGGAAACTCCTTTTGCGCCTGTTCGGACAGGCTGGCTTTGGCGGTCGTCCAAAGATGTCGGAGCAGGGCATCCAGAATGGCGGCGCGGGCCTGGCAGATTTCAACGCCATCTCCGCCGGCGCGGTGCAGCAGCTTGAGCCGGTGCGACTCCACCTTGAGAAAGTTTTTGTAGCGCGCGAGTTTTTCCGCCGCCGTGGCGTCGGGGGCGAAGGTTAGTCGCGCTTCGGCGGCGGCCTCGATTTTTTTAAGCAGATCCTGCACGGGCGCATAAAATGCGGGCAAAACCGCCCCAAGGCAAGCGCGTTGCCGCCGCCGGATCGGGCCGGCGCGGCGGGGCAAAGGGCACCGCTGGGTTACTTCATCAGCGTCACATGGCCGGTTTTGGTGTGCGTTTTGCCCGAATCGCCGGTCACCCTCCCAAAGCCCTTGGCGTCGTTGGAGAATTTGACGATGCCGTTTTTGGACTTGAGTGGAGGTGCCGGCGGGACGGATTTACCCGCCGAATTGGCACGCCCGGAAATGCGGTTTGGGGCGAAGGTAAACCGAAACCTTGTCGCGCGGCCGCCATTCAATAGACTCTTGCGGATGCCTGACCAAGCCGATCCGGATGCTGCCCTGATGCTGCGCGTAAAGCGCAGCGATCGTGCGGCGTTTGCGACCTTGGTCGAGCAATACCGCCAGCCGCTGTTCAACTTTGTTTTCCGCACGCTGCGGGATGAAACCGAGGCCGAGGATGTGGCCCAGACGGTTTTTCTCCAAGTCTGGAAATCCCGCGCTCGCTACCAGCGCACCGCCAAGTTTTCAACCTGGCTCTTTACCATCGCCCGGAACCTCTGCCTGAATGAAATCCGCCGGCGCTCGCGGCATCCCGCCGAATCGCTGGAGGAGACGCACGCCGAGCATGAAGATCAGCCCCGCCAGCAATATGAGGATAAAAAGGTTTTTCTGCCCACGGAAGACGTCCTTCACGGTGAGCTGGCCAGGAAAATCGAAGAAGCGCTGGCCGAGTTGCCAGAGGCCCAGCGCACCGCCATCTTGCTCTGCCGACAGGACGAATTGAGCTACGAACAAATTGCCGAGGTGCTGGACTGCTCTCTCTCCGCCACCAAATCGCTGATTCATCGCGGCCGGGAAGTGCTCAAGGAAAAACTCAAACCCTATCTCCAAACGGGCGAGTGGCCCCCGCCGGAGTGACGGGGTGCGGTCAAAGCTTCGCGTGGCTGCCGTCGCAGAACGCGCCGTTCTTGGAATGTTTGCAGCCGCACCACGCCACGGTTTTGGCCTCGGTCAAATCCACGGTTTTGGGCGCGAATTCGGTGCCTTTGTGCGAGCCATCGCAGAACGGTTGGCCGGTGGACCGGCCGCAGGCGCACCAGTGATAGCGGCCGATTTTCATCGGCAGGACGAACGGGGATTTTTGGGCGATGGTTGGATTCATAACGAGGAAACCATAGGCTTATCCGGCCAGAAAGCAAATGGCTTCGGATTGGGCTGTAAACCGGTTGGTTTGCCTCCCCCCCGGCGGCGATCCGCTGCCATCGCCATCTTGTCACCTGTGGATCTGGCAAAATCATGTAACCAGCCCCCCCAGCGGCAGCGTCTGCCGCTATAAGCTTCAAAATGAGGCCTAACCAACAAAAACGATAAACTGCACAATATATGAAAAAACTGATCATCGCCGCCATCGCGCTTTGCTGCGTCGCCGCCTTCACGGTCCAAGCGCAGGACGCCACGCCCAAGAAGGCCAAGAAGGAACAGACCGCTGAACAAAAGGCCGTTATGAAGGACATCCTGGCCAAATACGACACCAACAAGGACGGCAAGCTGGACAAAACCGAACGCGCCGCCATTTCGCAGGAAGACAAAGACAAGATGACCAAGGCTGGTTTGGATCACGGCAAGAAGAAAACCGATGCCGTTCCGAAGACGGACGACTCGGCTAAGTAATATACTTATTTGACTCTCTCCAACGCCTCGCTGAAATCAGTGGGGCGTTTTTATTTATCCCGCTTCAACAGGTATTCCGCCAGTGCTTCGAGGGCGACGGCTTTGCCCTTGAAGATTTTCAGCGCGGCAAACGCCTTGTTCGTCAATTGTGTCGCAATCTTGCGCGATTTCTCCACACCGACGATGGCCGGGTAGGTGGCCTTTTGCACCGCCACGTCTTTACCGGCGGTCTTGCCGAGTTGCTCGCTGGTTTGGGTGACGTCCAGAATGTCGTCAATCACCTGAAACGCGAGGCCGATGTTGGAGCCGAAGGCGGTCAGCGCCTGGAGTTGGCCGGGGGTGCAGTTCGCACTCATGCCGCCGAGCCGCACGGTGCAGCAGAGCAGGGCGGAGGTCTTGCGCTCGTGAATGTAGCGGAGTTCGTTCAGGGAAAGCTTTTTGTTTTCGCCTTCCAAATCGGCCACTTGGCCACCGACAAGCTGCAACGAGCCCGAAGCCCGGGCGATTTCCAGCACGAGGTCGCGATGCGAATAGCGCGGCCAGCCTTTGGCTTGTCCGGCGATCTCAAACGCCTGCGTCAGCAGCGCGTCGCCGGCCAGCACGGCGATGCCTTCGCCGAAAATCTTGTGGTTGGTCGGCTTGCCGCGGCGGAAATCGTCGTTGTCCATCGCCGGCAAATCGTCGTGGATCAGCGAGTAGGTATGAATGCATTCGACCGCGCAGGCCAGCGGCATGGCGTCAGCCGCCTGGCCCCCGCAGGCCGCCGCCGCCGCCAGCAAAACGGCCGGCCGCATTCGCTTGCCGCCGGCGAAGAGCGAGTAGCGCATCGCCTTGTGGAGGGTGGCGGGCTTGGTCTTTTCGCTCGGCAGAAACTGGTTTAGCGCCGCGTTGACGGCGGCGGTGCGGGTGGCAAGGAATTGGTTCAGGTCGAACGGCGAATGTTGGGCGGCCATAATATTATTCTTCAACATGCCGGAAACCGGCCCAAGTTTGAAGGGAATTTTTAAGATTGCTTTAAGGTGGCTGGCTGGTAATCTGACCCGCTCGTTTTCTGAACAAATGAACGCTGAACTTTGCAAAAAAGCCTTGGAAAAAGTTGGTAACCCCAACGTGCTGGTGAACCTCATATCTCGCCGCGTGCGTCAGTTGAACGCCGGTGGCGGTGGCTTGGGTCAACCGTTGGTGGATGTGCCGGCCAGCATGGGGCTTGCCGATATTGCGTTGACGGAAATTATCGAGGAAAAGATGGGCTGGGAGATGCCGGAAGAAGTTGCGGCGGTTCGTCCCGTGGCCAAGAAGCGCAAGAAGCATTAAGCGCTTCGCCTGTAAACTTTACGAAGCCGGAGGAATCTTTCTTCCGGCTTTTTTATTTCCCCCGATCCGCTAAATTGCGGCAAGCCCTATGGCCGACATCGTGACCAACCATAAAGCCCGGCGCGATTACCACATCCTCGAAACCTTCGAGGCGGGGATCGTGTTGCATGGCACGGAGGTCAAGTCGCTGCGCGCCGGCAAGGGTCAGATCGCGGATGCTTTTGCCCGCGTGGAGAAGGACGAGGTCTGGCTCTACAACGCGCATATTGAGGAGTATTCGCATGGCAATATCCATAATCACGCGCTCAAGGCGCCGCGTAAATTGCTGCTGCATAAATCCGAAATCCGCAAGCTCTTCGGCCTGGCGGCGGTGAAAGGGAACGCGCTGTTTCCTTTGGCGTTCTATTGGAAGAATGGGAAGGTGAAGGTGTCCCTCGGCGTCGGCAAGGGCAAGCAATCCTTCGACAAGCGCGACGACCTCAAGAAGCGCGACGACGATCGGGAAATGAAACGGGCCACGATGAAGTGGGCCAAAGGCCGGTAAAATGAAACAGCTGGTTAATTGCTTTCTGGTGGTCGGATGGGTTGTCACGGGGGCTGTTGCAGCGCGGGCGCAGGAAACCACGAATCGGCCTGCCCAGTGGGCGCTGCCGCTGGTGTTGTCGGGGGTCACTAATTTCTATCAAGTAACCACGAACCTGTATCGCGGAGCCCAACCAACGGCTGCGGGGATGGCGCAGTTGAAGGCGTTGGGCATCAAAACGGTCATCAATCTGCGCGCTTTTCATTCGGATCAGGATGAAGTGGCCGGCACCGGTTTGAAAAGCGTGCGCTTGGAGACCAAACCCTGGCACGCGGAATCGGAGGATGTCGTTGCCTTTTTGAAAGCCGCCCCCGCCCCGACTAACCTGCCGGTGTTTGTTCACTGCCAGCGCGGCGCGGACCGCACCGGCACGATGTGCGCGATGTATCGCCTCGTCGTTTGCGGTTGGACCAAGCCGGCGGCGATGGCTGAGCTGAAAAACGGCGGCTTTGACTTCAGCCCCGTCTGGAAAAACCTCGTCCGGTTTATTGAGAAAGCCGATGTGGCCGATTATAAACGTCGCCTCGGTTTGCCAGAAAAATAAAAAAGCGAGGCCGGAAGGCCTCGCTTTGGAAAATAGCGTTTATGGCTTAAGCCTTCTGCTTGGCTTCGTC
>CAIMLG010000131.1 GCA_903842235.1 uncultured Verrucomicrobia subdivision 3 bacterium
ACGCCTACCTGCTGGCTCAGTCCCCCACCTTCACTGGGCCGGGATCGGTGCTCGCCTTTCTCAACAGCAGCAATGCCGTCCTCCAAGGCACCCTGAACCTGGCGTTTTCGACCGTGATTGGCAGTTTCACCATCGCCAGCAACGCCACCCTCAATCTGGCGGCCCCGGGATATGGTGACGGGGCCTCGATCAGCGGGGCCGGGGTTTGGACCAATTACGGCACCGTCAACTGGTTTAATATCACCCTAAGCACCGCTTCGTTCCTCAGCCCGACACCCGCCTGGACCATCTACAACTACGGCCTGTGGGATGCCCAGACCAACAACACGTTTTCCGGGGGCACTTTTTACAACTACGGCACCTTCCGCAAATCCGGCGGCGCGATTGACGGTAGCACCACCTTCGACAGCCAGGCGGTCTTCAATAATCTGGGTCTGGTCGATCTCAAAGCCAGCACCCTTTTCCTCCGGAAAGGCACCGGCCAAGGCGCATTCACTACTGCAGCCAATGGCCACCTCTTCTTAGGCGATATCTTCGCCTGGCCAAAAACGGCCACCAACGCCTATCTTCTGGCTCAAGCCCCCATCTTCACTGGACCGGGACTGGTGAACACCTTTATTAATTGCAGCAATGCCCTCCTCCAAGGCACCCTGAATCTGGATACTTATTCGTCCGTGATCGGTAATTTCACCATCGCCAGCAACGCCACACTCAATTTGTCCAACCCGAAATTATATGACAATGGGATTATTTTTGGGGCCGGGGTTTGGACCAATTACGGCACCGTCAACTGGCTCAATTTGAACCTAAACATTGACTCATTTCTCAACCCATCATCAAACTGGACCGTTTACAACTACGGCCTCTGGGACGCCCAGACCAACAACACCTTTGCCGGCGGCACCTTCCAAAACTACGGCACCTTCCGCAAATCCGGCAGCGCGGTTGATAGTGGCACCACTTTCGATAGCCTGGCGACCTTCAATAACCTCGGGACAATTCAGCTCCAACATGGAAGCCTGCGACTCGACAAAGACATTCAGCCATGTGGAAACCTCAACTTTGGTATCTACAGCCTGGAGGACCATGGCTCGTTGGTGGTTTCCGGTCACGCCGAACTCACGGAGAATTTGAGCATTACCCTGGGTGCTGATTATGCGCCCACCACGAATGACTCATTTGCCTTGGTAACCTACAACTCGAAATCGGGAGTTTTTTGCTCCGCAAACCTGCCGCCACTCTTATCCGACCTGATGTGGCAGACCAACTATGAAAACACCGTGTTCTTGTTGAATGTGGTCGGCATGCCCCCACCCTGGCTATCAGCCCCGGTGGCGATTAGTGGCAACGCCTTGGCCATCGCGTGGACCGCCGTGCCAGGCCGGAATTATCAGGTTCAATACACAACCAACTTAGCCCCGCCGAACTGGATTAATCTCGGAAGCCCGATTACAGCCACCAATGAAACCATGTCCGCCTCAGATGGCATTCAGTTCGACTCAAGCCGGTTTTACAGAATTATCTCGCCGTAGTTTCATCGCGCCTGTACCAGCACGCGGAAGGCGCGGCCAAGATGTTCGGGATGCGTGAGGGTTTGAAACTGGCGCACGCGACCGGGATTCCAGTCGGCAAACGCCTGGTCGGCGGCCGCCTGTTGCAGAACGCGCGTGAGAAATTGGGGTTGGGAACAAAATTGCTCCGTCCGCAGGCCCGCCGCTTCGCCCGCCTGCTGAAGGGCGAAAAAATTGACGTGGGCGGTCAAATCCTGTTCGCCGGGGTGCGCCAGCAGATCGTCGCTGACGCGGTGGCGCTGGTAGGCGCGGAGCGTGCCGTGCAAGCGGGCCGGAGAAAACTGCTCGGCGGCGGTGTAGCCGTAATCCAGGGTCAGCAGCCGGCCGTGCGCCAGAATTTCGGCGGCGGCGCGCCACCAGTTTTCGGCGGCGGGCGAATCCTCGAGGATGTAGCCATCGGGCAGCACGTCCAAGAGCGCGGAGGGCAGATCGTGGAGGGAGGCTGGCAGCGCGGCCGGGGCCAGGCGCGCCCAAACAAATTTATCTTCAACCCGCGACACGCCCCATTCGAACCAGTGTTTTTCCCGGGCGTCCCAGCCGAGGCGGCGAACGGGAAAAGCATCCAACAATTCGTTACTGAAGAGGAGGCCGGTGAGTTTTGCGTCTTGCGTCTGTAATTTTAAGGCTTCAAATCCGGTGAACCAACGGACATCGGGAAAATCCTTCACGGTTTCCCGCTGCCACGCTTGCCGGGTCGGAGACGGCTCCAAAATCCTGTATTCGATTCCGGCAAAGAGTTCCGGCCGGAAATTTTTCAACCAGTTCAGGATGTCGGCGGCCAGTTTGCCGTCGTGCGCCCCGGCTTCGATGATCTGGACTTTGGACGTTGCCCCTTGGACTTCCGTTTCCAGCCAGGCGGCGAACTGAAACGCCAGCAGTTCGCCAAACAGGCTGCCGGTGCTGACGCTGGTGATAAAGTCACCGGCCGGGCCCACCCGGTCCTTAAGTGTCTCGTAGTAGCCCGTTTTGGGACAGTAAAGGGCGAGTTCCATGAAGCGCGCAAAGGAAATAACCCCGGAACGAGCGATTTCCCGGCTGAGGGCGTCAGTCGGCATTTTCATTGCTTGCAGAGGGGCATGGCTTTAGATAGTGTCGGTTCAACCGAGAGGATTTATGGCTAAAATTGACGCATTTTTCAATCTGATGTTTGAGCAGAAGGCTTCCGACCTTCACATGGCCTCCGGCAATCCGCCCATGCTGCGCATCGATGGTGAACTCCAGCGCATTGATTATCCCTCGCTGGAGAGCGATGTACTCAAGGCGATGCTCTACGAAATTGCGCCGGATTACAAAATCAAACAGTTTGAAGAAACGGGCGACGTGGACTTTGGCTACGAAATTCCGAACATCTCTCGCTTTCGCGTCAATTTCTTCAACCAGAAGAACGGTGTGAGCGCCGTGTTCCGGCAGATTCCCAGCCGCGTGCTGTCCTTCGAGGATTTTGAAAAGCTGGAGGCCCCGCTGCCGGCGGTGTTCAAGAAATTTGCCATGCTCAACCGCGGGCTGGTGGTGGTCACCGGCCCGACCGGCTCGGGCAAATCCACGACCTTGGCCGCCATCGTGGACTACTGCAACCGCAACCGCAAAGACCACATCATCACGGTAGAAGACCCGATCGAGTTCGTCCACGAAAGCAAAAGTTCGCTGGTGAACCACCGCGAAGTCGGGGTGCACACCAAGTCCTTTGCCGCCGCGCTGCGCGGCGCCTTGCGCGAGGACCCGGACATCATTCTCGTCGGCGAAATGCGCGATTTGGAAACCATTGAGCTGGCCATCACGGCGGCGGCCACGGGCCACTTGGTTTTCGGCACGCTGCACACCCAGAGCGCGGCCAAGACGGTGGACCGCATCATTGACGTTTTCCCGGCCGACCAGCAGAACAAAATCCGCCAGACCCTGTCCGAGGCGCTCAAGGGCGTCGTGGCGCAGACGTTGTTCAAGCGTTGCGACAAAAAAGGCCGCGTGGCGGCGTTTGAAGTTCTGGTGTTTAACACCGCCGTGGCCAACCTGGTGCGCGAAGGCAAGACCCACCAGATTCAAGGCATGATTCAGGTCGGCAAGAAATTCGGCAACCAGCAGTTGGACGATCACATCATGGAACACGTCCGCATGAAGCGGATCACGCCGGAAGACGCCTTCGACAAGGCGCTGGACAAGAAAAAATTCCGCGCCCTGCTGGCCCATCCGCCGGAAGATGAAGATGGCATTTAATTTATGCGCCGCCCCGAGCTTGACCAAATTCTGACGGCGATGCTGGCCTCCCAGCCCGAGGTTTCCGACTTGAATTTCACCGTCGGCCGCCCGCCGCAGGTCGAAGCTTACGGCGAACTGAAACCGGTCGAGCTTGAACCGCCGATCACCAGCCTTACGCCTTTCCAGATTGAAACCATCGCGCTCAACATCATTGGGGACAATCTCTGGCAAATTGAGGATTTGCTCCAGCACGGATCGTGCGACGCCTCGTATGCCCTGGGTGAAAAAGCGCGGTTCCGGGTAAATGTCTTTTCCCAGCGCGGTAATTATTCCATCGTCTGCCGCCAGTTGAACGCCGCCATCCCGACGCTGGCGCAGATGAAGTTTCCGCCGGTTTTCAGCGAGCTGCCGCGCGAAAAAACCGGCTTGATTCTGGTCACCGGCGCCACTGGCTCCGGCAAATCCACGACCCTCGCGGCGATTCTCAACGAAATCAACCGCACCAAGCCCGTCCACATCGTCACGCTGGAAGACCCGGTGGAATATCTCCACACCCACGATCAGGCCACCTTCAATCAGCGGGAGCTGGGCATTGATTTTGATTCCTACGTCAATGGCCTGCGCGCCGCCTTGCGCCAGGCCCCCAAGGTGATTCTCGTCGGGGAAATGCGCGACCAGGACACCGTGAAAATTGCGTTGAGCGCCGCCGAGACCGGGCATTTGGTGCTGAGCACGCTCCACACCATCAACGCCGGGGAGACGGTCAACCGTATTCTCGGCATGTTTGAGCCGGAGGAACAGGAGCAAATCCGCATTCGGCTGGCCGATTCACTCCGGTGGGTGATTAGCCAGCGGCTGGTGTCAAAAGTCAGTGGCGGTCGGTTTGCCCTGCTCGAAATCATGGGGTCCAACCTCCGCACGCAGGAAAGCATCCGCCTCGGCGAGGCCGAAGGCAAAACCTTCTACGAAATCATCGAAGCCAGCTACCCGTTCGGCTGGCGCAACTTTGACCACGCCTGCCTCGAAGCTTATGAGCAGGGGCTCATTACCGAGGAAAACGCCATTCTTTACTGCACCAAACGCAGCGTCGTCTCCCGCGGCATTGACAACTTGAAGAAAAGCCGCGGCGAAAACACCAGCAATGTGGGGTCGCTCCGCATGAAATCCGGGGGGCAAGGCGTGGCGGCGGAAGCCCCGCCCGTCCTAAAGATCAAAAAATGAACACCTCCTTTGATTTTGTCAGCAGCGAGGACAAGCCCGCGCTCATCGCCTTTTCCACCCCGGAATGGCTTGAGATCGCCAAGGCGGCGCTGCAGGAACTAGGCTATAAAGTCCATACCGCCGCCACCCACAGCGATTTTCTGGTGCGTTTTGGTCAGACCCATTACCAAGTCGTGGTCATCGAGGAACTATTCGGGGCCAACACGCCCGCCGAAAATCTGGCGCTCACAGCCATTCAGAACATGCCGGTGAACCAGCGCCGACATGCCACCTTCCTGCTTATTGGCAATGCCTTTCAAACCTTCACCCCCATGGAAGCGTTTAAAAACAGCGTCCATGCCGTGGTTAATGCCTCGGAACTTTTCCTCCTGAAGCAACTCGTGGAGAAAGCGGCAGCGGACAACCACGCCTTCCTGAACAGCTACCGCGAAGCCCAAAACCGCATCGCCACTAGTGGGAACCGCTTGTAATCCGGTCCGGCCGGATTTAGTTCCCTGCCCGGTAGATAATTGAAGTCACCTTCCTTTCCCCGGTGTCCGCATAAGAAAAAGCAAAAACCACCAATAAAAACTGGCGGTTTTTGCGGTTTTAAAAATGGTGCCCCGGCACGGACTTGAACCGTGAACAAACAGATTAAGAGTCTGCTGCTCTACCAATTGAGCTACCGAGGCAACCAAGGGCGGTTAAGATGAATATTTTTTCGGCAAATGTCAATCTTCTCCCACGTTCAGCAACGTAATTCGCCCACCAAGCCGCGGTGACAACCCGTCCGCTGTTTTACCGTCCCCCGCCGGCTTTGACGAGGCCGATTTTTCTTTTATGACCTCCCGCCGCAAAATCATCTTTTACCCGGTCCCGCCGCATGATTAACTCGGCGGGTGAAAGTTGACCTCGGCATCTGGAACTGGCTGACGCAGGCGGTTATCGCCCTGTTGGTGGTGGCCATTTTGATTTTGATTGGCATGGCCTACCTCGACCCCATCCGCCAAAACGAACGGATGCGGAAGGAAATTTACCGGCTCGATACCGAGATCCATAAACAAGAAGCCATCACCAAACAACTCCGGGCAGACATTGACGCCCTGCGGAACGACCCCGCCACCGTCAGTCGCCTGGTCCGGGGGAAATTCGGCTACGCCCAGCCGGATGAGAAGGTCTTCCGGTTTGAAACCAACCCCGCCACCGGTGCCGGAGCGCACTAAACAAAAACCGCTTCAGTTTCCTGAAGCGGTGGGAAAATGGCCCGGGACCGGCCTCACACGGTCATGATTTCTTTTTCCTTATGGACGACGTGGGCGTCGATCTTTTTGATGTAATCGTCCGTCAGCTTTTGCAAATCCTTTTCCGCCTGCTTGCCTTCGTCCTCGGTAATGCCGCTGTCATGCCCATGCTTCTTGAGCAAATCCATGGCTTCGCGGCGCACGTGGCGAATCGCCACCCGTCCATCCTCGGCCATGTTCTTGGTGAGCTTGACAAATTCCTGGCGCCGTTCCGTGCTCAATTCCGGAAACGACAGGCGGAGCAGCTTGCCCTGCACCACGGGCGACAACCCGATGTTCGCCTTCTGGATGGCCTTTTCAATAGCCTGCAAGCTCGTCACATCCCACGGCTGGATGACCAGCATGCGCGGCTCCGGCGAACTGATGTTGGCCAGCTCGCGAATGCGCATCATGGAGCCGTAAACTTCCGCTTGAATATTCTCCACCAGCCCGGCCGAAGCCTTGCCGGTGCGCACATTGGCGAACTCATTCACGACCACTTGTTCGGATTTGAGCATCTTCTCTTCCGCTTCCATTAAAATGTCGTCGAGGTTCATAAGGGCGCCAGCCTAACAAAGACCTTTCCATGTGTAAAAAGGTTTCCGTCTTGGTTTATCGGCACCCTCCCCCTCCCCAACCGCCGCCGAAAGTTCAATTTCCAATTTGCACCTGCAACGGCTGATCCCGCCGCGCGGCGAAGCGCTTCACATAGTTCTCCCATTGGAGGTGGTTGGTAAAATCGCCGCTCCTGTCCCAACACGCACCGAAGTAGTAGGTGAACGGCTGGCCAACTTCCATCGGCGTCACCGCAAGCTGGGTGCGGACGGGCGGATAACCTTCGTGCGTCGGCTGCGGCACGTTCGCGTGTTTTACGCTGCCGGGCATGGCGGGATTGTCATTCGTAAATTCCTTCACCGATCCTTTCGGCAAAACAAGCGCCACTGCCGTCGTGCCTTTCGGCTGGTCTTCCGGCTGCCAGTAAGTCAGCCAGCCTTCGGCCAAATCGTTCGCGATGAATTCCTCACGGTTCGTCGGGCAAGCGCGCTCGGCGAGACCCACGCCGAGGGTCAGCGACGCTTTATCGTCGCTGGAAATCGTGCTCGTCACCTTCGTCAGCCACGAGCCGGCGTCAATGCTGAAGCGTTTCACTTCGGAAACTTTCCGTCCGTTGCCCGCGTCCCACGCGTCGTAGGTCAATTCAAATTCCGAACGGATCGGGCCGGTGGTGATGAGTTTCCAGTTTTTCCAGTTGCTGGAGACGAAAAGTTTTTTGCCGTCCCAGATACCGAGGCCGCCGCAGCCGCGGCTTTTGCCCACGCGATAATCGTCCATGAACGCGCCGTTGTCCTCATGATAATGTTTCGTGGCATACATCGTATCCACGATGAGGCCGCGGTCCTTTTTAATCCACACATCCGCGCCGCTGCTGACGGTGCCCTCGGCCTTGATGAGCGCCTGACCGTAAATGCGGTGCGCGATACGGTCGCTCTCCCACGCAAAATCGTCGTAGCGTTCGGGAACATACCGCGCCTTCGTCTTCATTATGGGCGGTGGCGTAGCGGCCAGAGCGGATGCGTCCAAAATGTAAAATGTCCGCGTCTCGCCGGGCGCGAGGTCAACTTGGAAAATTAGCTTCGTTGGTGCGGGATTAGTTCCAGAGGCACAAATTTGTGAATCTAAAACCCGAGAAGAAACGCCATCCATTACCTTAACTTGTTCTTTGAACATTGTGGCTAGGACAAGAAATCGCCGAAGCGTTGGCTCATTGGAATCAGAATAAAGTTCGGCTTCAACAGTTTCATTTTCGCGCCAAAAGTTTGCAGAATTTTTGACTTTGACAGTGATGGTTTTTGTGTTTTCCAAAACCGCCAGCCGATAAATCTCACTCCCCGCGAGCAGGAACGCGCCAACGCCATAGACTTCCGTCGCGTCTTCCTTGAATTTCTTCGGGTCCGCGCCAATGGGCTGGACGTGCGTCAGCTTGCCGTCCGCTTCCACGCAGGCCACGAGCGCCGCCCACGCCTTGCGCACGGCGGGCTTAAACTGCGCCTTGTCCAGCAGACCTTGATTCACGCCCCACGCCAATGCGTAGGTGTAAAATCCGGAGCCGCTGGTTTCCTTGAGCGGATAGCTATCCGGATCGAGCAGGCTCGCGCGCCAGAGTCCGTCCAGCTCCTGGCAGGTCAGGATCTTCGCCGCCATGTCCTTGAATAATTGTTCGAAGCGCGGCCGGTCGGGATGATTCATCGGCAGATATTGCAGCGTGCGGACGAGGCCGCCCATCACCCAGCCATTCCCACGGCCCCAGAAAACCTTTTTGCCGTTGGCCTCCCGCTTGGTGAAATACGTGCTGTCGCGGAAAAACAGATGCTCTTCTTGGTCGTAAAGATAATCCGTGGTGCGCCACCATTCCTGAACGGCGAAGCTCAGATATTTCTCGTCCCCGGTGGCGGCGTAAAGCCGCACCCACGCCGGCGGGGCCATGAACAGCGCATCGCACCACGACCATCGCTCCTGCGATTTGGCCTGAGGCAGCCGGAAGTCCAGGCTCGGCGCTGTGGAGGCATTGGCCAAGATCGCATCGAACCGCTCCCGCAGCGGGGCAATCAGTTTCGGCTCGCGAAAAAGCAAATAGAGTTCTGCGTAAGTCTGCCCGATGCAATGATCGTCGGCGTGATACGGTTTCGGGCCGGGCTGCCATTGATTTGTCTCGCCCAGGGCGCGCATGGCGTCCCGGTATTTCGCCTCGCCGGAAATTCCGGCCAAGGCCATGAAGCCGGCAGCCCCGGCGCCCTGCGTCCAGTCCGTCGTTTTGTGCTGGGAAGGGTTAGCCAGTTGCCAGTCCGCCACCCGCTGCATGGCCGTGAGCACGGGCAAGGGTTTGATTTCCGATGATAGCGGCGCGGCGACCGACTGCGCCCGCAAAGCCAGAGCGGTTACCAGGAGGACAACGCCCGTAACGAAAACGAATGCTCGCAGACCCAGTTGATTCATTGATTTGGGGGAATGAGGAATGACAGTAATAAGCCAATTTTTCCAATGAAAGACAAGCCCGGAGCTCGGCCCCGTTGATGGAGCGGCTTTCGAAAGCAAGCCGCCATTCTCCCATATCCATGGTGACGGCGCTCTGCCGAGCCGCCACCGCAGACATATATTCCAATCAGCGTTCAAGATGATCCTATCATTAGCACCGGGCTTCAGCCCGGTGAATCGAATCGAAATTGAGCCGCTTCAGCGGCTTGGTTCCTTGGGGAGAAGCCGTTAAAACGGCTATCCACTCCGGGCCTTCCAACCACCGGGCTGAAGCCCGGTGCTAATGCAAGGCCGGATTCGGCTCCTCTTGAACGGAAAGCAGAATTACCACTTCAATGCTTGCAGGCGGCGGGCGACTTCCTCGGCATTGGCGCGGCTGTTGAAAGCGCTGATGCGGAAAAAACCTTCGCCCTTGGAACCGAAACCGGAGCCGGGGGTAATGACTACGTTGGCATCGGCCAGAATTTTGTCGAACGCCTGCCAGCTAGTGACGCCCTGGGGCGTGCGGACCCAGATGTAAGGCGCATTCACGCCCCCAAAGACTTTAAGCCCGGCTTGCTTCGCCCCTTTGCGAAGGACTTCGGCGTTGCCAAGGTAATGCGCGATGAGCGCCGCGACCTGCGCCTTGCCTTCCGGCGAATAGAGCGCTTCCGCCGCGCGCTGCACAATGTAGCTGACGCCGTTGAACTTCGTGGTTGCCCGGCGGTTCCACAGCGGATGCAGCGCTTGCATCTCGCCGGTTCTGGTGGCCAACCGCAGGGTTTTGGGCACGACGGTGTAAGCGCAGCGCACGCCGGTGAAGCCGCCGTTCTTCGAGCAACTGCGGAATTCAATGGCGCACTCGCGGGCCCCGGGAATTTCGTATATGGAATGCGGAATGCCCGGCTCGGTGATGTAAGCCTCGTAGGCGGCGTCAAAGAGAATCACCGACTTGTGCTCCTGCGCGTATTTCACCCACGCCTCCAGCTGCTCCCGCGTGGCGGCAGCGCCGGTGGGATTATTGGGCGAGCAAAGGTAGATCACGTCCACGTGCTTCTTGGGCGGCGCGGGAATAAAGCCGTTGCTGGGCTTGCACGGCAGATAAACCAGCTTGGCGTAGGCCCCGGCTTCGTTCGCCTCGCCGGTGTGCCCCGCCATCACGTTCGTGTCCACATAGACGGGATACACCGGATCGCTGATGGCGATTTTGTTTTTGCTCCCAAGGATGTCGAGAATGTTGCCGCAATCGCACTTGGAGCCGTCGCTGACAAAGATTTCGTCATCGGCCACGTCGAGGCCGTGGTCGCGGAAATCGTTTTGCGCGATGGCGTGGCGCAGCCAATCGTAGCCCTGCTCCGGGCCGTAGCCCTTGAACGTTGCGCGCACGGCCATTTCCTCCACCGCCTGGTGCAAGGCGCTGATGACGGCGGGCGGCAGCGGCTCCGTGACGTCGCCAATGCCGCAGCGGATGAGGCGCTGGGCGGCTTCGGGATTGCAATCACAAAAAACCTTCACGCGGCGGCTGATTTCGGGAAACAGATAGCCGGCCTTCAGTTTGAGATAATTGTCGTTGAGAAATGCCATAAATTTAAAAGGTCAAATCAAAGACCGAGACGATAGCAAATTCCCCCCACCGCGCAAATGCATTCCGCCGCTTGCCTTGCCCGGATTGACCGCCTATTTTCAACGCCATGAAATATCGTCGCTTTGGCCGCACCAATCTTCAGATGCCCGTGATTTCCTGCGGCGGGATGCGGTATCAGCACAAGTGGCAGGATGTGCCGCCGGCGGAAATCCCCCGCGCCAACCAGGAAAACCTGGAAGCCTGCATTCATCGGGCGCTGGAGCTGGGCATCAACCACATCGAGACCGCCCGCGGCTACGGCACCTCGGAAATGCAGTTGGGCGAGGTGCTGCCCAAGCTGCCGCGCGAAAAAATGATCGTGCAAACCAAGGTGGCGCCCCAGGCCACGGCGGCGGCGTTCCTGAAAGTTTTCGAGACCTCCATGGCTTATCTGAAGCTCGATTATGTGGATTTGCTCTCGCTGCACGGCATCAACACCCGGCAACTAATGGATTGGTCGCTGAAGAAAGGCGGCTGTCTGGAAGCGGCGCGCCAGTTGCAAAAAGAGGGCCGCTGCCGGCAGGTCGGATTTTCCACGCACGGCACGGCGGATGTGGTGCTCGACACCGTGAAGAGCGGCGAGTTTGATTACGTGAACCTCCACTGGTATTTCGTGAATCACCTGAACTGGCCAGCCGTGGCGGCGGCGCACCAGCTGGACATGGGCGTGTTTATCATCAGCCCGAACGACAAGGGCGGTAAACTGCAGGAGCCGGGCGACAAGATCAAAAGCCTGTCCGCGCCGCTGACGCCGATGCAGTTCAACGATCTTTACTGCCTGAACCGGCCGGAAATTCACACCTTGAGCTGCGGCGTGTCCAAGCCGTCGGATTTTGACGAGCACGTGGCGGCCTTGAAACATTACGACGAGATTCCGCAGACGATCGCGCCCATTGAAAAACGCTGGCGCGCGGAAATGGAACAAGGCCTGGGTGCCGACTGGTGCGCCCGGTGGTTTGAAGGCTTGCCGAACCATGGGGACGTGCCCGGCCAGATCAACATTTCCGAAATCCTCCGCCTCTGGACGTATGCCAAGCCGCTGGGGCTGATTCCGTGGGGCAAGATGCGCTACAACTTGCTCGGCCAGGCGGAACACTGGTTCCCCGGCGAAAACGCGGCGAAGTTGCGGGAGGTTGATCTGCGCGTGGCGCTGAAGGACAGCCCGTTTGCCGGCCAAATTCCCACTATTCTGGATGAAGCGCACGAGCTGTTCTTCGAAAAACCGGTGGAACGCCTGAGCAAAAGTTAAGCGCAGCCCCCTTCAAGTTTTCACTTATGAACCATTGGCTGGTCAAATCGGAACCCCAAGCCTACGCGTGGTCGCAACTGGTCAAGGACGGCCGGACGGCCTGGACGGGCGTCCGCAATTTTCAGGCGCGAAACCATCTGCGGGCGATGAAAAAAGGCGATTCTGTGTTCTTCTACCACAGCGTGAGCGAGAAACAGGTGGTGGGCCTGGCCCGCGTGGCCCGGGAGTTTTATCCCGACGCGACCGCCGAGGAAGGCGATTGGTCCTGCGTGGATCTGGAACCCGTCAAGGCCTTGAAAAAAACGGTCTCCCTGCAAGCCATCAAAAAAGATGCCGTGCTCCGCGAACTGCCGCTGGTCAAGCAATCCCGCCTCTCGGTGACCCCGCTGACCGCCGCGCAGGCAAAGCGCATGCTGGAGCTGGGCGGCTGAAAATCAATTCATCGCCAGAAGTTGTTGTTTTTGTGTAACCTCCCGCCCGAAATCCCTCAGGAATGGGCATGGACACCAATATCATCCCCAAGCTTTGTCCCCAGTGCCAGACGCCCTTGCCGGCGGACGCGCCGCAGGGGCTTTGCCCGCAATGCCTGCTCGCCGCCGTCGCCACCTCGACCGAGGCTGGACAACCGCCCGGGCGCCCCACCCCACCCGCCATTGAAGACCTGGCCCCGGCGTTTCCGCAGCTGGAAATCATTGAATTCATCGGGCAAGGCGGCATGGGCTTTGTTTACAAGGCCCGGCAGCCGAAGCTCGACCGGTTGGTGGCGGTCAAAATCCTGCCACAGGCGCTCGCCAACGACCCCAATTTCGCCGAGCGCTTTAATCGCGAAGCCAAATTGCTGGCCCGGCTAAACCATCCCGGCATCGTCACCGTGCATGACTTTGGGGTCGCCACAGGTCCGCTGCCCGCCGAGGTCGCGACGGAAGCCGGGCGGCGCGCCCGGAGTGACGCGCCCCACCCGGCCCCGACGCAATTCTACTATCTGCTCATGGAATACGTGGACGGCGTGAACCTGCGGCAATTGCTCCAGGCCGGGCGCCTCTCCGCGCACGAGGCGCTGGCCATCGTGCCGCAAATCTGCGATGCCCTGCAATTCGCGCACGACCTAGGCATCGTCCACCGCGACATCAAGCCGGAGAACATTCTCATGGACCGGCGCGGCCGCGTGAAGGTGGCGGATTTCGGGCTGGCGAAGATCGTAGGACAGGCGTCGCGCCTGTCTCCAA
>CAIMLG010000132.1 GCA_903842235.1 uncultured Verrucomicrobia subdivision 3 bacterium
CTGATGCCTTGCTGCCAGGACGGAATGGGGTAAACGAGACTTACGCCGCCGCCCGTTGCATACTCGGGAGAAATATCACCCAACCCATCGTTGCTGGCAGGCGTGAGCCAGGCGGTTTCTGCCGTCCATGCGCCAGTAGAAGAGGACGTCGTCAACGTGGTGCCGCCCACAACTGTGATGTAGGGATCATCTGCCGGCTCGTCAACGTGTCCCGAATAAGCCCCGAAGTCACCGCTGGCGAGGAAAAAGCTCTGCCCTTGCGCGGCGAACTGTTGGAAGATTTGCACCGTCGAAAGATTAATGTCGAACCCATAGGAGCAGCTAAGTTGCTGGCAAAAATTGTTCGTGTCCGTGGCCATGTAATTCAGCACATCGTTGATTTGGGCGGTGGTGGTGGCGTTCTGGATATAGCTTGTCCCCAGGGGCGGCACATCCAACGGCGTCGGCCCTTCATAGACCTGCACGCTGCTCAATCCGGGCGCCATGGCGATGGCTATTTCAATGTCTGCCGCCGCCTCCACGCCATAATCAAGGTAGCCAGTAGGATTGCCCTGGTCATCAAAGTAATCGACGCTCGCGGAATTGCCGGTGGCGCCGTCAATTAAAACAGCTTGCACGTTGACGTAGGGAAAGATGCCGGCATCGTCTTCGTAGTCCGTGATGTCCTGGGGGTTGAAACCGAAAAGTTCAAACAGCCCGACCGATTGTCCGGTGCCATCCTGCAAAACGTTGGGGCAATAAGCGTTCAGGAAATCAAAGCCTTCGAAGGGGCCGATGTTTTTGCCCCCGCCACCCCCGCCGCCCCCGCCCGAACCGCCGCCGCCCATCGGCCGGATTCTGGCCAGAGATGTGCCCGTCGCGTGTAATTGCGGACGCGGCCTCACATAATTGTCCAGACCGCTGATCGCCAGCACCGGCGTCTTCAGGTCCAAGGACGGCTCCGCATCCGGCGCGAAGAAACTGCGGTTTTCTTTGGGATGATTGAACGTCTGCAAGTGGACGTGAAACGCGTTTTCGATTTCCTTCACCGAACCGCTCACCCGCACCAGCGTGCGGTTCGGATGCGTATGGGAGATCTTCAATTGATGGGCCTTGGCGAAATCCATCACCGCTTGATAATCCTCCACACTCGGGGCGAATGCCGCCGTGAACTCATCCGGTTTCAGAAAATGGCGGAAGTTCGGACTGGACGGATTATAAATGTCCGCGAGCAGGTTGGTGAGCTGCCCTCGATTGCGCAATGGCAGACCGATGGCCACTTCCAGATGGTGATTGGCGTCGAGCCGGCCCGGCGTGGAAAGCATCCTGGTGATCTTGGGCACATGGCCGCTGAGAACCTGCGGCTGCCCGTTCCCGGCGGCCGGTGCGGATAAAACCGCCGCCGCCCATGACAACGCTGCCGCCACCAAGATTTGCGTGGCGGCCTTTCTTGCCGACCCCGACCGCCGCACGGCAAAAATTCGAGGCCGGTCGGGAAGGCGCCTGTAAATATTCCGGGACATTAGATAACTTTAGACGCGAGTCGGAAGTGATTCAACTAAATATGCCGCGCCAGCGGATCCGGATGACGCCCCGCGCCCTTCCGGAGCTGCCCGGCGGCCAGGCAGGTTTCCTTTTCCCTGCAAAAGCGTCACGAGTTTTCGTGACGCTTTTTGTTCGGGCCAAGGCCGTGGGTTGGCTGGAAAAGGTCGGCCGCAATATCCGGGCTGCAGCGGCAGGCATCAGCTACCACCGCGCTGCCGCGTCGCTTCGTAAAGAAACACGCCCGAGGCGACGGCCACATTCAGCGAATTCATATGGCTTGGCATCGGAATTTCCACCATGCCATCGCAGGCGGCCAGCGCGGCATCCGTGAGACCCGGACCTTCCGCGCCGAATACTAGGCAGCAATCTCCCCGCAAATCCACGGCCGCCAGTTTTTGCGCGTCCGCCCGCGGATGCGCCGCGAGACAACGCACACCGCGCGCGCGCAATGCCGTCAAGGTTTCTGCCAGCCTGGCCACCCGCACCGCCGGTTGCTCAAAGATCGTGCCCATCGAACCGGCCACGGCACGGCGCTGGAACGGGCTGCCGCACGTCTCGCCGACGATGAGAAAATGCACGCCGAACGCGGCGCAGTTGCGGACGATCGCACCCATGTTTTCCGCGTTGGCGATGCCTTCCACGGCGGCCAGCAGCCGCGGCCGCGGTGCGTGGTTCAACAACGTTTCAAAGTCCGGCAGCGGCGGGATTTTGGCCACGGCCAGCGCGCCCTGGTGCATCTGGTAGCCGGTGATGGTGGCCAGCAGCGGGTCTTCCGCGAGATAAACCGCGATGGCCTCCGGCCGGGCGCGCAGTTGCGGTTCCAGTTTTTTCAGCCACGCCGGCGTGAGCAGGGCGGAGACGACGGTGTAACGGCTGGCGAGCAGGCGCTTGATGACCTTGTGGTTTGCGGCCACCAGCACGCCGGCGCGCTCATGCTCTTCCACGCGGCGCAGCGTCCGATACAGTGCCAGTTCCGGCGCGTCGAGAGCTTGAACGGGTTGGATGTGCGAGATCGCCACGCGGAAATGTAACCGCGCGGCAACCGCCATTGGAAGCGCGAAGACAAAATCATCCGCCGGACGGAAGGCGCATAACCTTGACCCGGTGCCGCGCTTACCCCGGCCCGGCCCGCCAAGCCGCCCCGCCAACCCCGCCTGAAAAGGCCGCAATACGGTCATCCGCCCTCCACACCCCGTTTTTCGCCCAGCAAACGCCATTTTTGCCATTTTGGGCTTAAATCCTTAATTTACAGTCATCATTGACGATTTTTTGCTTTTTAGAAATCGTTTTCCAATATTGGGAAATCGTTTTCCAAGACTGGAAAGTCATTTCCCAACATCGAGAAATCATTCCCGAAGACTGGGAAATTGCTTCCCGAAATCGGGAAGTCGTTTCTGAAGACTGGAAAGTCATTACCCGACATTGGGAAATCAATTTTCAACGTCGGAAAGTCGCCGGCAGATGTCTGGAGGTCATTTCCAGACCTCGGGAACGTATCCAAAAGGAAGCCAACGCTTTTAAAGAGAAGCGTTTATAAAACCAACAAGTATATTATTCGTTGCTATGAGTTTCTGCTTCTCCGCGGTTCAAATCACTTCCGCTGAAACACCAATTCATCGTCCTTCACCGTAACCTTGATTTTATCCCCGGGCTTGAACTCCCCTTCGAGCAGTTTCATGGAGAGCGGATTGAGCAGTTGCTCCTGCACGGCGCGTTTGAGCGGGCGCGCGCCGAATTGCGGGTCGTAGCCTTCCTTCGCCAGCAGCGTTTTCGCGGCGGCATCCATGTCCAGTGGGAGATTTTGTTGCGCGAGCCGCTGCTCCAA
>CAIMLG010000133.1 GCA_903842235.1 uncultured Verrucomicrobia subdivision 3 bacterium
AGCCGGCTGGTCCGGCGGCGGCGCCGGCGAATTTCTCCTTCCATTTCGCCGCCAAGAAAGTTTCGGCCAAAGAGCTGGAAAATTTCACGCGGCTGCTGTCCAGCTTGCTCGCGGCGGGCGTGCCGTTGAGCCGGGCGATGGTGATTCTCGCCAAGGAAGCTTCGACGCCGGTGGCGCGGGCCAAATGGAAGCAGCTCCACGACTACGTCGTGGACGGCATGTCGCTGGCCGATGCCATGGCCAAATCGCCGGAGACGTTTCCCCGCGTGTATGTCGCCATGGTGGAGGCGGGCGAGGCGGGCGGCTTCCTCGACGTGGTGCTGGCGCAGATTGCGGAATTTCAGTCGCGGGAAAAGGAGCTGAAATCCAAGGTGATGGTCGCGATGCTGTATCCGTCCATCCTGCTGGTGCTGGCGCTGATCGTGTTGACGGTGCTGCTGGTGTTTTTCATTCCCAAATTTCAAAAGGTTTTTGCCAGTATTCACGGAGCGCTGCCGCTGATCACGCAGTTGATCATCGCTGCCAGCGATCTCATGCGGCACTACGGTTTGCTCGTTGCCGGCGCGGCGGTGGGGATCGGCCTGCTGGTCCGGGCATGGGTGGTGTCCGAAAAGGGCAAGCGCATCTGGGAAGGGGGCATTTTGCGGGCGCCGCTCGTCGGGCCGCTGATTGCCCAGTTCGCCATGGCGCGGTTTTGTCGCATGTTGGGCACCTTGATCGGCGCGGGCGTGCCGCTGGTGCATGGCCTGAATGTGGCCCGGCGTTCGATCGGCAACCAGATTCTCGTGGATGCCGTGGCGCAATCCATTGAGCGCGTGCAGCAGGGCGGGCGGCTGGGCCAGAGCCTGGCCGATTGCAAGACCTTGTTCCCCGGCTCCGTGCTGGAAATGATTTCGGTGGCGGAAGAAAGCGGCAAGCTCGATGCCGAGCTGGTGCGCGTCGCCGCCGTGACCGAGGTGGACCTCGACCGCAACCTCAAGACGGCCGTGGCGTTCGCCGAGCCGCTGATGCTGTTTTTGATCGCCGGCTTTATCGGCATCATCTTCATCGGAATGCTGCTGCCGGTCCTGTCCATGGGCGAATACATCAAATAATTCATATGAACCTAAAACTGAATCATCCTTCCGTTCAACTCTCTAAACTGCGCCGCGCCTTTACCCTCGTGGAAATGCTGCTGGTCGTTACCATCATCGGCATCCTCGCGGCGCTGGTCATCCCCAAGATCGTCGGGCGCAGCGAGCAGGCGCGCACCACGGCGGCCCACGCCGACTTGTCCGCCATCAAAACCGCGCTCGACGCGTTTGAGGTGGACAACGGTTATTATCCCAAAGGTTTGGGCGACCTGGTGCAGGCGCCGAGCAATGCGAAAAACTGGCATGGGCCGTATCTCGACACGGTGCCGTCCGATCCGTGGGGCAACGGCTATGTCTATTATTTCCCCGGCAAGCACAATGTGAATTCCTTTGACCTGCTGTCCATCGGGCCGGATCGCAAAGAAGGTACGGACGATGACGTGGGTAACTGGACGAAGTGATGGATTTAATGAAGTTCTCCTCCTCATCCTCATGCTCATCGTCATCCTCAAAATTTGTTCTGAGGACCAGGCGGAGCATCGGGAAGAGGAAGCGGGCCGGGTTCACGTTGATTGAACTGATCCTCGTTCTGGCGCTGCTGGTGATTGTCGTCTCCATCGCCGCGCCGGCGATGGCGCGGTTCATCCGGGGGCGGGCGCTGGATTCGGAGGCGCGGCGGCTGGTGGCCTTGATGCATGCGGGGCAGAGTCGCGCGGTGTCCGAAGGCCTGCCGATGATGCTGTGGGTGGATGCCAAAACGGGCGCCTATGGCCTGGAGGCTGAGACGAGCGGTCCGCAGGGCGACGCCAAGGCCGAGCAGCTGGCGGTGGATTCGACGTTGCAGCTCGCCGTGCCGGAGCTGAAGGCGGGGACGGGGGCAGCGACGACGTTTAAGGATTTGCCGGCCGTGCGGTTTTTGGCCGACGGTTCGGTGGATGAAAACAGCCCGCCGACGCTGGCCTTGCAGGATTCCGCCGGGTTCACCCGGTGGCTGTTGTTGGGCAAGACGCGCTTGGGTTATGAGATTAGCGAGACCAGCGGCCAATAACCGGCGCGCCGCGCGGCGCCGCTGCCGGGCGTTTACGCTGGCGGAAGTTTTGGCGGCGCTCTTGTTCCTCGCCATCGTGGTGCCGGCGGTGGTGGAGGCCATGCATCTGGCCAGCCTCGCCGGCGAGGTCGCCGTGCGGAAGGGCGGCGCGGCCCGCGTGGCCGACCGGATTTTGAACGAGAGCCTGGTGATGACAAATTGGAGCAGCGGCGCGCAGAGCGGAACCGTTACGGAAACGGGCCGGGAGTTTCGCTGGACGCTGACGAGCCAGAGCTGGCCGGAAGATGCGGCGGTGCAGGTGGTGACGGCGGAGGTGAAGTATTCGGCCCAGGCCAAAGAGTATTCGGTGACCCTGAGCACGCTGGCCAGCTTGCCGGGGCAGACGACGTTGAGTGTAATGAAACCATGAACTTGCGAAGAACAGATTGCGAATGGCGAACGCCGCCCGCGCCGACGGGTGGCGCGGTGGCGGCTTTTGCTCTTCGCGCCGCGCGGTTTTCCCGCGCCTTCACGCTGGTGGAGATGATTCTCGCCATTGGCGTGGCGGCCATTGTGTTGATCGCGGTGAACGCCGTGCTCTTCACCACGCTGCATCTGCGCGAGGTGGCCACCAACGCGGTGGACGCGGCCACGCCGCTGGACCAGACGGTGGCGTTTCTGCGCCGCGATCTGCAATGCCTTGTCCCGCCCACCAACGGCACGAGCAAGTTTCTTTCCGGCAGCTTCCGGACCGGCCAGGTGAACAGCCTCGGGGTGCCGGAGCCGGTGGCGATTGAAATGTTTACCGCCACGGCGGCCTTGAGCCAGAGCGCGCCGTGGGCGGATATCCAGCGTGTTTCGTATGAGTTGAAAAATGCCACCGATGCCTCCGGCCGGCGCGATTTGTATCGCAGCGTGACCCGGAACCTGCTGGCCATTTCCGCCACGCCGGAGGTCGCCGACCAGCTCATGTTGAGCGGCGTGGAGAGCATCAAGTTTATGGGTTTCGACGGTTCGCGCTGGCAGGACAAATGGGATACGAGCGACGTGAGCACCCTGAACACCAATCTGCCGCTGGCGGTGCGGGTGGAAATCTTGCTGGCCGGCAACCTCAACGCGACGGACCCCATCCAGCTCGTGGTCCCGATTGATGCCCAGTCCCGGACGAACATGGTGCTGGCCAGCGCCACGGGAAATTGAAATGAACCTGCCCCCGCCAACTCTGAATGCGCGCCGGTCCCGGCAGGGGTCCGTTTTGATCATCGTGCTCTGGGTGTGCGTCGGGCTCGTCAGCATCGCGCTCTACTTTGCGAACACGATGGGTTTCGAGCTGCGCGCTTCCGACAATCGGGTGAGCGGGCTCCAGGCGGATCAGGCCATCGAAGGCGCCGCCCGCTACGTCGGCCTGGCGCTGCTGAATTTTGCCACGAACGGCACGGTGCCGGATAACACCCAGTTCCGCTGCGAGGCGGTGCCGGTGGGCGACGCCCGCTTCTGGCTCCTCGGCCGCGATCCGTCGGGGACCAGCGGCCCCGAGCCGTATTTCGGGCTCGTGGATGAAGGCGCCAAATTGAGCCTGAACAACGCCAGCACCAATGTACTCCAGTATCTGCCGAACATGACGATTGATTTTGCCGACGCCATCCTGGACTGGCGCAGCACGAACGGCGTGGTTGCGCTGGATTACACTTCGCTGGGGTATCAGACCAAATACGCGCCCTTTGAGACGGTGGATGAGCTGCGCCTGGTTTACGGTTCCTCCCTTGAGTTTCTGGCCGGCGAAGATGTGAACCGCAACGGCATTCTGGATAAGAACGAAAAGGATCTGAACAGCAGCGGGCAGCTGGATCCCGGCTTGTTTGAATACGTCACCGTCTATACCCGCGAGCCCAATTTTCATGCCGACGGCACCACGCTCACCAACGTGAACACGATTTCTGAAAGCGAGATGCGCTCGCTGTTTCAAAACGCGGGCACCAGCAGCGCTGCGCGGATGGCCCAGCTGCTTTACCGCAGCATCCATCCCAATCCCAACAATCCGCGCACGGTCAACAATTGCAACGGGCTGCTGGATCTGGCGCTGCGGTGCAAGAATGCCGGGCTGAGTTCGGACGATTTTGCCAAGCTCGAACCGAATGTGACCACCAGCACCAATGCCTATTTCCGCGGCCGGGTGAACGTCAATACCGCCGGCGTGGACGTGCTCACGGCGCTGTTCATGGGCGCCGGTCAGGACGAGCAGACCGCCCTGAGCGCGGCGCAGACGCTGATCACTTACCGGGAGCAAAACCTGAGCCGCCTTGGCTCCATCACTTGGGTCATTGATGCGTTGGGAAATAATCAACCGATCATCACCGCCATGGCCCGCCGCAACGACCTGACCACCCGCAGCTATCAATTCACGGCGGACATCGCGGCGGTCGGCCCGTTCGGGCGCGGGTATCGCCGGGTGAAATTCATTTTCGATATCAGCGACGGCACGCCGAAAATCCTGTATCGTCAGGATTTGAGCCGGCTCGGCTGGGCGCTGGGGGAAAAAGCGCGGACAACTTTGCTCGCGAAAAACACGCAATGAAACCTGATTTTAAATTCAAACTCAGCCGGCGCAAAAAGCTGACCACGGTCCTCGGCCTCACGCTGGATGGCAGCCGGCTGGACGGCGTCGTGCTCAAGCGCACCAATGGCTCGCTGCAACTGCTGCAAAGCTTCACCGCCAAGCTCGCGCTGGACCCGCTGACCGCCGCGCCGGAACTGGTGGGGCGCGAAATCCGCAACCAGCTCGATGCCGCCGGCGTGCGCACGCGCGATTGCGTGCTGGGCGTGCCGTTGAAATGGGTGCTGACGGCCCAGACGGAACTGCCGCCGCTGCCGGCGGCGGATGCCCAGAGCCTTTTGCTGCTGGAGGCGGAGCGCAGTTTTCACGCGGATGTGGCCACGCTCCAGATCGGCAGTTCCCGCGCCGCGCTGGCCGGCGACCAGCAATACGTTTTGCTCGCCGGCATTCCCCATCCGCACATTGCCACCCTGGAACAGGTGCTGGCGGCGGCGCGGCTCAAGCCGGTCAGCTTTGCCTTGGCGCTGAGCGCCCTGGCCGGGAGCGGCGCGGCGGCGGCGGGGACGGTGACGTTGCGAATTGGCGAGACGCATGTGGGTTTGCAGGTTGACGGCGGGGGCGTGGTGGCGCTGCGGGCGCTGGAGGGCGCGGTGGAAAATGTCTCCGGCCGCCTGGCGCTGCAAACCGAGGTGGTGGCCCGCGAACTGCGCATCACGCTGGGCCAGTTGCCCGCCGAGTTGCGGGCGCGGGTGCAGCGCATCCGCATCTACGGCCCGCGGGATTTGGCGCAGCAACTGGCGGACGAACTGGATTTGAAGTTTGGCGCGGCGGGTTTGCCCATGGAGGTGGTTTCCGCCTACGCCCCGGATACCTTTGGGGTGACGCTGCCGCCGGGAGCCTCGGTTTCCTCGGCCTTCAGTCTTGCCGCCCGGCAGTTGACGGGCGAAGCGCCGCCGCTTGAATTCCTGCCGCCGAAACCGAATCTCGTGGAGCGGTTGGTGGCCCGGTATTCCTCGGGCCGGCTGCGGACGACCGGGGCGGTCGCGGTGGGGATGGTGCTGATTGGGCTGGGAATTTTCATGTTCCAGCAAATCCAATTGTGGAACCTGCGTTCGCAGTGGGCCAAGCTGGAGCCGTCGGTCACCCAGTTGGAGGGGATTCAGGCGAACATCCGCCAGTATCGCCCGTGGTATGACCCCACGTTCAAAAATCTTTCCATCCTGCGCCAGTTGTCGCTGGCCTTTCCGGAGGATGGATCGGTGACATCTAAAAATATCACGATTCGTGACGGTAACACGGTGACCTGCGCGGGCACGGCCCGGGATAATGCCGCGCTGCTGGCGGTGGAGGCCCGGTTGGGCGCCTTGCCGGGGGTGACCGCTGTGCATCGCGAGCAGAGCCGGGGCAACAAGCCGCCCATTCAATTCACGTTCAGCTTTAAATTCAACAACGGAGGTGCGGAATGAAATTGAATAAAAGAGAAATGATTTTGGTGCTGCTGACCGGGGCGGTGGTGGCGCTGGCCTTTATCCTGATGCCATTGGCGGGCCAGTGGTCCGCGCGGCAGGCGCAGATAAAAGTTTTGCGCGCCAAGGTTCTGGAGGGACAGCAGCTCGTGAAACGCGAGGACGGCATTCGCAGTCACTGGAGCGAAATGCAATCCAACTCGCTCGCCGCGAACCCCTCGGCGGCCGAGCAGCAGTTTTTGAAGGCGCTGGACGAATGGTCCCGCAGCGCGGGCGTGGAGCTGACCAGTCTCATGCCGCAATGGAAAAATGAATCCACGAATTATCTGACCCTGGCGTGCCGCGTGGAGACCGCCGGCGATATGGCGACCCTGAGCCGGTTTCTCTACTCGCTCGAAAAAGGCCCGCTGGCGCTGAAGTTGGACGGGGTGGAATTGACCTCCCGCGATGCTTTGGGGCAGCAGATGACGCTGGGCCTGGAACTCAACGGACTGGCTTTGCTGGCCCCCGCTAAAAAATGAACCTTATGCGCCTCTCTCTTTTTATCACCTTGGCCGCCGTGCTGGCGGGGCCCGGCGCGTTCGCGCAGTCGAGCAGTTCGTCGGTGCCCGGCCCGACGGACTACGCGGCGTTCAGCCGCTTCGTCACCGACCGGAACATTTTTGACCCCAATCGCCAGCCGCATTCTTCCTCCGGCCGGTCCCGGTCCAGCTCGCACACCAGTTCGCATTCGCGGACGGTGTCGGCCTCGGCTCCGGCGTTCTCGCTGGTGGGCACGATGAGCTACGAGAAGGGGCTGTTCGCCTTCTTCAGCGGGAATAACTCGGACCTGAAAAAAGTGCTGCCGGTGTCCGGGACCATTGTCAATTACACCGTGACGGCGATTGCTCATGACCGCGTCACGCTGGAACTGGCGACCACGAACCAGAGCCAGACGCTGGAACTCAAGGTGGGCGATGTGATGCGGGAAACCAGCGGGAAATGGGAGTTGACCGGGCCGGGCGAAATTTCGGCCGGTTCCGCCAGTGCCGCGGGCACGAGCGGCACCAGTAGTCCGGCGTCCGGAAATTCCGGCAGTGTCGGGACCCCTTCATCCGCCAGTGAACCGAACGATGTTTTGAAACGACTCATGGAAAAACGACAACAGGAGAACCAATGAAAAAAATCATCTTAAATCTGCTGACGCTCAGCCTTGCCGGCGCGCTCATGTCGGCCATCGCCCAGGATGCCCCGGGCGATAACAATTCCCCTCCGCCCGCGCCCGCGCCGGGTGATCCGGGCGCCACGAACGACACGCCGATGCCGGTGGAAATGGCGCCCGCGCCGGATAACGGCCCGGACCAGGCCGCCGAGGCCCCGGCCGATTCCGGGACGAACGTCGTCATCCTGCCCGGGACCGGGAAACCGGGGGTTGCCGAGCCGGTGCCGTCCGTGTTCCTGCCGCCGGAAGTGGCTGCGGGCACAAATAATCCCGACGAGCTGCGCTTGAATTTTCGCAACGCCCCGCTCGAGATGGTGCTGCATTATCTGAGTGACGCCGCCGGTTTCATCATCGTGCTGGACACGCGGGTGAACGGCAATGTGAACATCATCAGCACCCAGCCGGTCACGCGGGATGAGGCGGTGGATTTGCTCAATGCCGTTCTGAACAAAAACGGTTACGCGGCCATCCGCAGCGGGCGTACGCTGACCATCGTGGACAAGAACGACGCCAAGACCCGGGATATTCCCGTCAAGAGCGGCAATGATCCGGATGCGATCCCGAAGAACGCCGAGATCGTCACCCAGATCATTCCGGTCCGGTTTGTGGACGCGCGCCAATTGGTTTCGGATTTGACCTCGTTCGTTTCGTCGCAGGCCACGGTGGTGGCCAACGAGGCGGGCAATTCCATTGTCATCACGGACACGCAGCAGAACATCCGGCACCTGACGGAAATCATCAAGGCGATTGACAGCAGCGCCCAGTCGGAAACCGAGATTCGCGTGTTTCATTTGTCCTATGCCAGCCCGACCGATGTGGCGACCGAATTAGCCAGCGTGTTTCCCAGCAGCAGTTCCGGCAGTTCGGCCCCGACCCGGTTTTCCGGCGGCGGCGGCGGGGGCCGCGGCAGCTTTTTCCAATCCCTCATGGGCGGCGGGGGCGGCGGCGGTAGTGGCGGCGGCAGCAGTGCCAGTGACCGTATCAAGAAGGCGACGCAGGTGACCGCCGTGGCGGATGCGCGCATTCAGTCTGTCATCGTGACGGCTCCGAGGGAGCTGATGGGGGAAATCGCGGTCATGATGAAGGATTTGGACGTGCCCTCCACGCGCGACCAGAAAGTTTATGTCTTTACGTTGAAGAACGGCGATCCGCAGCAGACCGCGCAAGTGCTGCAGAACATGTTCTCCTCGGGCAATTCGTCCCGGGGCGGCAGCAGTTCGTCGCAGAACAGCGCCTTGATGCAGCGCTCCCAGAATACCACCACCACGGCCACCACCCCCAGCACCGGCTTCGGCACCACGGGCAGCAGCGGCCGCGGCGGCGGGGCCGGCAGCGGGATGCAGTTCTGATAATCAAAATTTCTACGCAATAATTTTATGAAGATGAATAATTTCAAGAAAAGTCTCGCCGGCGTGCTGGCCTTGCTGTTGGGCGCGGCGGTGAACCTCCACGCGCAGCGCACCGGCGGGTTTGGCGGGTTTGGCGGGTTTGGCGGGTTTGGCGGCGGCGGTGGTAACACGAGCAGCGGCCGCAGCAGCGCCAGCAGCACCAGCGGCAACTTTAACAACAACGGCCAGGTGGGCAGCGCCGTCATCACGGTGGATCCGCAGACGCACAACCTCGTGGTCATCGCCGACGAGCTGACGGCCTTGCAAATCAGCAATGTCATCGCCAGCCTCGACGCGCCCAAGCCGCAGGTGCTGATCAAGGTGGTCTTCATGGAGGTACAGCGCAACAACGACTTGGAACTCGGCATCGAGGGCGCTTACGTCAAAGACAATATCGGCAGCGGTATTGGCGCCAGCGCCGCAAACGTCTTCGGCCTGGCGGGGGCGAATTCCGTGGTGACTAACTTCAATGGCATGGGCACCGCCGGCTTGGCGGCGCTGTCGCCGGGGTCGAGCGGGCCGAACGGCTTCTATCAGATCATGGGCAAGGATTTTCAGGCCACCTTGAAGGCCATTGCCCAGGCGGGCAAGGCCCAGGTGCTGTCCCGGCCGTCCATTCTGGCGCGGGATGGCCAGTTGGCGAAAATCGTCGTCGGCCAATCCGTTTATCTGCCGAGCGGCGTTTCCTACAACTCCGTGAATGGCAATACCACGCCGATCATCAATGGGGCCTACACCTCGGTCGGCATCATCCTGAACGTCACGCCGTTCATTGGCGCGAATAGTTTGGTGGAAATGATCCTCCAGCCGCAGATCTCCTCCGTGGACACCTCCACGCCCGGCCAGCAGATCGCCAGTGGTGGTGGGGTGTTGGGCGGCAGCCCCGTCTTCGCGCCGACGCTTAACATTCGTTCCGCCGACACCGTGGTGGTCACGCCCGACAGCCAGACGGTCGTCATCGGCGGTTTGATTTCCAACAGCAAATCCTCCTCGGACAGCAAGGTGCCGATCTTGGGCGACATTCCGTTGCTCGGCATGCTGTTCAAGTCCACCGCCAAGAGTGATGCCAAGACGGAATTACTCATGTTCCTGACGCCGCACATTGTGAAATCCCCCGATCTGCTCGCGGGCATGGTGGCGAGTGAAACCAGTCAGGCGACCTCCATCACCAATTCGGTTTCGGAGCAGGATCTCAACCGTTTTCTGGAGCGGGTGCCGGTAAAGCATAATTAGGGAATTGCCTTTTCCCGCCCAGGCGCCAAATCTGAGTCATCCATGGAACTGAAACGCCGCCATAAACTCGCCGCCGGCCTGCTCGCCGGGGCGTGGCTGCTGGTGGTTGGGTGGCAGGTGGAGGAGCATTTTCTGGTGGTGAAGGCGGCCAAGTCCGACCTCCGGAACCGCTCGCACGAAATTGCCAACACGCTCAGTGCCGTCACGCGCGCGCTCCGGTTTCGCGGGGCGCTGTTTCAGGATCGCCTGGAGCCCGTCCTCAGCGAGCTCGTGAGCAATCGCACCAGCGTCCTCGTCAAGTTGCGCTACGTCGGCTTGCTGAACACCGATGGGGACCCGGTCGTGGCCGTCGGCGACACCAATTTGTTTTCCCGCGAAATCGCCGCCGAAAGCGAGCATTGGTCGGACAGCACGGTCATTTTTGTTCAGAATGTCGAAGGCGCGACGGTTAGTCCCGAAGGCCTGACCAATAACGCCACGGTCGTCATTCCCCCGTTCAGCAGCCTGACCAATGCCGGCGGACTTTCCCGCGAGTTTTCCCGTCGCGGTCCGCCGCCGGGCGGGACCAACACCTTTGAGCTGGCCTCTTCCAATTTTCCCGCGCGCCTGACCAATGCCGCCGGGGAAGTCGAACCGCCGCCGCCGATCAATGAATCCAGCGACCGGCCGCGCGGGGGCTACCACCGGCCGCCTTGGATGCGGGGCATGGACGATGCGGAATTCAAGGCGCTCGTGGCCAAGCGCGAGTTGCACGGGCTGGTACTCGCCATGTCCACGGAAAATTTCCGCGCCGTCTGCACCAGCGACTGGTGGCTGCGCTGCGTCATTGCCTTTTTTGCCGGCATTTCCGCCATCGGCGTCGGCCTGGCCTGGCGCAATCTCGGCCGCACGGCGGAGCTGCAGATTCGCCTCGTCCGCGCGAGCGAACTCAATTTGCACCTCAAGGAATTGAATCTTGCCGCCGCCGGTCTGGCCCATGAGACGCGCAATCCGCTCAATATTATTCGCGGCCAGGCGCAGTTGCTGGGCCGCCTGGCGGACGCCGCGCCGGACGTGCGGGAAAAATCCCGCGTCATCGTGGATGAGACCGACAAGGTCACCGCCCAGCTTACCGAATTCATTAACTACTCGCGCCCCCGGGAGGTCCGCCGCACCCGGGTGGCGCTCACCGCCGCCTGTTCGGAAGTCGTGCGCACGCTCAGCTACGACCTCGGGGAAAAGCGGATTCGCACCGAGGTCGCCGGCGAGGCGCTGGCCATCGAGGCCGATGAACAATTGCTGCGCCAGGTGCTGTTCAACCTGTTGAACAACGCCGCCCAGGCCGTGGCCGACGGCGGGCAGATCCAGATTGAGGTCCGCCGCGCCGGCGCCACCGAGGCGGTGCTCGAAATCCGGGACGACGGCGCCGGGGTGCCGCCCGAAAACCGGGCGGAAATTTTCAAGCCGTATTTCACCACGCGCCCCAAGGGCACCGGTCTTGGCTTGGCGGTTGTCCAGCAAATCGTCCTGGCGCATGGTTGGGAAATCGTGTGCCTGCCCAACGAGCCGCGCGGGGCCTGCTTCCAGATCAGCCACCTAAAACTCGCGGCGTGACGCCTGCCGCCGGTTCGCCGGAAAACCTCCCCGCCCATCGAACCGTTCTCTTCCCCACGAACCTCGGGGGGGGAGCGCGCCCGTCCCCGGGCGCAGCGATCTGGCAAGGCCCATCCGCTTGGTAATGCCGTAACCGTCTGGTGGCGGGCTTGGGCAGCCTCAATGAAACCGGCCGGTCCCGCTGGTTGGACGCGAAACGGAAAACTTTGCTCATGCGTTTCCACGCAATGAGTGTGGAATGCTGGCTACACGAACGTGTAATTGAAATTGCCCTGCGTTTAAAGGATTATTTCGCATGAACTTTTCTGCTTGCCCGCTTGAGAGGCTATTTGATCAGGCCTCTCGAACGGTTTGCGGGAGAGATGCAAGTTGCGATAAATGACAAACCCAATAAAACCATGAATCATTGCTTATCTAAAACGGCACATCCGTTTTTTCCGTTAATCGTGGTGTCGTTTCTTTGCAATGCCCACGCGGCCTCCCCGCCCCTTCTGTTTGATTTCGGACCGACGACGGTTGCCCCTATGAATCAGCCGCTTTATTGCCAAACCAACGGGCAAGAAGCCATGATTTAAATAAAACCGATTCTTTTCGTTGAAAACCCCCTAATTCTATGAAATCACAACCAATGAAAACCCTTATTAAAATACATGGCAAATACGGTAATTTACTTTTCTTGGGCAGTCTTGTCTTTATCGGGTTGCTTTTGGCAACCACCGTGGTAGCCGCGCTGCCTACGCCCATTTTACACTACACGTTTGACGATGGCAGTGGCGCGGTGGATGCGGTTGACACGGGCGTCGCCCCTCCCGCCAACGGCCAGTTCAACGGGGCGGCCACCCGCACCAGCAACACGCCTAATGGAACCGGCTACGCCTTGGATGTATCCAGCTCGGGCGTCACCGATTACGTGCACTGCGGCGATCCGGCCAAGCTCAATAACAGCATGACCCTGAGCAACGCGTTGACCCTGACGGCGTGGGTGAATTTGCAGGCCGTCCCCAACGCCAAGGACCGGATCATGAGCAAGATCAGCACGAACGGCGGCTTCGATCTTTACATCAACAACGCTTCCGCGACTGGCGCGATCTTGGACTTCGACATAAATGCGGTCAGTGGCGGCTGCTATTCCTCGGCGATCAATATGTCCCAGCAGTGGGTTTTCGTGGCGGTGACCTATAACGCCACCAATGCCGTGAACAATGTGTTGTTTTACACGGGCGGCACGAACATCACTGCCACCCTGTTAAATACCACTTCTTTGGCCTCGGGTCTCATCAAGAATTCCACCAACGAGTTCCGGGTGGGCAGCACGGCGGCCTCGGCTTCCGACCGCACGCCGCCGGCTTGGATTGATGATGTTCGCGTTTATGACTCGGTGCTCTCGCCAGTGGATCTTGAGGCCATCCGCTCCCAAGGAGGATTTCCCACGCCCTATTCGTTTTTGGTTAAACCCGTCAGTCAAACGGTTTACCCGTATCCCGTTACCACCAATGTGACCTTCAGTGTGCTTCCCAGTTCCTCGCCGGATTTCTTGCAGTGGTATTACAACGGAACCAATGCCCAAAACGCGATCAGCGGCGCGACCAATACCACCTTGTCCTTGACCAATCCTACTGCGGCCGCGCAGGGCACTTACTACGTCATCGCCAGCAATAACACCGGCGTGGCGGTGGGTGTCGCGGGTCTCACCATGGTTGTAACCAATTCAGGGAGCTTGATCAATATTTGGAATCTGCTGCCCGGCGACCGGCCCTACATCTCGGTGACCAATAATGCTGCTTTTGAACGCGGGCTGGCCTACGATGCGCTTCCCGCCGCTGGTTCCAGCGGCGACCTGTTGCTGCTTTCTCAAGCCCCCACCACCACCAGCAGCAACTTGGTGGTATTGAACGCGACCAATGGCGCGGAGAAGTATTTTATGAATCTCGGGGGCAACATTGCCAACACGGTCGCGGTGGCGGACGATGGGAAGGTGTATGCCGCGAATGTGACGGCCAATGCCACGACGGCTTCGTATGCGCTGTATCAATGGGCGGATGATGGTTCTAATACCGTGCCGATTAATTTCTATGCGGGCGATCCTGGTTTCGGCACGGCCGCGGTGGGCCTGCGGTGGGGCGACAACCTGGCCGTTCGCGGTGCTGGCCCCGGAACCGAGATTTTAATTGCTCCCGGTTCGGGCACGAACATTTGCCTGCTCACCACCAGTGACGGGGCCAATTTCTCGGCCAATATTTTAACGGTGAGCAATGTTCCCTCGGGGTTTGCGCAGTTTGGAATTGCCTTTGGACCGATCAGCAACACGTTCTGGGCCAAGACCCGCAGTCAACAATTATACCTGGTGCAGTTCGATCCGAACACTTGGCTCGGCTGGCCGATTTACATCAGTCATAGCTCGCCCGGCCTGTTCCGTTTTATTTCGACTGATCCGAAGCAGAAGTGGCTGGCGGGCGTCACCACCTTGACCTCGTCGCAGCCGGACATTGTGTCGCTCTTTGACATTTCCTCCCTGCTGGCCGATCCCGTCTGGGCGGATGGGGCCCTGTATGCCACCACCAACCGCAGCACCTTCTTGAGCAGTGCCGGGACGGGCGTGACCGTATTTGGCGGGACTAATTACCTGTTTGCGCTTGATTCCAATAACGGAATCAAGGCGTTTATGATCAACAACATCTTGCCCCTCACTCCGTTTAACCTGACCAGTATCATGATGCAACCTGGTCCGGCCGTGGCGTTGACCTGGCAAAGTGTGGCCGGCCATAGCTATCAGATTCAATCCAAGAACGCCTTGCCGGATGCGACCTGGTCCAATGTTGGAACCGCGATTTCTGCCACGGCCACCTCGACTTCCGCCACCAACAGCACCACCGGATCCGCCCAATTTTACCGAGTTCAGGGGAATTAATTAACTCCGCTATAAAATCTAATGAACACCTCCTCAAACCCGGATGAATCAAACCCCTCTCCAGCTTTGATCCCCGCCAAGCGAGCCTTCACCTTGATTGAATTGTTGGTGGTGATTGCCATTATCGCCATTCTGGCCGCGATGTTGCTGCCCGCCCTGGCCAAAGCCAAGGCTAAAGCGCAACGGACTCAGTGCTTGAGCAATGTCCGGCAATTGCAGTTGGCTGGGATAATATATTTGACTGATTTCCAGGACTATTTCCCCGACAATGACGTCGTGGGAGATCTGGCGGCGTCAGGCGCATGGATCGAGGGAAATGTCCAGAATTATACCACGTCGCCGGATTATGGAACTTACTGGCTAGCTCACGGCGGGCTTTGGAGATACAACACGTCCTACGGGATTTATAAATGTCCCTCCAGTCATGCGATAGTAAGTGGCACAACCGCGCACAACCGAAGTTATTCGATATCGGTTTGGTTGAATTGCGATTACACTCTGAATCCGGCTAATTCATATGTAAATAATCCCTATGCGAAACCGGTCCAGAAGCAAACTCAGGTCAGAAACACTTCGCAAACCTTGGACTTCATTGAGGAAAATCAGGTATCCATTGATAACGGGGCCATTGGAATCAATTCATTAGGCAGTGCCTCAATTTGGAATCTGCCTTCAAATCGTCATGGCAATTCTGGCACCCTGTCTTTTGTTGACGGACATGCCGAGGCTTGGCAGTGGAAAGGGGCAGTTAATGATGGGAATACAAAATATTCCGCCGAAAATCCAACTGTCAAAGGCCCAGGCGCTAGCCCTCCGGGGCGAGGATCCGATCCTAACACCAATCCAGTTAAAGGCTTGGCATGCACGAGCACTGACCCGGACTTCGTAAGGTTGGCCAATGGGCTGCCGGCTAGATAGGCAGCAAATTCACGCGTTGTTTCAAGTGGTGGTAAGATCTATCTAATAGGCGGCAAAAGCTTCATGAACAATAAATCTGACTTTAATTTATTATGTTGGTTTTCAAGCGGCCGGGGCGGTGCCTGGTGTTTGGCGCTGATGTTAAGCCTCTGCTCGTCCTTCGCCGTTCAAGAAATCAATGTGGATGTCTGCGTGTATGGGGCGACGTCCGGCGGGGTGGTGGCGGCCGTCAAGGTGGCCCGGATGGGCAAGTCGGTGGCGCTCATTTGCGACAAGAATCATATCGGCGGTTTGACCTCCAGCGGATTGGGCTGGACGGATCTCGGACATGTCGGCAACGGATATATTCAAGGGATGGCCGATGAGTTTTACACCCGGATCAATCAAGCATATGGCTATAACGTCAACTATCATTTCGAACCCCACGTGGCCGAGGCGGTTTTCAACGACCTGGTGCAGCAAGCCGGGGTGACGGTGTATGGCAACCAATATATCGTCTCGGTGACGAAGCAGGGTCAGCAGATCATCGCCGCCGCCATGAACAACGGAAATATCTTTCGCGCCAAAATGTTCATTGACGCCAGTTATACCGGCGATTTGATGGCGGACGCCGGCGTGAGTTATACCCTCGGGCGGGAGTCCGGCAGCCAGTATGGTGAAAGTCTGGCCGGAGTGCGGCCGGGTTCGAGTTTGGGTTCGAGTGTGAGTCCCTATGTTGTAGCCAACAACCCCGCCAGCGGCTTGCTGCCGCTGATCGCTTCCAATTCTCTGGCCGCCGCGGGAAGTGCTGATTCATTGGTTCAAACCTACAATTTCCGGATGTGCTTCACCCAGACGGCGTCCAACCGGATGGCGCTGGCCCCGCCGACCAATTACAATGCGGCGACCTACGAGTTGTTGGCCCGGTATCTTCAGGCCAATCCGTCGTTCACGCTCGGCTCGCTGATGACCTTGGGCACCCCGCTCGCCAATGGCAAGATGGATATCAACAATGCCGGGGCCGTTTCCACGGACTTTGGCTTTGAGAGTTCCGCGTATGCCGCCGCCGATCCGGCGACCCGGGCGCAAATTTGGCAGGATCATAAAAACTATCAACAGGGATTTTTCTATTTTCTGGCTACGGATTCACGGGTTTCGTCCGGCATTCGGTCGGCCATGAATTCGTGGGGGCCTTGCCAGGATGAATTTATGGACAATGGCGGCTGGCCGTGGGAACTTTATGTGCGGGAAGCCCGACGGATGGTTTCGGATTATGTGATGACCCAATCCGATATCTATAGCCAGCTGGCGGTGCCGGATTCCATCGGGATGGGCGGCTACTTCGTTGATTCTCACTCCTGTCAACGGCTGGTAAACAATGGCTTGGTGGTGAATGAAGGCGGCACCCGGGGCGATATTACGGTTCCCTATCCGATTGCGTATCGGGCGCTGGTTCCCAAGGCCAGTGAGTGCACCAACCTGCTGGTTCCTTGGTGCCTGTCGGCCAGCCATGTTGCCTTCTGCTCCTTCCGCATGGAGCCGACCTTTATGATTGTGGGGCAGGCCGTGGGCACGGCGGCGTGTCTGGCCATTGATGATGGGGTGTCGGTGCAAAACGTCAATATTGCCAAGTTGCAAGCCCAATTGACCGCCGACCAGCAAGCGTTGTCCACGGCCGCCGCCGCCGCCGGCACCAATATTGTTATCGTGGATGATGCGGACAGCACCGGCGTTAGCATCGTCGGAACTTGGACCAGCAGTTCGTCAACGAGCGGCTATTATGGCAGTGACTATCTGCATGACGGCAATGCCAACAAAGGATTGGATAGTGTAACCTTTACGCCAACCCTGTCTCAAGGTGTTTCTTATCAGGTGTTTGCCCGTTGGCCGGCCACGACCAACCGGGCGACCAATGCGCCCATTGACATTATCTACCCTGGCGGAACCACCACGGTATTCGTGGATCAGACCCAACAAGGCGGCCAATGGGTATGGCTGATGACGACCAACTTCAACGCCGGTTCCACCGGCAGTGTGCGGATCCGCAATGCCGGCACCACGGGCTATGTCATCGCGGATGCCGTTGAATTTGTTCCCGATATGCCCGCTGTCAGTTTATGGGCCATGGATGCCCAAGCCTCGCGATATGGGCCACAACCTGGAAGTATTTTGATCAGTCGCGCCGGTAATACCAATTCGCCGCTCACCGTATATTATAATATTGGCGGCACCGCTGTGAACGGGGTCGATTATCAACCGCTGGCCAGTTCCCTGACTCTTCCTGCCGGGGTCGCTTTCACCAATGTCAACGTCATGCCGAAAACAAACTCCCAGCCCGTCGGCAATAAAACTGTAGTTTTGTCTCTCGCCGCAAGTGCCGGTTATGCCATTGGGCCGCTGGCTGCGACCACCATCACCATTGCGGATGCCCCGATAAACAACTGGCGGTTACAATATTTTGGCGCCAATGCCACCAACCCAGCCATCTCTGGCGATAATGCCAATCCGAGCGGCGATCGTGTTCTGAATCTCATGAAATATGGATTGGGTTTAAATCCGACGCAGGCTGTAACCGGGCCAATTTTTACTTTTGGCGTAAATACCAATGGTTATTTTGCGCTTTCCTATACCCGCCCTGATCCGCCCCCGGCTGATATTAATTACCGCGTGGAAGCTTCCGATAATTTGTTTACTTGGTGCTCCAATAGTTCGTGCATTTTAAGTGGCCCCATTATTTTTAACCCAAATGGCACGGCGACCGTCACCAGTGAGAGCGATGTTCCGGTCCCGTTTTCAAACCAAAAATATCTGCGGCTTAGTGTGTCGCGCAAATGATTGCTGAGTCATCGATACCCCTGCGGATTGCTCGTCTTGAATGAGGGGTATTCAATGGTGACGCTATGGTCTGCCGCAGGAACCATGGCGATGCAAAGCTCCGCCGGGCGGTTTGCGAAAGATTATATTCTGTTGCAAAATGGCATGCCCGCCAAATGCGCTTCCATCAACGTTCCTTTCATCATAGAATGCTTAACACATGACTCGGTTCCGCTGGACAATTTTTCCGTGCTTGCTTTGGGCGATCAACGCGTTGGCGGTTGACGCCAACAATCCGGAATTCCTTGTAAATAATTGGCGGAATGAAGACGGCTTGCCTCATAGTGTCATCAACTCAATTGTCCAAACCCGCGATGGTTACTTGTGGATCGGCACTTATGTCGGTTTGGTGCGCTTTGACGGGAAGCAATTTACCCAGTATTCATCAAGCAACGTGCCGGAATTGGAGACTGGAGCAATCATGCAGTTATTTGAAGACCGTGAAGGCACCCTTTGGATTGCCCTGGTTAACGGCCGTTTGCTGGCGTGGAAAGAGGGTTCCGTGCAGGTTATTTTGCCGGGGGACTCTGCCAGTCCACAGATTATTTCGATGGCCCAGCAAACAAACGGGACGATCTGGCTGGAGACCGCGAACGGGGCTTTGGGGCGTGTGACCAACCACGGGGTGGAATATGTTTCCCCCCCCAGCGAGTCTTCAAACAACCAGCATCTTGGTCTGGTGGTAGACGCATCCAATCAATTATGGATGGGCACGCCCCAAGGCTTGAAATTGTGGCGTGAGAACCGGCTGGTTTCTCCCGGCCTGGCTCCGCTGGACGGAAAGCTCATCGAAGGCCTGACGCGCGCACGGGATGGTGCGGTTTGGGTGTTTTGTAACCGACAATTGTGGAAAGTGCGCGCCGGAGAAATTCTGGCTCAACTTGAACCACCAACAACGTTTGGTGGCCTGGCCGGAATGCTGGAAGCATCCGATGGCCGGTTCTGGCTCGGATCAAACGACGGCAATCTGTTTTGCTTAAACCCGGACAGCAGTTGGACAAAAATTCCGCAACTCGGCTTTCAGGGTTTGATCAAAATTTTGTATGAAGATCAAGAGGGCAATTTGTGGCGCGGAGGTTTCGGTAGCGGTCTGACCCGCATCCGGCCGCAGATTTTCAAGTTGCATGAACTCCAACTCCCCGAGCCAAACCTTGATAAATATGCCCGAACCGCAGTCTCGGATCGGGAGGGTAATGTCTGGGCGATTTTGAACAATCAAGTTTTATCGCGCATTCCCGCCGGGGCTCAAGTTCCGGAAATATGGACTAATTCTAATATTCAAAATGCCATTAAAACGTTGCTCGTAGACCATAATAACGACCTTTGGGCGGGCGCTGATGGGGGGCATCTTTACCGTTTCGAGCACGGCACCTTTGTTTCAAAGTTAAATATAGGCAATATTAATAATAACCCCATCAACGACCTGTTTGAAGATGCTGACCATAATTTATGGGTGGGCTATACTGGCGGGCCGGGCTTGGGGGTGATCCCCAAAGGTGATGCCACTAAATGGCATACCGTAAACGATCTATCATACCCTGCAGAAGTCCATGCGATCGCCCAATCGGCGGATGGATCCATGTGGGTCGGCACTCATAATGACGGAGCCTTTCATTCTAAAAACGGGCACTGGCTGCGGCTGGCGGCGCAGGATGGTCTGCCGTCCAACTATGTTCGCTGTTTTTTTGCCGATCCGGACGGGACGATGTGGCTGGGCACCCTGCATGGGTTGTGCCGCTGGCGTGATGGCAAGCTGGTCGCGATCAAGTCAGAACAGGGTCTCTGGAACGATTCCATATCTTATATCGCCGATGATAATCGCGGCAATTTATGGATCGGCTCCTTCGGCGGCGTGTTTCGGGTCCAGCGGACGGACTTAAACCGTTTTGCCGATGGGCGGAGCCAGTCGATTCAATGTGTCGGTTATAATCGCAACGACGGTTTGAACAACGTGGAGTGTTCCGGCTCATCCCAGCCTGCCGGCGCGCAAACTCCCGATGGGCGACTTTGGTTTGCGACGGGCGGCGGTCTGATGAGTGTTGACCCTGGCCAGATTCATGAGAACACCTTCCCGCCACCCGTTTGGCTTGAAAACATTATTGTTGATGGCAAGGCTTTTCCCATTAAACACTCCACTTCCGGGCTTAAATTGGGGCCCGGTATCCGGCAATTTAACTTCCTCTTTACCGCCCCTAGTTTTGTCTCGCCCGAGAAAGTTTTGTTCCGCCACAAGTTGGAGGGCTTGGATGCTGATTGGTCGTCGCCGAGCCCGCAACGGTCAATTATTTACAGCTATATCCCTCCAGGAACCTACAAGTTTAAGGTGGCGGCCTGCAACAACGATGGCCTCTGGAATGATGTCGGCCAGTCTATCCAACTGGTTGTGCAACCCTATTTCTGGCAGACTTTTTGGTTTAAGGTTGCCATCGGGCTGGCGCTGGGTTCCGCCTTGGCCTGGGGCGTCCGCCGTCGTGAAAAATGGAAGACCCGGCTTCGTTTTGAACAACTCGAGCGGGAGCACGCGGTGGATCGTGAACGCAGCCGGATCGCCAAGGATATTCACGATGACTTGGGCGCAAACCTGACCCAGATTATTTTTTTGAGTCAGCGGGTTGAGATTGCTAGCAAAAATTCATCGGAAGTTGAGCATTGGATTCGCATGATTCCGGTCGCGGCGGGCCGGACGATTCAGTCGCTGGACGAAATTGTCTGGGCGATAAATCCGCAGCATGATTCCTTGGAAAGTCTGGCCAATTATCTGAGCCAATATGCCCAGGAATTTCTCACCCTGGCCGGCATCCGTTGCCTGCTCGAGGTGCCCACCGTCTTGCCGGCGGTGATGTTGACCGCCGACGTGCGACACAATCTGGCGCTGACCGCGCGCGAGGCCTTGCAGAACATCGTGACGCATTCCAGGGCCACCGAGGTGCGTTTCTTCATGCAGTTGGACCAAAGTTGCCTAAAGATTGTCATCGCGGATAATGGCCGCGGTTTCGAACAGGACCGCCTCCCCGACACCGGAAACGGGTTGCGGAACATGCAAAAACGTTTGGCGGATATTGGCGGGATTTTGGAGATCGCCAGTCGATTGGCGGAGGGAACCACGGTGCAATTCATGCTGCCTAAGCGCCAATTTGATGGTGGTAACGGAAAAAAAGCCTCTGCCTAGCATCCTAGATATGCCCAGTCCCAAAAATGATGGTTCGCCAAAGTCGTTTCCGCAGGTCATCCGCCTTTGCGTGGTGGAGGACGATAAAGTAGTCCGCGAGCAATTGGTGCATCAATTGAAACGCGCTCCCGGATTTGCGTGCATCAGCAGCCATGGTTCCGCCGAATCGGCGTTGGAGGTGATTCCCCGCCTCAAGCCGGATGTGGTCTTGATGGACATCAATCTGCCGAAGCTGAGTGGGATTGATTGTGTGCGGCGGCTAAAAGGTCAACTGCCCGGCACCCAATACATCATGCTCACCGTGTATGAGGATGCGGATGTGATTTTCAAATCACTGCTGGCCGGGGCCGTGGGCTATCTTCTGAAGGGCCGCGCTGGTTCGATCGGGCAGGTGCTCGAAGCGGTGCGGGATGCCGCCCGCGGCGGTTCCCCGTTAAACAGCTTGATCGCCCGGAAAATCGTGCAGCATTTTCATCACCAACCGTCTCGCCCGGGGGCTGAACAGTCGCTTTCGGACCGCGAGCGGGAGGTTCTGGAACTGCTCTCCAAGGGGCTGCCCTACAAGGAAATTGCCGGCATGCTGGGCGTTAACATTGAAACCGTGCGCAAACATTGTCACAACATATACGCCAAACTGCAAGTGGGCTCCCGCACCGAGGCCGTGGTCAAATTTCTTGGCAAATAGAGCTGGCAAGCTATGCCAAATCAGATCGGGCGGGGAAGTTCTTCTGAAATTGCGGGATTCCCTCATGCGGCCGGTTCTTGCGGTTTCCTTCCGAAAAATTCGCAGCGACCGTCCCGGTTACACGAACGTGTAATTGGCAGAATTAATCGGAACTGCGATAGTTTACTGATTGAACCACTTAATCCTTCACCTGCTTGTCAGCTTGTTGTGATTTAACCACGTCCGGCCCCCATCCCAATTCTAAAATCAAACCATGAATACCCCCTGCCTTATGAAAACAAAAATTGCGGTCCTCTGCATCCTTGCGGCCATTTCCCTGCCGTCCGCTTTTGCCGTAAATCTATACTGGGTTGGTGGCGGGGCCAGCGCCAGCGCCCCGGCCAGCGGCAATTGGGATACCACCACCCTGGATTGGAGCACAACCGCGACTGGGTCGCCAACCGTCAAATGGGGACCCAACGCCGGAACAAATGCCATCTTTGGCGGCGTTGACGGCACCTATAATGTCAGCGTCAATGCGACGGTTGCCAACCCCCTCGACCTTGTGTTTAACAATTCCGGTTATACCCTCACCTCCGCGGTCCCGCAAACCATCACGTCCAGTGGCGCGGGAGCGGGGACTGCTCCCAACCTCCAGGTGGCTGCCGGCAAAGTTGCGGCCATCGGCACCAATGTCACGGTGGCTGGCTCGTTAACGTTCATCTGGGGAAATGTCCAGGGCACTGCGGCCGGGGAATTGGACATTTTAAACGGCGGGACATTATCCATGGGAACAGCATCCGGTAACACGCTCGCCATGGCGGGCAATGGAGCTTTAACCAGCGTGAAAACCGGCGGCAAACTCACGGTTGTCAGCGGGACGGGTGGTAGTTTGTCTATTGGTTGCGTCAATGTTGCCAACGACAATTGCACCTTGAGTGTGGACGGTGGCAGTGTCGCCATTAACAACACCACCGGTGGTCTCAACATCGGCGGCAAAAGTGCGATTGCTGGGTCGGGAACCTTGACCGTCAACAGTGGCTCCTTCAGCATGGCGGCGGGCAACACGACCGTTCCCATGAAACTTGGGGTCAACGCCGGCAATTTGGGGACGAACAATCTCAACGGCGGCGTGGAAAGTGTGAATCAAATCGTCAATGGCACCGGCAGCGGTTATCTCAACTTCAATGGCGGCGTGTTAATAGCGATTAACAATGCGTTCGCAGCTACCTTCCTGAATGGGCTGACGGCGGCCACGGTCCAGAGCGGCGGCGCGGTGATTGACAACAACGGGTTTGCCATCACGATCGGGCAGGCGCTATTGACTGGCGGCGGCACGGACGGCGGATTGATGGCGACCAACTCAGGCAGTGGCGGCTCGCTCACCTTGACGGGTGCTAATACCTACAACGGCCCCACGATTGTAACCAACCACGCCTATCTCGCCACCACCACCGCCAGCACCGGCGCGGGGGCTTACACGGTGGCGGACACGGGAACCTTGGAAGCCCAGGTCGTCGCTTCCGGCGGCCAGTTGGCGATGAGCAGTTTGACGGAGGGAACTTCTGGAAATCTCACGAATGTTTTCACCCTGGGAGCCAACGCCAGCACGACGATTCCGGCGGTGGCGGTCGGCGGGGCCTTAAATCTGAACGGCACGGTCACCGTCAATGTGACCGGCACCGTGACTACGCCCGATACCTATCTGTTGTTGAGCTATGGTTCCGCCAGCGGTTCCGGCAGCTTTGTTGCCGGCTCGGTGCCAACGCTTGCCGGGTATGTCAGCACGGTGATCAATGACACAAGTGTCAACCAATTGAAACTGGTTTATGTCGCCGTCCAGCCAGCGGTCAAGTGGGCGGTGGGCAATGGGAACTGGGATACGACCACCCCCAACTGGCAGTTGCTGGCAGGCGGCGGTGCCGTCAATTACGCGGAAACCGCGCTCGCAGCCTTTGATGACAGCGCGAGCGGGAGCAGCCCGCTCACCGTGACCCTCACGGCCAGCCACACGCCCAGCGTGGTCACCAATAATTCTTCGGCGATCAATTACCTTATCGCCGGCAGCAGCTATAACCTCACCGGCGCGCCCTTGATCAAAGACGGCAGCAGCACCCTGACGCTGGCCAACGGCAGCGGCAACAGCTTCACGTCCATTGCCATCAACAGCGGCACCCTGCAAGTGGGCAATGGCGATGCGAACGGCAGCTTGGGTTCATTCGGCGTGACCGACAACGGCACGCTGGCCTTTAACCGCACGGACAGCGGCCTGACGGTCGCCAATGTGATTTCCGGTTCCGGCGGCGTGTCCCAGAACGGCAGCGGGGCCGTCACGTTGAGTGCTTCCAACTCGTATTCGGGGCCGACCACCATCAATAACGGCCAGTTGGTCGTCGGCCATGCGGCGGCCCTGCAAAGCAGCCCGGTCAACAACAATGCGGCCAACGGGCTTGGATTCGCCAGCGGTATTACCGCCGGAACGATTGCGGGATTGTCCGGCACGAGCAATATCACATTGACCAACGCGGCCAGTGCGGCGGTGACGCTCACGGTGAGCAGCACCAACCTCAGCACCACCTTCGGCGGCAACTTGCTCGGCGGCACGCTGGTCAAGCAGGGCGCCAACACCATCCTGACGCTTACCAACCATTCGGCGCTCAACAGTTTGACCGTCGGCAGCGGCACGGTGGGCGGCACGGTGC
>CAIMLG010000134.1 GCA_903842235.1 uncultured Verrucomicrobia subdivision 3 bacterium
ACCTCAATCCCATTGAACATCTCTGGGCCAGCTTCAAGACCCGCCTCCGCAAAGACCTCCCCACCGCCGCCAACCCCTTCCTTTTTATCGCCAATATGTCCCAATGTTATTGTTAATCGCTATAGGGTCGCGCAAGGTATTGAATAACGAACCATTCCGGCTCTGGGTATAGAATGATTTCATATTGATTAATGATATTTGACTCAAAACCACGCAAAAACACCCCGAACCCACTTCGATGAGCGTCGAGTTTGAAACGGTGATTTGTGCTGGTGAAAATAGCTCCCATCACCGTTTGCCGCTAGTCACATAAAGTGGGGAGACGGCGAATGTTTGTAAGCGCTTAGTATCAGGGTTGATCTGTGTCCATCCGTGGTTGAACTGCGGTTTTAAGGTTAATTCGGTTAAATCGTTTCGGCGGGCGAAGGAAAGTCGCCTTCCGGGGTTCGGTTTTACGGTTGTTTCACCTGATTGAGAACTCGCGAGTCTCTTTTTCGAACCTTGATAACGGACCGATCGTATGTTTGCAAGCCGTCACACTCGGTTTCAACATCGGTGAGCTGGGTATAGACGGCGGCGCTGAGACCAGACTGTTTCTTGAGTTGCACAATATGCTGCCAAAGACCGGAATAATTCGTGCCGAATTCGGTGGTTTTCGTAAAGCCCAGATAGTTCCAGGATTGAGGAGACCATTGCTGCGTGGGAAAATTAAGTCCCAATCCGCCAAATTCACCCAGCACGGCGGCGCGCATCATTTCCGGTATGGGCGTTATCAGCCGCGGGTAGGAGTGAACGTCCACCACATCGCCGACATGGAAATCATTCCACCCGCTGGCGGCATCCACGAGCCGCGAAGGATCCAGTTGCTTAACCCAGCGCGCCAACCGCTCGGTGTCGTATTGTCCCCAGCCCTCATTGAATACCACCCACATAATAATGGAAGGATGGTTACCCAGATTGTAAACCATTTGCTGGAGTTCGGATTCAAATTGGTAACGCGCTTCGCTGCTCATGGCATTGGCGCAAGGCATGTCCTGCCAGACCAGCAAGCCCAGCTTGTCGCACCAGTAATACCACCGGTCCGGTTCGGCTTTGACATATTTCCGAACCAGGTTGAAGCCCAATTCGCGCATGACTTCAATATCGTTCCGCAGGGCGGCATCCGAAGGGGCCGTGTATAAGCCGTCAGGCCAAAACCCTTGATCCAACACACCCGCTTGAAAGACAAATTTATTATTGAGCGCGATGCGGGTCACCCCGTCGCTGTCTTTCCCCAGCGCCACCTTGCGCATGCCAAAGTAGCTGGTGGCGGTGTCCACCACTTGCTGTTTGGAGCGCAGGATGATCTTTAAGTCATAGAGAAAGGGATCATTCGGCGACCACACATGGGGGTTGGGAAGGGCCAGGATCATCTCGGTGTTGGGCTTTCCTTTTACCGTTGCCACATTGGTTCCGTTGGCCATGGCGATCACTTCAACCCCCAAATTGTAGAGCCCTTCATCCGAGCCCGGCCCCCGGGTAACCACCCGCAGGTTCAGGGCCTGTTGATCCAAATCCGGCTGCAGCTTCACTTCCTCGATGCCGTATTTAGAAACCGGTTCGAGCCAAACGGTCTGCCAGATGCCGGAGCTGGCGGCGTAAAAAATGCCCTGCGGATGGCGGGACTGCTTTCCCCGTGGCTGCTCGGCGGCGGTGGGATCAAAAACGGTAACGACAATTTCTTCCGGGCCCGACCACGTCAAGGCGTCGGTAATATCAAAAGTGAACGCGTCATAACCACCCCGATGCACCCCGATTCGCCGGCCATTCACATAGACGGTGGCCTGCCAGTCCACCGCCCCAAAATGCAACCGAACCTGTTGTCCCTTCCAGGTTTCTGGAATGGAAAAACGGCGGCGATACCATAAAAGGCTCTTCTCATCCAAGTTCTGGGCCACGCCGGATAAAGCCGACTCCAGCGGAAAAGGCACTAAGATCTGGCCGGCCCACTGGCTGGGTTTCCCGTCCAGCGGTGTGATCGCATAATCCCAAAGTCCATTGAGATTCTGCCACGGCTCGCGCACCAACTGCGGCCGGGGATATTCGCCATGGACGTTTTCCGGGGTCACCTCCACCGCCCAACGGGTCATCAAGCGGCCGCCTGCGGGCTGCCAAGCCCTGGCTCCGGCAGCCGGCGCAAACACCAACAAAAAAACCATTAGCATTTGCCCCCGGCGGCGGCCAGGCTGGTGGAAAACGGTGGCGGGGTTCATAGCCTCATGTATTTCACCACGGCTTCCGTGCGCGAGTGAACGTGGAACTTGTCATAGATCCGCTTGATGTAAGTGCGGATGGTATCCACGCTGATGCCCAGTTCGGCGCTGATTGATTTATAGGTGCAGCCTTTGGCCAGCAGCTCCAGCACCTCCCGCTCCCGCGTCGTCAAAGCTTGGGGTTCATCGTCAGTTTTCGACGGACGGCGGAACGACAAAGCCACTTTGCGGGCAATGGGCGCTGACATCGGCGAGCCCCCTTCATTCACTTCCCGGATGGCCTCGATCAGCTTGACCGGCGGCATGCTTTTCAGCAAATATCCGCTGGCTCCCACCGCCAACGCTTCAAAAATATTCTCTGTGTCTTCAAAAACCGTGAGGATCAAGATCTGAATTCCGGAACACTGGATTTTTAATTGGGCCGTGCATTGGATGCCATTGCTGGCCCCCAGATTAATGTCCATCAGCACGACATCCGGATTCAGAGTTGGAATTTCCCGCAGCGCAGCTTCCACCGTCGAGAAAACCCCCAGGCAATTCAAATCGGCGGCCTCGGCCAGGTAGCCGACAATCTGCTCCTGCACATCCGGGTTGTCTTCCACGAGCGCAACGGTGATCGGTTTCATTTCAGTTAAAATGGGTGACGCGGGCATTCCTTAGATTGATTTGCAATTGCACCTTAGTGCCTTGCCCAAGCTGGCTGGTAACGAGGCACTGGCCGCCGATTTCCCTCAGCCGGCTTTGCAGATTGACCAAGCCATTGCCTCCCGGGTGATAGGGTTCCGCGCCAGCGGTCTCGGCGGGCGGCATTTTAAGTTTCGGTATTTCAAAGCCCCGGCCATTATCTTCCGTCACGACTTCAAAAACCTCGTCCGTCAGACTCATGGTCACCGAAACATGCGCCGCCTGGGCATGCTTGAGCACATTGTTAAGCGTTTCCTTGACGGCGAGAAACATGTTGTGCCGCCGTTCGGCCGAGAGCCACACGTGCGGCAAGGCATCGGGCATGGTCACGGCGCATTCCACGGGCGTATTCTGGAAATATTGAATCGCGTATTGGCCGAGATACGAAACCAGATGTTCCAAGGTGTCGTTCCGGGGATTCACCGCCCAGACGATTTCATCGAGCGATTTGATCATGCTGCGGGCCGTGCCCGCGATGGAATCAATCTGCGATCCCAGGCCCGGCGCGCTGGAAAAACGGCCCTTCAACCGCTCGCCCAAGAATGAAATTTTGGTCAGCTTGGCCCCCAGCTCATCGTGGATATCCCGGGCAATCCGGCTGCGTTCCCGCTCCATCGCCTGTTCGTGCTGGAGGTTCACCAATTTGCCCCGTAGGCGCCGATTGCTGATTTTCCGTGCCCAGAAAACAATGAGCCCGAGCCCGGCCAGTATGCACAAAGCCTGAAACCAGGGCTCCAGCCAGAACGGGCTCAGCACCACAAAATCAAATTGGGCGCGCTGTTCGTTCCAGCCGCCCCGCGCATCGCCGGCCATGACATTGAAGTGGTAATGCCCCGGCGGCAGCCGCCCGTAGCGGACGGAACGCGCTGATTCCGCCGCACTCCATGCTTCATCGTAGTTCTCCAGCTTGTGCTTGAATTTCAGTTGCTCCGGCGCGCGGAGATCCAGCGCGGTGAAATGAATTTCCAAACTGCGCAACGGATACGGCAGCGCCACCGGGGCCGGCAGTGGGGATTGGTCCCACGGCGACCGCAATGCTTGCCCATCCACCAAGACCTCCTCAATCTGCGCCGGCGCTGGCCGGGTTTTATCCTGGTTGGGATTCGGCGTTACCTCGGCGATGCGTCGGCCCATGGCGAACCACACCATGCCGTTGCGCGTCCGCAAGGCCCCCGGGCCGCTGGCCAGACCGTTGAAACCAGGCATCCGCTCGTTGATGCTCACCGGATAAAGCGGGGCCAGCCTTTTGCCGGCGGCAAAGGCCTCCGCCGCACTCCGGGAGATTTCACAAACGGTTTTATCAGTGCCCAGCCAGAGGTTGCCTTGCTCATCGGTCACCAGCCGGGAAATATTGTTCTCCGGCAAACCATCCGCGATCGTGGCCACCCGCGTGTTGGGTCCGTCAATGCAGGCCAACCCCTTGGCGGCGGTGCCAATCCAAATCCGGCCGGCCTCATCCTGCAGCAGAGCGCGGATGTCCGCGTTTTGTAATTCCGGCGGGCCGGGCTCTACGGCGGACAGCTTGGTTTTAATTTTCCACAGGCCGGTTCCGTCAGTGCCGATCCACAGCGTGCCATCGCGGGCGTGCAACAAGGCTGAGATGCTCCGGTTGAGCGGCGCGGTTCCCCACTTGTATAAATCCCGTCCAATGAAGCGGCAGATGTCTCCGGATTTCGTCCCCACGAATACCCCCTCGTCCTGCCCGGCGTAAAGGGCGGTGATCACATTATCCGGCAGGCCGTCTTTCAGCGTAAAGTGCGCCAGACCGTAACGATCCACCAAATACATGCCGGCTCCCCAGGTGCCAATCCACAGTCCGCCTCGTTTGCCGACCGCAATGGACGTCACATGGTTTTGTGCGCTCAAACTGGCATCGACGGGCAGTTTGACCGCCCCGGCGGCATGAATCATGAACAAGCCATCGCCATCCGCCGCCACCCACAGCCGCCCTTGGGCATCCTCGGCCAGCGCGCTGACGGGGCCGTCAAATTCCAGCCAGCGCAAATCCGCCGGCTTCAAGCGCACCAAGCCCCCGTCATGCGTGCCCACCCACAGGTTGCCTTCGGCGTCCTTGCTCATCACTTGCACGTTTCGCAAGAGCTCGTCGTCGCCCATGTGAATGGGACTGAACTCGTCATTGGCAAAGCGGAACAGGCCGCGCCCGCTGGTGCCAAACCACAGGGTTCCGTCCTTGGTGCCCAACAGGCTCCACACCCGCGTGGTGACCAAGTTGCTGGCATTGAAATAGTTAAACCGGCGATTCAGATTCAGATTCACCAGAAACGAGTCGCCAAAGGCCCAGAGATTGCTCTGCCCGTCTTCATAGGCGCCAAAATAATTCTCCCCCGCTCCCTGCGAGTTGGCCTCCAACTGCGGGGCCACGAGCTGGCCGGCCTGCAGCTGAAATAAACCCAGGGAAGTTGTTACCCAGATATTGCCCGAGGGCGCCGCTTGAATCCCCAGAATCGCCAGATGCGGCGCTCCATTGGTGGGGGCCAGTCGGGCAAACCGGTTTTCTTTCCAATCAAACAAGCCGTTGGTCGTCCCAATCCAAACGCCGCCGGGTTGCGATGCCAAACAGTTAATCCCCCTTAATTTTCCCACCAGCGTCAATCGGTCGCGCACCAGGGTGAACAAGCCCGCTTTCTGCGTGCCTATCCAAAGTTCCCCGGATGGATCCTCACAGAGCGCCGTGATCGCCGCATTGGTTGGATTGTCGCCGTCCGTCAGTTCGAACGGCAGAAAACGCACCCCGTCAAACCGCACCAACCCGTTTGCTGTGCCCACCCAGAGATAGCCATCCCGAGCGGGCAGAATAGCGGTGATGCAATCGCTTGGCAGTCCGTCGGTCGTCGTCCAGCGCGTCGGCAGATATTCGCCCGAACTGGGCTCGGCACCGAAGCCCAGCCAGGGCACAAACCCGAGCGCAACCATCCAGAGGAGACAGGAATGGTTGGGAATTTTCACCGGCGCAGAAAAACAGTTTTGGGCCACCTTCACAACCCTAAAGCGGCGGCTTGGCGCATCCTTGGGCCGTCAATTCAGCCAAAACCGGCTCGGCGGCGGCGGCGGGTCCGGCGGATTTCGTCGCCGTCAAAAGCCTCTATTAAACGCATCTGGATTCGACGGGGCAAATCTGGCATTCTGCCCCGCGCGCCGCGGGCGGCGAGACCAGCAAACCGCCGCGGGCAATTGGCCATGATCCAAACTTTGCTCCTGATTTCCGGTTTGGGAATGCTGACCAGCATTCTCGCCGGTCTGCGTGCGCCCAAGGTCTGGCTGGCTGGCGTGCTCGCGGGCGCGGCGGGAGCTATAGGTGCGGCGATAACGATATTGAGCACCGGCGGTGAATGGAATTCTTACAATTCGGCCGCCCTCGGCGGCGAGGCCATTCATTTGCGGCTCGATGCGTTGAGCGCCCTGTTTCTGGCGCTGGTCGGGCTGGTGGGCGGTGCCGGGGCGGTCTATGCGGGGGAGTATTGGAGCGAAACCGCGCATCCGCGTTCTGCGGCCCCTGGCCGGGTGTGGTGGAGTGTGCTACTCCTTTGTCTGGGACTGGTTCTGCTGGCCGCCAACGGCCTCCATTTTCTGATCGCCTGGGAACTATTCACGCTGGCGGCCTATTTTCTCGTAACGCTGAACCGGCGTTCGCCCGAAGTCCGGGCGGCGGGCTGGCTCTATTTGACCTTATCCCATTTGTCGGCGCTCAGCCTGTTTGCCTTCTTTGCCATCATGGCGGCGCGCACCGGCAGTTGGGAACTGAAGCCCCTGCTGGATCACCCGGAACTCGCGCCCTTGTTCTGGCTCGCGCTGGCGGCCTTCGGCCTGAAGGCCGGCATGTTTCCGCTGCACGTCTGGCTGCCCTCGGCCCACGCCAATGCGCCCAGCCACGTTTCGGCCATCCTTTCGGGCGTCACGCTCAAGATCGGTATTTACGGGCTCGTGCGCTTCAGCGGCTGGCTGCCAGTGCCGCCTTCCGCCGGTTGGGTCATCGCCACGCTGGGTGTGGCGAGCGCGGTGCTGGGCGTGGCGTTCGCGCTGGGCCAGCACGACCTGAAACGGCTCCTCGCCTATCACAGCGTGGAAAACATCGGCATCATTCTCATCGGCCTCGGGTTTGCCCTGGTGGCCACCCAGCAAGGCCATGCTGCCTGGGGGCGCCTGGCGCTGGCGGGCGGGCTGCTGCACGTGTGGAATCACGGCTTATTCAAAGCTCTGTTGTTTTTCGGCGCCGGCTCCGTGTTGCACGCCACCGGCACCCGGGAAATGAGCCGGCTCGGCGGCCTGTGGCGCGCGATGCCGTGGACGGCGGCGCTCTTTGCCCTCGGGGCCGTGGCGATTTCCGGCCTGCCCCCGCTCAATGGTTTCGTCAGCGAATGGCTCGTCTTTCTCGGATTGTTTGATGCGGCCATCGCGCATGGCCCGGCCGCGTGGGCGGCCATTCCAGCGATCGTTTTGCTGGGCGTCACCGGCGCGCTGGCGCTGGCCTGTTTTGCCAAAGTCTGCGGCGTGGTCTTTCTCGGCGCGCCCCGCTCGGCCGCCGCGGCGCAGGCTCACGAAAGCGGCCCCGGAATGCGCGGCGCCATGCTGGTGCTGGGCGCGGGCTGCGTGGCCATCGGCCTGCTGCCGCTCCTGTTCTGGCCCGCCGTGGCGCGGGCGGTGGCCGTCTGGCAGCCCGTTTGGGCCAGCCCCGCCGCGCCGGTGCCGCTGGTGGCGCTCGGTTCGGCCCATCTCGCGCTGGCCGCGCTGGCGGTGCTGGCTGGCGTGTGGCTGTGGCGCAAATTGCAGCGGGCGGGTTTTAAGCGGGCGCTCACCTGGGATTGCGGCTTCGCCCGGCCCACGGCGCGTATGCAATATACCGCCGGTTCCTTTGCCGGCATCATCACCGAATGGTTCGCCGGAGTTTTGCGGCCCGTGCGCCATGAGAGCCGCCCGGAAGGGGCTTTCCCCGCCGCCGCCCATTTGGCCCAGCACACGCCGGAAACGGTGCTCGAATACTTCGCCACGCCGGTGGGCGGCGCGGTCCAGCAGCTCGCGGTGGCGTTCCGCCGCTTCCAGCATGGCCGGGTGCAGTCTTATCTGCTCTATCTCCTGATCGGGGCGGCGGCGCTGGCGGCCATGGTGTTTTTGGGAGGCAACCCATGAAACCGGTGCGGGTCAATTTCTCGAAACCGTGAGTCAAAAACCATGTATCTCAATTTAATTCAAATCGCCGAATCGTTCGGCGTCTCGGAAAGCGTCGTCGAAGGCTGGATTCGCAACGACGGCATGCCCCACACGCCGGATCGCGGGCGGATCATCTTCGACCGCGCCCAAGTGGTGCAATGGGCGGCCGCGCATGGCCTGGCCACGCGCGCCGGATTTTTGTCGTCCGAAATATCGGCCTTCACCACGGATTGCCATCTCGATCCGCTGCTGCGGGCGGGCGGCATCTGGCGCGAGATTCCTGCGACGGGCGTCCAGGATGTGCTGGCCAAAGTTGTCGCCGCGTTGCCGGGAGCCACGCCGCCGGTGCGGCAATTGCTGGCCCAGCGGCTGCGGGCGGCGGGCGGGGTTACTTGGGCGGCCGTCGGCGGCGGTTTCGCCCTGCCGCATCCCAGCACGCGCATTGCCTTGGGCCGCGATTCTGGCACGGTGGCGCTGCTGCTCCTGCGCGAGGCTTTGCCGGAGGCGGAACCCACTCCGGACGGCTTGCCGGTCACGAACCTGTTCTTCTTTATCGCCCCGTCGCCGCGCGCGCATCTGGATTTGCTGGGGCGCATCACCCGGGCGCTGGCGAAAGGGCCGCTGCGTGAGCTCGTGGAAAAACGGGCCCCGGACGCGGAAATTTTGGCCGCCGCCGCCGCCGCCGATGCGGCGCTGGCCTTGGGAAATCAACCGGAGGTAAAGGCGTGATGCCCGGCCTGTTTCTGTTGGTGGCCGCCACCGGCTTGGGGGCGAGCATCGCCTTCGGCCCGCGTTGCGCGCGCCTGTGGCTGGGGCTGACGCTGGTCGGCACGGCCGCCGCGTTGACCGCCGCGTTGGGGGTGCTGACGGGCACTCCGGAATGGACGTGGCGCAGCGGTTTTCTCGTGGGCGGCGAGGCGCTGTATTTCCGGCTGGACGGTTTGAGCGCCTGGTTCCTGGTGCTGGTGAGTGTCGTGGGCGGCTTGGGCGCCGTCTATTCCCGGGAATATTGGTCGGATGCGCATAATCCAGCCTCCGCGCCCCGCGGGCGCGCGTGGTGGAGCGCGCTGGTCCTGAGCATGGGGTTGGTGTTGCTGTGCTCGAACGGCCTGCATTTCTTGATCGCGTGGGAAATCTTCGCCCTCGCCGCGTATTTTCTCATCACTCTGGACCGGGCGCAGCGCGCCGTGCGGACGGCCGGTTGGGTCTATCTGGCCGCCTCCCATGCGGGCACGGTCTGCCTCTTCGCTTTTTTTGGCCTGCTCGCCGCGCACACCGGCGGCTGGGAACTGGGCCCGCTCCGCGACCCCGGGGAATTAAAACCGCTGTTCTGGCTCGCGCTGGCGGGCTTTGGGGTGAAGGCCGGTTTGTTTCCGTTACACATCTGGCTCCCCTCCGCCCACGCCAATGCGCCCAGCCACGTTTCCGCGATCATGTCCGGCGTGGCCATCAAGATGGGGATTTATGGCATTATTCGCTTCAGCGGCTGGCTGCCGGTGCCGGCGACGGCGGGCTGGGTGGTGATGGGCCTGGGCGCGGTGAGCGCGGTGTTGGGCATTGCCTTCGCCCTGGCGCAAAATGATCTCAAGCGCCTGCTGGCGTATTGTTCCGTGGAAAACATCGGCATCATTCTCGTCGGCCTGGGCGCCGCCTTGCTGGGTCGGGCCCAAGGCAACGCCGCGTGGGGACGCCTGGCCCTCGCCGGGGCGCTGCTGCATGTGTGGAATCATGGTGCCTTCAAATCGCTTTTGTTTTTTGGCGCCGGCTCGGTGGTGCAGGCCACGGGCACGCGGGAAATGAGCCGGCTCGGCGGCCTCTGGCGCGCGCTGCCGTGGACCACCGCGCTCTTTGCGCTCGGCGTGCTGGCGGTTTGCGGTTTGCCGCCGCTCAACGGTTTTGTGAGTGAATGGCTGGTGTATCTCGGCCTGTTCGACGCAGCCACGCAGCGGGCGGCGTCCGTGTGGGCGGCGCTGCCAGCGGCCATCCTGCTGGCGATGGCCGGAGCCATGGCGCTGGCGGGTTTTGCCAAAGCGGCCGCGGTGGTTTTTCTGGGGGCTCCGCGCACCCAGGCGGCGGAACGCGCCCAGGAATGCGGCGGGCTCATGCGCAGTCCGATGCTGGTGTTGGCAGGCGGGTGCGTCATTCTCGGGCTGGCGCCAATGCTGTTCTGGCCGACCCTCGCCCGGGCTGTGGGCAGTTGGAATCCCAACTGGACCGCCGGCGCCGCGCCCGCACCGTTGACCGCGTTGAGCGCGGCTCAAATCGCGGTGGCCTTGCTCGCGGGCGGAGCCGGCGTGTGGCTGTGGCGCAAAGTGCGGGGGAACGGTCTGCGCCGCGCGTTGACGTGGGATTGCGGCTACGCGGGGCCGACCGCGCGGATGCAATACACGAGCGCGTCTTTTGCCGGCATCGTGACCGGCTGGTTTGGCTGGCTGTTGCAACCGGAGCGCCAGCTGCGCCGCCCGCGCGGCCCGCTGCCCGCCGCCGCCAGCGAGTTTGTGCGCGTGCCGGAAACCGTTTTGGAGCGGGTGCTGGGCCCGGTCGGCACCTGCGTCATGCGCGTGTCCGAAACTGCGCTGCGGCTGCAGCAAGGCCGGCTGCAAGCCTACATTCTGTATGTGCTGGCCGGCTTGATTGCGATGGGAATGCTGGTTTTACTAGGAGGCCAACCATGAGTTTGAGGTTGATACTTGATTTGATCGCCCGCCTGGCGCTGTGGCTCCTGCTGGCGCCGCTGTTGCCGGGCATCATCAACAAGGTGAAAGCCTGGGTGGCGGGCCGCCGCGGGCCGCCGGTACTGCAACTTTACTACGATCTGGCGCGGCTCTGGCAAAAACACGCGGTGTTGAGCACCCTGGCTTCCCCAGGGTTTGTGATTGGTCCGGCGGTGGCGTGGGTGGCCTTGGCGGGCGCGGCCTTGTTGATGCCGCTCGGACCGGCGGGCAGTGCACTGAGTTTTCGCGGCGACATGCTGCTGTTGATTTACCTGCTGGCGCTCGCCAGATTCTGCACGGCGTGGGCCGCCATGGAAACCGGTTCGGCCTTCGAAGGCATGGGCGCGGCCCGCGAAGTCAGTTTTGCCGTGCTGGCGGAAGCCACCCTCATCACCGCCCTGCTGGCATTGTGCGTGCAAACGGAAAGCACGTCGCTCGTCACCATGCTCGCCCCCGCTGCCGGCGCGGGTGCGGTGCTGCTGGCGGCGGGCTTGTTCACGGTGTTGCTGGCGGAAAACTGCCGGGTGCCGTTTGACGATCCCAACACGCACTTGGAACTGACGATGATCCACGAAGCCATGGTGCTGGATCACAGCGGCCCGCCGCTGGCGGTGATTTTGCATGGCGCGGCCCTGAAGCTGTTGCTGTTCTCGCTGTTCCTGACCGAGGCCGTTTTGCCCCTGGGCCAGCTGTCCACGCTGGCGGCCACGGGCGCGCTGGTGGGCGGCGTGCTCGCTGTGACGGTGGGGGTCGGACTGGTGGAATCGTTGCTGGCGCGGCTGGCCTTCCGCCGGGTGCCGCTGCTGCTGACGACGGCGTTCTTGCTGTGTTTATTTGCGCTCTTGATGGCGTGGAAAGGGGGTGCGGAATGAGTGAATATATCAATTTGCTGATCGGCATCGCGATGGGCTTGAACCTGCTGGCGCTCGGCAGCAGCCGGTTGCCGACGCTCATCATGGCCGTCGCCCTGCAAGGCATGGCGCTGGGGCTGATGCCGCTGCTCATGGAAACCGAAGCGGACTGGCGCCTGGTGCTCGTCGCCTTGGCCACCGTGGCCGGCAAGGGCTTGCTGATCCCCACCTTGTTGCGCAAGGCAATGCGCGCCGCGCACATTGACCGGGAGGTGGAACCCTTCATCGGCTTCGTGCCGTCCCTATTGCTGGGCGCGGGCGGAACGATTGCGGCGGTGGCGCTGGCGCGGTCGCTGCCGCTGCTGCCGGAACACAGCGGGTCGCTGCTGGTGCCGGGGTCGCTGGCCTCGGTGTTCACCGGCTTTGTGCTGCTCATCGGCCGGGCCAAAGCCATTTCGCAAGTCTGCGGCTACCTGATTCTGGAAAACGGTATTTACCTGTTCGGGCTGCTGCTCATCCATTACACGCCCCTGATGGTGGAAGCGGGCATCCTGCTCGACGTGACGGTGGGCGTGTTCATCATCGGGATCATTGTGGATCGCATCCAACGCGCGTTTGATTCGCTTGATACCCGCAAATTAACCGCGCTTCGCGAATGAAAGAATTGCTCCTCATCCTCGTCCCGCTCGCCGGGGCCGCCCTCGCCGCCGCCTGGCCGAATAACCGCACCCGGCCGTGGCTGCTGCCGGCGGTGTGCGCCGGGCATGTCGGGCTGTCGTTCTGGCTGCTGGTGGCGCCGCCGGCCGTCGCGCCCAACGCGTGGTTCGCGTTTGACCCGCTGGCGCGGGCGGTGTTGCCGGCCGTGTCGCTGCTGTTTCTGGTCTGCGGCGCCTATGGCGTGGCTTATCTCCGGTTGCGCAGCGAGCGGCCCAACCGCGTTTTTGTCGCGTCCCTGCTGGCCGTGCTCGGTCTGATCAGCGCGGGGCATATGGCCCGACACTTGGGCTTGCTGTGGATTGCCACCGAAGGCGTCACGCTGGCCGCCGTGCCGCTGCTGCATTTCAATGGCACGCCCCGCGCGTTTGAAGCGACGTGGAAATATCTGCTCGTCGGCGGCACCGGCATTGCGCTGTCGCTGCTGGGCTCATTTTGTCTGGGCTATGCCTCGTTGCATGGCGGCGGCGGCGGCGATTTGACCTTCAGCGCCCTGACCGCGCAAGGATTGCACTTGTCCCAGCCGTGGGTGAAAACCGCGTGGGTGCTGCTGCTCATCGGCTACGGCACAAAAATGGGCCTCGCCCCAATGCATACCTGGAAGCCCGATGCTTACGGCGAAGCGCCGGGCATCGTCGGCGCCATCCTCGCGGGCGGCGTCACCACCGTGGCCTTCACCGCCATTCTGCGGGTGCGCGGCGTGGTGACGGCAGCGGGCTTGGGGCCCATTGCCGACCGCACGCTGTTGGCCATCGGACTTTTTTCCATGCTGGTGGCGGCACTCATGCTGCTGGGCACGCGCGATTTCAAGCGCATGCTTGCCTATTCCAGCGTCGAGCACATGGGCATTCTGTGCATCGGCGCGGCCCTGGGCCGCGCGGGTTTGTGGGCGGCCTTGTTTCACGTGTGGTCCAATTGCCTGACCAAAGGCTCGCTGTTTATGAGCGCGGGCAACCTCCGGCGCGCGGCCGGCGGCCGCACGATGGATGAAGTCCGGGGTATGGCCGTGCTGGCCCCGCGCTCGGCGGCCCTCTTTGTCGCGGGCATGTTTGCGGTGACGGCTTGTCCGCCCTTCGGCCCGTTTTTCAGCGAACTACGGATTGTGCGCGCGGCGTTTGAAACCGGCCACAGCGGGGCGATGGCGCTGTTTCTGTTCTGCCTGCTGCTCGCCTTCTTCGGGTTGACGCGACTGGTCTTCGCCATTGTGGACGGGCGGCCGCGCCAGGCGGCCCGGGCGGTTCGCCGGCAATTCCCCGAAACGCTGGGCATCATTTTGCCGCCGCTGGTGCTGCTGGGCTTTTCCTTGTGGCTCGGATTACACCCGCCCGAGGTCCTGCAGAACGCCTGGACAGCGGTGGCCGATCAATTCATCCCCCTCCCATGAGCGCTTTAACTTCATTCGCCCTGCTCGCCAATGCGACCTGCCGGCCGTGGCCGGAAGTGCCGGAATGGCCGATCGCCGACCTCGTGCGCCTGACCGCTGGCGAACTGGAGCGCGGCGGGCGGCTCTGCGCGTGGTTCGGCGTGCCGGAAACCGGCGGCGTGCGCGTGGTGGCGGTGATCGCTTTTGACGCGGACAACACCCTGGCCGTGGCCCGCAGCACGCCGTTCAGCGGCAGCTATCCGGCGCTGACGCCGACGCTGACGCAGGCGCATTTGTTTGAGCGCGAACTCTGGGAGCAGCACGGCCTGAAACCGGAAGGGCATCCGTGGCTCAAGCCGGTGCGCCGGAAGGCCGGGCAGGCACCAGCCAACGGCGATTTTTTCCGCGTGGACGGCCGCGAGATTCACGAAGTGGCCGTCGGCCCCGTGCATGCGGGCATCATTGAGCCGGGCCATTTCCGTTTTCAATGCCACGGCGAGGAAGTGTTGCATCTGGAAATCGCGCTCGGCTACCAGCATCGCGGCCTGGAGGAAGCGATGCCCGGCGGGCCGCACTTGGCGACGATGAGCCAGATGGAAGTGATCGCCGGCGACACGACCGTCGGCCATGCGACCGCCTACGCCACCGTGCAGGAAGCGCTGGCCGGCACGGAAGCGCCGCTGCGCGCCCAATGGCTGCGGGCCATCGCGCTGGAACTCGAACGGCTAGCCAATCACACCGGCGACCTCGGCGCGCTGGCGGGCGATGTCGCGTTTCTGCCGACCTCCGCCGCGGGCGGGAAACTGCGCGGCGACTTTTTGAATCTCACCGCGCTGATCTGCGGCAACCGGTTTGGCCGCGGCCTCGTCCGGCCCGGCGGCTGCCGACACGATCTGGAACCGGAGCGCCTCAGCCTGCTAAGCAAAAAATTGCCCCCGGTGCTGGCCGATGTGGAAGACGCCATGGCGTGGCTGTGGGACGCCAGCTCGGTGCGATCCCGTTTTGAGGAAACGGGCAAGATCTTTACCGAGCAGGCCAAGGCGCTGGGCTTGGTGGGGGTGGCCGCGCGGGCGTCCGGCTTGGTGCGCGACGTGCGGTTTGATCATCCCGCCGGCTGGCATCGCTTTGCGCAATCGCCGGTGGCGGTATGGCCGGATGGCGATGTTTTCGCCCGGGCCAAGGTGCGCTGTCTGGAGATTCAGCGGGCGGGCGCTTATTTGGAAGAACAATTGGCCGCGCCGCCGGACGGCGAGATGCGCGACGACCTCCCTCCGGCCGCCCCCGACACGCTGGCTGTCGCCTTGGTGGAAGGCTGGCGCGGTGAGATCTGCCATGTGGCGCTGACGGACGCGGCGGGCCGGTTCCGCCGCTACAAAATCTGCGATCCGTCCTTTCACAATTGGATGGGGCTCGCGCTGGCCTTGCGCGGGCAGGCCATCTCGGATTTTCCGATCTGCAACAAAAGCTTCAGCCTGTCTTACTGCGGGTTTGACCTCTGACTATGTTTGCCATTGATACCCTTCTCCACCGGCTGCAACGCGGCTGCCAGACCATGGCTTATCCCGCCGGCCCCGCGCCCGCGCTGCCCGACCGGCATGGCGGTGCGCTCCGGGTGGACGCCACAAAATGCGTGGAACACTGTTCGGCCTGCGTGCCCGTCTGCCCGACTCGCGCCATCACTCATACCGCTGACGGGGTGTTGTCGCTGGATCTCGGCAAATGCCTGTTCTGCGGGGCGTGCGTCGAGGTCTGCCCAACCCACGCCATCTCGCAAACCAACGATCATCGCATGGCGGTGCGGCGCCGCGAAGATTTAGTGCTCGGCGCGCCGGGCCAGGAAGAATTGCGGTTGGCCAGCGCATTGGAGGAGAAACTGCGAAAACTTTTCGGACGTTCGCTGCGCCTGCGGCAGGTGAGCGCCGGCGGCAACGGCGCCGACGAAGCCGATCTCAACGTGCTCGGCACCATCGGGTGGGATTTGAGCCGCTTCGGCATTCAATTTGTCGCCTCGCCCCGCCATGCCGACGGACTAGTCATTACCGGACCGGTTTCCAAAAACATGGAACTGGCGCTCCAGAAAACCTGGAACGCCATGCCGGCGCCGAAAATTGCCATCGCCGTGGGCACCTGCGCGATTTCCGGCGGACCTTTCGCCGGGCATGCGCAAGTCCACCACGGCGCGGCGGACGTGATTCCCATCGACCTCTTCATCCCCGGCTGGCCGCCGCATCCGCTGACGATTCTGGACGGCTTGCTGCGCTTGCTGGGGCGGTTGGAAGATAAACCCGGGAATTAGCGGGGGGGGGGAATTATTTCGGAGCCGCACCCGCCGGTTTATCGGCTGACGGCGTGAATAAACTTTCCACGGACTGGAGCGGGTGCAGCGGGACCAGCAGCAGTTTTGGCACATAGACCGGCGACGGCTTGGGATCGCCCAGCGTGCCCGTCACCTTGCATTCAAAAACCTTGCTCACGGGCCACAGCATGGTGCTGACCAGCGAGCCGAACAGCGGCGCATTCCGCATCAACTGCGCCGTCACCCGCGCATTTACTTTTTCCTCCAAATCCACGGTGCCCACATATTCCAGCTGCATCAGCGCGGTGTGAATTTCCAGCGTGTCGGTGAAAATCACGCCGTTGGTCATGATGAATTTGCCGGCCGCATCCGTCGCCCGGTTGTTCCCCAGCCCCGGCGTCACTGTGTTCAGCACCGTTGAAACCAGCCCAAACACCGGCACGTCCCACAGCATGCCTTCGCGCAACTTCATCGCGCCGTAGCCGTTCCACGTCCGCCAGTCGTCGGAATTGGCGCTGGTCACCGTCACCGTGCCGGAGAGGAAGCCTTTCAACTGGTTGGTGGCCGACCATAGCGCCTGGCCCATCGCATGAAAATCCGCGTTGGTGCCGGTGACGAAAAACTGGAAGTCCGTGCCTTCAATCTCCGGGCTGATGTTGAAACTGCCCCAGCCGCGCATCTCGCCGCCGTAACATTCCGAAACGGCGTTCGTCAGAAGAATAAAATTCCGCCACCAGTGGATCGTGCCGGTGATCGCCGGCGTCTCAAACCGTTTCCAGCGGAACGGCGTGGTGCCCACGATGTCAAACCGCAGGTCCGCGTCATCCATCAGCAATTCGCCGTTCGCGCGGCTCAGGGGCACGCAGCCGTTGACCCGCGCCTGTGGTATGGCAAGAAATTGATATGGCTCCATCGCCTGGGCCGTCTTGGGCCCGATGGCCCGCGACACCACCGCCGGCTCCACATTGCCGGCGCCGCCGGTGAAAAATAATTTCTGCCCCGCCAGATCCAGCGTCAGTTTTTCTGCTGAAAATTTCTGCGCGCCGCCGGCGCGCGACAATTGCGGATGGAGAAACTCCACCGTCAAATTTGAATAGATCAAATCCGTCGTGAGCCGCTCGATGGTCTGCTCGCGAATCGCGCAATTCGCCACGGCCACCTGACCGGTTACGGTGAGCCGGCTCCCATCGCTCACATTGCCGGTTCCCGCCAGCGCGAACGCCACCGGTTCGCCAAAGCTCAGATAGCTGAAGCCGCGCAGCGCGTTGCTCGTGGTCAAAAACGGGCGCACGCTCGCCGCATCCAATGCGCCAGCCAGCCGGGCGGAAAAGTCTTTCGTGGCCCCATCCAACTCACCCGCCAAATTTAGCTTGGTTTTCCCCTGCGCCACGGCCAGCTTCGACACGCGCCAGACGCGGTTGGAATAAGCAAACTGCGCCCGCGCCACATCCACCGCCCCACCCCGGATGGAAAAATTAGTCAACGCCGCGCCGCCCTCTGCCATCAGTTGATTCCAATTGGTCCAGTTGCCTGCCGCCGAAACCTCCAGTGCCAGCGGCGCCGTGAATTGGAGCCGGTCCAAGGCATTCGTCGGCAGAAACGGTTTCACCGTCGCCACGGCCAGCGTGCCCGCCACGCGGCCGGAAAAATTCTTGGTCGCCGGGCTGGCCTCCACCCCCAAGATCAACCGGGTCTTTCCCTGCACGACGGTCAGATCCGGCAGCCGCCAGACGCGGTTGGAACAGCCAAAACGCGTCTGCAGCAAATCCAGCGGCTGGCCGGCCACGACGGCGTTGGTGAGGGCCAGTTCGCCGCGCAGCCGCAGGGATTCCTCGATGGCGGTGGGCCAGTCCGCCGCGCCGGCCGGCCACGGCGGCAGTGTGAATTCGCCGTCCGCGCGCAGGCCCGGCGGGCGGGCCCAGGTGATTTTCGCCAGTGGGGCGCGATGGGTTTCCGGCAGCAGCCCCCCCAGCAGGTGCCAGTCAAAACAGGCGGCGTTGGTAAAGGCCACGGTGCGCGCCGCGACATCCAGCCGGGCCCCGGCGAGAAAATAACCGCTGCCCAGCCGGGCCGAGAACCGGTGGACCGCCAGTTCCGGAGCGCTCCAGAGCCCGTCGCATTCCACGGCGTCGGCGTTGATTTTCTCCGTGTGCACTTCGGCGGCCCGCGCCAGCCACGCCAGCCGGAACGGCTGGAGATTGGTCCAGAAATTCCACGCGGCCTCGGCATGCGTCGGGGCCTCGGCGGGCGCGGTGAGCTTGGCGGTGGCTTGTAACTCCCGCGCGGCAAACCACGGCGTGCGCACCGCCGGCACCGTGGCGTTGAGCCGCAGCGTAAACGAGTGGACGTCCCGCGCATCGCCGTCCAGCCTCCCGTTTAACTGCGGCGCGCCCTCAAACCGGATCCCGGCCAGCGTGGCGGAAAAACTGCGCAAGGCCGCCTCCAGCTCGCCCCGGTCGGTATTCCCCGAACCGGCGAACAGTTTCCAATGGCGAATTTCCGGCGCGTGCGCCACCTCGCCGGCGAGTAACAGCCGCACGCCGTTAAAACCTGCGCTAAAATGATCCAGCGCCCAAGTGTCATCCGCCGCAAACCGCAGTTCCGTTTGAAGATTGGTGAGCGCCAGTGAATTGGTCGGCGCGAACGGCAGGGTGAACGTGCCATCGCGCACCACCAACCCAGCCAACTGCCACCGCCGGTGGAATAATGCGGAAAAATCCAGCCGCAGTTGCACCTCGCGCGCGGCAAAGGCGGGGCTGTCCGGGAGTCTGGCGCCGCCGATTTGGACCTGGTCGCAGACGAAGCCGTGGAGGACGCGCAGCCGCATCCGGGAAAACTCCAGCGCCACGCCGCGCTCCTGAAGGGCGTTGACGAGGCGGGTTTTTAAAAATGCCGGCAGACCAACCTGGTTGAACCAGCCGAAGGCCGCCAGCGCCACCAGCAGGGCGCCCCAGACCGCAAAGCGAACGCAGCGGAAGGCAATACGGCATTTGCGCCAGAATCCGGCCATATCACGGGGTGGCCGGCGGAAGGGTTAGGGTGCCCACCACCATTTGGTAGGGAATGACCGGGAATATGAAGGCCCAGCGTTCGCCGTCCAGCGTCACAGCCGCCAGCGCGGTTTGCCCCTGCACTTCCGCCCCGAAGTCCACGGCGAATTTTTCGCCGCTTTTCAATTCAATCGTGAGTTGCAGGTTGTCCGGGCGCAAACCGTATTTTTCGGGCGCGGTGATATTGCGGCCGACCCAGCCGATGGCTTCCAAATTGGCTAGTAATCCAAGGGTTTGTTCCACGGCCCGGGAATCAATCAGGCCCTGCGAACCGGGTGCCAGCGACCAGGCCTTCAGCCCCCGGTGGAGCAACTGCCGCGTCTGGCCGTTCTGGCGCGCGGTGATCTGCGTGACATTGGTCGGGGAAAAATTCCAGATGTGCCGGTCGCGGTAAAACCAGCCGGCATCACACAGGAACGCGCTATTGTAAGCCTCCGGGGTCACGGCATAAACGTAGGGTTCATCGCTCCGCTTGACGAAGACCTGGTTGGTTCCCGGGATGCCAAATAGTAACTGGCCCAGCCCGGCATTGGTGGCCCCGGGCACGGCGCGCAGCGTGACCTGCCGCACGGGGGTCGCGAGGCCAAAGTCCCGGAGGGTGGCGGCGGTGGGATTATCCTTCACAAACTCCGTCGCCCGCAGGCCGGTCAGCAACTTGAGGAAGGCTTGCACATTTTCCGGATCGGCCGGGAATTTTTCGCCGGCCACGGCCCACGCATTGGTGCCGCGCTGCTGGAGGGTGAAATTATTTTCGCCCCGCACCTCGATTTCCGCCACCGGGGCGGTCGGCGTGAGCAGTTGCGCCTCGCGAAAATCGTTCACGCCGACGCGCCACGCGGCCAGGGCGTCCTTGTCCACGGCCAGGACGGAATTCCAGCCCCCGCGCCGCGCATAGATTTGCGAGGCATTGTCCGGCAGGTTCTTTCCGGCATGAACCGTGGCCAGAAAATTGGTGCCGCTGCCGAGCCAGACGTCCAGTTCGGCCGGCTGCAGGCCGTAGGTGGACAAATCGGCCTTGGGATCATCGCTGACGAACCGGGTCACGTGGGCGGCCCGGAGCTGTTGCAGGGCGGCCACAATGCGGGCCCCGTCAGCCCGGGCAGGCAGCGGCTGGATGATCTGCCAGAGATGGTTGGTGGGATTATTGCGCAGCTCGATGATCTTGGTGCCGTTGGTGATGACAATCCAGTCGCAGGCATCGGCTGCCGCCACGAGCGCGGTGTCGCGCCAATCGTTCGCCGAGCGGGGCAGCGCCTGAAGCCAGGCGGTATCGGTGACGAAGATGCCGTCCACCCCGACCACCCGCACGAAAACCTGGTTGGCCGACGCCTGATTGCCCACGAGCAATTGCCAGCGTTCGTCGCCAGCCTCAATGGCGATGGAATACTGCCGGTTTTCAAAGCCGAATTCCGCCTCGGTATTTTTGTGGCCATGCAGCTCGCTGGCCGTGAGGCGCGTGATGGGAACCAATTTTTCCAACTCGCCCAGCAGCGCTTGCATACCGTCGGCTTGGGCGGGATAGGCCAGCGGTTTTTGCAACTGCCACGCGCCATTGGTGTGAATGACGCTGATTTCCGGGGCGCCGCCGGGATAAATGTGGATGCCGGTCACGCCGGCGGCGCGCAGGCCGGTCAACAGGCGGGGATCCGCCAGCCCGGCGGGCCGGAAATATTGGTTGAAAATCCAGATGAACGCCGCGAGCGACACGGCGAGAATCAACCAGAGCACTGTTGTCTTGGCTTTCATTTTCGGCGGACGAGCCAGACGAGCCAGCCCAAAAAGAGCACGCCGCCGGGCAGCGCCGCCAGCAGCAACCAGCGCAATTGGCGTTGTTGCAGGTTGGTAATCTGGAGGCGGAATTCCTTGACGGGGCGCGGCCCGACGCCGGCGACCAGCTGCGGCCGATCCAGCAGCCAGTTGAGCGAGCTGTTCAGGAAATCGCGGTTGGCCCCGCCATCGATCAATTGGTTGCTGAGGAAAGTCGCATCGCCGACCACGATGAGGCGGGGGTTGCCGCGCGGATTGGCGATGCCCGCCACGGGTTTTTGCTCGCCGGCGCAGGCGAGGGAATAAGCCCGGGGCGCAGCGGTGCGATGGCCCAGCAGCGTGCCATCGGTGCTGGTGGTGAACAATTCATCCACCTGCAGCGAGTTGGCCGGCGACTCCGGCCGTTCCATTTTGAGGACCGGGCGGGGCAGATAGATTTGCAATTGCACCTGCGACAAGGAATTCACCACGGGATGCCGGCCAAATTGATCCACCACGATATCGTAGCCCTTGGTCATGGTGTGGTTCCTGTCCACGGCAATATCATCCAGCACATTGACGCCCCAAGATTGCAAAAGCGGTTCCAAGCCCGTGGGGTTTTGCTGGGAGGCATAGCCGAGCAGGGCCAAAAGCCGCCCGCCGTTTCGCAGATACTGGCTGATTTGCTGGAGCTCCGGTTCGCTGAAAGCTTTGTTGGGGCCGGCGATGACCAGCAGATTGCAATCCGGCGGCACGCCGGCAGCGGCGAGCTGGCCGGCCAGCGGGGCCACGCTGAGATAATTTTGCTGCAGCGTGGCGGTGAATTTCCGGTAGCCGCCGTCTTCGGAGCTGGCCGGGGACGGCTCGCCATGCCCTTGCAGGAAATAGACCTTCAGCGGCTGCGGATTGGCCAGCGCCAGCAGCATGGAGGTGCAGGCGATTTCGCCGTTGAACTGGACGGGGCGGCGCTCAAACTCTAGCTCCCTTTGCTGGGGATCTTTCGGCTGAACCTGAACGCGTTGATAATCCGTCAGGGCCGATCCGGGAAGGGTTTTGACGCGGCCATTGTAATCAAAGATGACCCAGTCTTTTTCGCGCGCGCCGCCCAGGCCGTATTGCGCCCGCACCTTTTCGGCTTCGCCGGGGTTGCTCAGGTAGTCCACGGTCCGAACACTGATTTTTAAATTCGCGGCATGATACTCTTTCAACAGGGCCGCGATGCTGGAGTAGTTCTCGTCTTTTCGGTCGTAAAACAGGGTCACGAGCACATCGTTTGTCAGCGACTGCAGCACATTCAAGGTGCGCGGCGCCAACTGCACCCGGGTCTGCGAGCTTAAATATAAGCGATGGGAAAACCGCGTGGCGAGATAGTTGGCCATCACCAGAACCGCCAGCACCAAAGTCGTGCGAAACCCCACGTCAAAACCGATGCGCCAGCGGCTCGCTGAGGAAAAACTGGGGCGGGATGGGGGGAGGTGGCTCATGTTATTTCCACCGGCGGCTCTCCACGACTCGCACCGTCAGGAACAGAAACAGGAACGTGAGACTCACAAAAAAGATGACTGTCTGGGTATCCACCACGCCCCGTGCAAAATTGTGCATCTGTTCGAATAGGTTGAAGCCGGCCAGCATCTGGCTCTGCCAGTCAGCGTCCGCCGGCCGGCCCGTCGCCAAAAAACCCAGCGAGAACAAGCTCACGCCCAGCGCGAAACTGATCATGGCCGCTGTCATTTGATTGCGCGTCAAGGACGAGGCAAAACAGCCCAGCGAGATAAAGAGGCTGCCCGTTAGCAAGATGCCCGCATACATCCCGCCCACCGTGCCGGCATCCAAGACGCTGTTTTGCCGGGCAAAATGCTGGATGATAGCCATGCAGGCTAGCAGCGGCAGCCAGGCAATCATGTAGAAAATCACCGCCGCCGAGAATTTTGCGGCCACCACCTGCACATCGCCCACCGGCGTGGTCATGAGGGTTTCAAACGTGCCCGTGGCTTTTTCCAGCGCGAACAGCCGCATGGTGATCACCGGGGTGATCAGCAGCAAAATGAGCCAGAAATAAAAGCTGTTATAAAACATTTCCGTCAGCGGCATGGCCGTCGGATCCGAGCCGAGTTTTTGCACAAAAACCACGAAATTATAGCCGATGATCAGGGTCACCGCCGCGATGATGACATAGCCGGTCAGCGAAAAGAAAAACGCCGAAAGCTCGCGCCGCAGCAATGTCCAAAACACTCTCATTCCACCGCCTCCACATCCGGTTTCGTCACCTGGATATAAATATCCTCCAGCGAATGCCGGCGGCGGGTCAATTCCCGCAGCGCCCAGCCGTTTTCGCGCGCCAGATTGAAAATCACCGGGCGCAAATCCACGCCTTCCCGCGGCGTCAGCGCGCAGCGGAAATACTCGCCCTCGCCCGCCGAGACATCAAATTGTTCCACCTCCGGCAGATGTTCCCACGCCATCCGCAGCGCCTCCGCCGGGGCGGCGATTTCCGCAATGATCTGGCTGCTGCCCGCCATCCGCCGGTGCAAATTTTCCGGGGTGTCAGCCGCCAGCACCCGCCCGTCAAACATGATCAGCATCCGGTTGCACATCATTTCCGCCTCGGGCAGAATATGCGTCGAAATCAGAACCGTGTGTTTGCCGGCCAGACCTTTGATCAATTCCCGCACCGACCGGATCTGCTGCGGGTCGAGGCCGATGGTCGGCTCATCCAAAATAATCAAATCCGGCTCATGCACCAGCGCATCGGCCAGCCCCACCCGCTGCTTGTAGCCCTTGGAAAGTTGTCCAATAACGCGGCGGCCCACGTCGGTCAGGCCGCATTGCTCCATCACCGTCGTCACCCGGGCGCGTGATTGCCGCCAGCCCAAGCCCTTCAGGCGGGCGCGAAATTTCAAGTATTCCCGCACCCGCATTTCCGGGTAGAGCGGATTGTTTTCCGGCATATAGCCAATGCGCCGCCGCGCCTCGTCCGCATCATGGAAAACATCGAAGCCCGCCACTTTGACCGTGCCGCGGGTGGCGGGCATGAAGCCGGAGAGCACGCGCATGGTCGTGCTTTTGCCCGCGCCGTTCGGGCCGAGCAGGCCGACGATCTCGCCCCGGGCCACCGTGAACGAAATATTGTCCACCGCCGTGCGACCCGCGTAGCGCTTCGTCAAATTGGAAACTTCAATCATTACTGCGTAAACCGAGCAAAAGCTGCCGCCACTCTAGCCAGAAAATCCCGGCGGCGGCGATGAAAAAATTCGCGCCGCCTCAATTGAACCGGTGAAATTCGCCAAGGTTGCGCGAAAAATTGGTGGTTTAACCAGCCCTCATCCCGGGCGGCCCGCCAGCCGACGAGTAACTCTCAACGATATTGGCGTGGCCGGGAATATGCTTTGACCGGCGCGGGTCAGTCTGGTTAGCTTGCGCGCCATCAAATCTGGATCATGTCGCCCACCTTGAACTCGCTGCTTTCCCTCCGGGGTGGCTGGTCGCTGGGGGGCGGCCCCGGGGCGGTCCGCCAATCGGGGGGCGCCAAAATTATTGCCGCATGAATTTTATTACTTACTTGCTGGATTTCCCGAATACGCTGGTCGGCTTGTGTCTCGTGATCATCATCGCGCTGTATTTCCGCAACAACCCGCTGCGGCACAGCCGGTGGTTCATGTTGCGGCGCTTCATCAACTGGTTTCCGCTGGGGATGACGTATGCCTTTCTCTACATGGGGCGTTACAATCTGAATGTCTCGAAGAACGCGCTGGGCAGCTTGATGACGAAGGCGGATTTCGGAACGATTTTTGCGGTGGGCACGCTGGTCTATGGGTTGTCGTTTTTGGTGAATGGCCCGTTGGTGGACAAGATCGGGGGCAAGAAGGGCATCTTGATCGCGGCGGTGGGCTCGGCCATCGCGAATGTGCTGATGGGGGTGCTGACGTATTTGACGGTGATGGGAAAATTGAAGATGAACATGGTGGTGGCGTATTCCACGCTCTACGCGCTGAATATGTATTTCCAGAGTTACGGCGCGGTGAGCATCATCAAGGTCAAGGCGTATTGGTTTCATGTGCGGGAGCGCGGGATGTTCGGGGCCATCTTCGGGGCGCTGATTTCCATCGGCGTGTATTTCGCGTTCGACTGGGGCACGAAGATCGTGGAGTTGACCAAGGCCGGGACGACGGGCGGCTGGCTGCATGATGTGCTGCAAAGCGTGTTTGCCACGAACACCCTCGTGGGCGGCAAACTGGTGGATGCCACGTGGGCGGTGTTTTTCATCCCGGCCATCATCCTGGTGCTGTGGATCGCGATTGATTGGTGGCTGATCAAGGATACGCCGGAGGAAGCGGAATTTCCGCATTTCGACACGCACGATGCTTCGTCCGGCCAGATGCACATCGAACTGTCCACGCTGGACCTGCTGAAAAAAGTCTTTGCAAACAAGCTGATGCTGCTCATCGCGCTGATCGGCCTGACCTCGGGCGTGTTTCGCAACGGCATCCAGAACTGGTATTACATCTTCGCCAAAGAAGTGAACCAGCCCGGGGCGGAATTTTACTTTGCGCACTGGGGCCTGCTGCTATGCCTCTTCGGCATTCTCGGCGGATTTTTTGGCGGCTGGGTGTCGGATCATTTATACCAGTCCCGCCGCGCGCCGCCGGCCGCGATGCTGGCCGGGCTGGTGGTGGTCATGGCTATAATTATGGCGGTCTATTTATATTCGGCGCCGCTGCTGCTGGGTTTGGCCTGCGTGCTGGTGGTGATGGCGTCCGTCGGGTTGACGTCGCTCATGGCGGGCTCGGCGGCGACGGATTTTGGCGGGCGCAAAGCCACGGCCACCTGTGCCGGCATCGTGGATGGCTGCACGTATCTGGGCAGCGGCATCCAATCGTTTTTCATCGGCCATCTGGTGCCGGCGGACAAGGCGGGCGAAGCCTCGACCTTTCTGGGGGTGACCCGCGATTGGCATTGGTGGCCGCTGTTCATGGTGCCGTTTGCGATTCTCGGCCTGGGCGTGGCGATCAAGATCTGGCATGACCTGCCGGATGCCACCCGGAAATATATTGCGGATAACGAGACGCCGCGGCAGGCCGCCCCCGCCGGGCCGGCGGCGGACGGGGCGGTTTGACCGTTGACGGCGTCGGGGGATTCTGTTTCCTTGCCGGCCGTGGCGAACTATTCCGCAGCTTCACCGCCGGCAGCGGTCCCTTATCCGCCCGGCTTCCGTCGGCGACGCGGACTGAACTGGTTCATCCTCGGGCTCATGTATGCCTCCTACTACATGTGCCGCTACAACTTCCGCTTTGCCACGCCGGGAATGATTGCGGAGTTTGGCTTCAGCAAAAGCGACATCACGGACATGCTCAGCGCCTGGTCCATTGCCTACGGCACCGGCCAGTTGGTCAATGGGCTGATCACCGACCGCATCGGCGGCAAGGCGGCCATGCTGATCGGCGCCCTCGGCACCATCGCGGTAAATTTGTTCTTCGGTTTCGGCTCGTTTGTCGGGACGTTTTCCACCTTCGCGCTCATCTGGCTCGTCAACGGCTGGTTTCAATCGTTCGGCGCGCCGGGCATGATCAAGATCAACGCGGCCTGGTTCAACCGGCAGGAACGCGGCACGTTCGCGGGCGTCTTTGGTTTCATGATACAATCGGGCCAGGTGGCCATCAACCGGCTTGCCCCCATTATTCTTGGCGGTTTCACGGTTGGGGCGTTTGTCGTCGCGGCAGGGGATTGGCGGTGGCTGTTCCGGATTCCGCCGTTATTCACCGCGGCCATGGCCATCCTGCTGGTGTTGATTCCCAAGGAATCGCCGGAGGCGGCCGGTTATCCCGGGGTGGTGAGCGATGGCGACGGCAAGACTGATCAGGGCACCCGCGCCAGCCTCAAAGAATCTTTCACCACCATCTTCACCCATCCGCTGGTGTGGTATTATGCGCTGGCCTATGCCTGCACCGGGGCCGTGCGCAACAGTTCGGATCAATTGGCGGTGCTGTATTTTGTGGAACAACTCCATCTGGATATCGCCAAAAGTCCGGCGGTGAGTTGGACCTTTCTGCTCATGCCCATGGTCGCGGTGTTCGGCTCCTTCACGGCGGGCTGGGTGTCCGACCGGTTTTTCCACGGTCACCGCTCGCCCGTGGCCATGACGCTCTATTTTTTTGAAAGCCTCGTCATCCTGTGCGCGGCCACCGTCATTTATCTGGGCGTCGTGGGCCCGACCCCGGGTGGGATTTTTCTCGGCTGCCTGTTTCTGGTGCTCGTCTCGCTGACGGCCAACTCCACCCACGCCATCGTGGGCGCGGCGGCCCCGATGGACATTGGCGGGCGCAAAATGGCGGGTTTCGCGGCGGGCGTGATTGATTCCTTCCAATATTACGGCACGGCCATCGCGCTGCCCATCACGGGCCGGCTGATTGACCAGTTTGGCTGGAGCGCGTGGTACCCCACGATGGCCGGCTTGGGGGCCGTCGGCGGGGTGGCCATGATTCTGGTCATGCGCAAACAGAAACGGCTGGCGCAAGGGGGGCCGCGCTAACCGAATTCGGGTTGCGAACGAGGCTGGCTTTCTCCGCCGGCTATGGCGATAGTGCGGCGGTGACGAAATCGCAACCGCCGAATTCCCAATTGCTCACCCGCCTGCTCAAGGAAGTGTCCCGTTCATTTTATCTGACGCTTGCCGTCCTGCCCGCCCCCGTGCGCCCGCAAATCGGTCTCGCCTATCTCCTCGCCCGGACGACCGACACCATCGCCGACACCGGACTCGTGCCGCTGGAGCAACGGATCGCCGCGCTCCGCGCGTTGCGCGACCGCATTCTGGGAACTTCCACCGCCCCGCTGAATTTTGGCGAGCTGGCCCGCCAGCAAGGTTCGCCCGCCGAACGGGTGCTGTTGGAAAATATTGATGAAAGCCTGGCGCTGCTGGCCGAACTCCCGCCCGCCGATATCCTGCGGGTGCGCGATGTGCTCGCCACCATCATGAGCGGGCAGGAGCTGGATTTGCGCCGGTTCGCCCACTCCGCCAACGGCACCATTATCGCCCTCGAAACCGCCGCCGAGCTGGATGATTACACCTACCGCGTGGCTGGTTGCGTGGGCGAATTTTGGACGAAGATGTGCCGGGCGCATCTCTTTCCCGGCATCCCCCTGGACGAGCCCCAGCTGCTCCGGGATGGTATCCGCTTCGGCAAAGGCTTGCAGCTGGTGAACATTCTCCGCGATCTGCCGGCCGATCTGAAAAATGGCCGGTGCTATCTGCCCCTGGAAAAATTGGCGGCTGCCCGACTGGTGCCGGAAACGTTGCTCTCCCCGGCGAACGAAGCAAAATTCCTGCCGCTTTATCGCGGGCATCTGGATCAGGCCGCCGCGCATCTGGCGGCGGGCTGGCGCTACACCAACACGCTCCCCTACGGCCAGTTTCGCCTGCGCCTGGCCTGCGCCTGGCCGGTGCTCATTGGCGTGCGAACGTTGGGAAAATTGCGCGCCGCCAACGTCCTTGAGCTGTCCCAGCGCGTCAAAGTTAGGCGCGCCGAGGTGTGGCAGATCATTTTTGGCACGCTGGCCGCCGGTCCGTTTCCCCCGCTGTGGCGCAAATTGTATCCCTCCGCTGGAAATGCTATTGATTCCAGCGCCGATTTACCGTAAAAGGCGTTATGCAGATTTCCAAAATTGCGTTGGCCATTTGTGCTTTGGCATTGGTTCCCGTTCTGACCACCCAAGCGGTGGATACTCCCGCCCAGGCCGCCGCCCGCGCGGCGCTGGAAGAAAAATTGAAAGTGCTGGACGTGCAAACGCCGCCGCCCGTCGCTGAATCCGTCCCAGCACTCAAACCCCTAAAACCCGCGAAACCAACCAAGCCGGCCAAGGTCGTTCCGGTCCCCGCTCCGGCGACCGCCCCCGTTGTGTCCACCGGGGAACTCAAGGTTGTGCCCGCGGCGGAACCCAAAGCCGCGGTCCCAGCGAAGCCCCCGGTCGCCAAGGAAAATTCCGATTGGGCCGCGGCCGCCAAGTCGGCGGAACCCCTGGCCGCCGCCCCCGCCGACAATCCCGTGCAAGCCGCCGCCCGCGAAGTGCTGGCCAAGGAATTAGGGGCCCCCGTGGCCCCGCCGGTCGTGGCGGTTGCTCAACCGGTAGCGAGCGTGGTGGAAAAACCCGCCAAATCCGTCGTCAAACCCGTGGCGGCCAAGCCCGCCAACCAAAATTATCTGGGTAAAGACCTCGGGATGAAACCGCTGCCCACCCCGGCGCTGCCGATTGCCGCCAGCCAAGCGGCGCGGCTTCAGGCGCTGCTCGCGAAATACAAGGCTGATCAGATTTCGCCCGAGGACTATCACCAGCAGCGCGCGAAAATTCTGGCGGAGCCGTAAACCCCTTGTTTCCCGCGCCCGCCGGTGGTTCTCCTCCCCGGCGGGTTTTTGTTTTCCCAATCTTGAACTTTGACCGCTGAGC
>CAIMLG010000135.1 GCA_903842235.1 uncultured Verrucomicrobia subdivision 3 bacterium
TATCGGCGGATGATTTTTGGCATCGCGGCTTATTTGCTGTACTTCATTGCGCTAGTTTTAATGGCGACGATGTTGGTCTTTGCGGTCGTCGCTGCCGCAAATTCATTGCATCCTCTGAACGGAGGGCGCTGACCGCGCTGCCAGAAACTTTTTCAACTCCACTGCCGCCTTGCCGCCGAAACCGGGGTTTGAAATGCAGGCTTGCTAGAATCCATTTGGGGCGTAGATTTTTGCCATGAATGCAACGGTGGATTTGCGACAAATGTCCGTGCCGGACAAGCTCCGGTTGATGGAAGACCTCTGGCATGACCTTTCCCAAAACGAAGCCGACCTCGCTTCGCCAGAATGGCACGGCGCAGTTCTAACCGAGCGCGAACGCAAGCTCGCGAGCGGTGAAGAAACGCTGCTGGACTGGGAAACCGCCAAGCGCCAGTTGCGCGCTAAGCTTCAGTGAAAATCGTCATCCAGTCCTCCGCGCTCGCGGATTTGACGGAGGGTTTCGACTTTTACGAACGGAACGAACCGGGATTGGGCGCCTACTTTTTGGATTCGCTTTATTCGGACATTGACTCGCTCCAACTTTATGCCGGCATCCACCTGATCCATTTCGGCAAGTATCACCGCCTGTTGTCGAAACGATTTCCCTACGGCATTTACTACCGGGTTGAAGAAAATACCGTTCTCGTCCGGGCGGTGCTGGATTTGCGCCGCGCTCCGGAATGGGTTAGACATCGTTTGCGGTGATGTCGGGCGTGTTGCCATGCCGCGCACGAGCTTCCAGAAATTGTTTCAACTCCGCCGCCGCCTTGCCGCCGAAACCGGGGACGGCGGCGATTTGCTCCAGCGTCGCGGTTTTGAGCCGCTGCACCGAGCCGAATTTCTTCAGCAGCGCCGCCTTGCGCCGCTCGCCGATGCCGGGAAATTCGTCCAGCACGCTCTCGGAAATTTTCTTGAGCCGCAACTGTGCGTTGTAGCTGTTCGCCACGCGATGGCATTCGTCGCGGACTCGTTGGAGCAATTTCACCGCCGGATGATTCAGACCGAGCCGCAGCGGTTTGCTTTCGCCGGGCCGGTATATTTCCTCGAACTCCTTCGCCAGCCCGATGACCGGGATTTTTTCGAGCCCGAGTTTTTTTAATTCCGCACACGCCATGCCGAGCTGTCCTTTGCCGCCGTCAACCATGATCAGGTCGGGGAAGGTTGAAGGTTGAAGGTTGAAGGTTTCAGGAAGCGCTACAGCTTCGACTCTGGACTTTGGACTTTGGACTTTGGACTCTTGTTTGAGCCGCGTATACCGTCGTTTCACGACCTCCGCCATGCCGGCGAAATCGTCCTGTCCCTCGACCGTTTTGATTTTGAACCGGCGATAATTCGCACGGTCAGGCCGGCCGTTTTTGAAACTCACCAGCGACGCCACGGCGAACGTGCCGCTGATGTTGGAAATGTCAAAACCCTCAATCCGCTGCGGCGGCGCGGGTAACTCCAGAACCTTCGCCAGTTCCGCCAGATCGTTCCGCGGATCGATGGCGAGCGGCAACGTGTAAGGCACGCGCTCGAATTTTTCCGTGCGTTTCCAGGTGTCTTTCAGGTCGCGGATGAGGTCGCGCAGTTCCGCCGCCCTTTCA
>CAIMLG010000136.1 GCA_903842235.1 uncultured Verrucomicrobia subdivision 3 bacterium
GCGCCAAGTTGTATGGGTCGGATGGCAGCCCTACTCCCCCGCCGTAACCGCCGGATTAACTTTGGCCGCTGCCGGGGACTGGGGCGGAGGTGACATCGGGAATTGGTCGCGCGGTGAAACTATTGGGAAGTTGCCCTTCATCACCGGCTTGCCGCCGTTGTTCCCCACCCAGTTTTTTATGGTGGCGTCTATGCCAAGAAACCCCGCGGTCATCGTGGCATTCATCGTTACCAAGGTTTCGTTTGTCTTATCCTGACTCGCCTGTAAGGCATCCATCCGCGCGCTGTGACTGTTTATCCCGTTCTGCAAATTCGTTACCTGCACCTTCAAATCCGCCTGCTGGTTGGGCAGCGTGACGTAACTGTTGATGAAGTTGGGGAAGGCCGTCACAAAAACAGCCGCCGCCGCCCAAAAGATGGGATTCTTATAGAAGGGTTGGTCGTTTGGCATGGCATGAAGGTTGTCGCGCGGCTATGCGCTCAAGGTTTCATCGCTTGGTTGCGAAGGTAGTAAAGCTCACCCAGTTGAGCGGTGGCCGCGTCAGAGGCCCACCAATGGCCCGCCACGCCGTCAGGAGCTTCCACCCAGTCACCGGCAGGGACCGGCGCCGAATCGAGCGTCTTTCCGTATTCTGAGAGCCACAGAACGTAGTCCGCGTGGCCGGTGTCGTTGAAGAGCGTGCCCGTTCGTCCTTGGTAGGTATAGCTCGGGGTGATGACCGTGCTGGTGGTGGTTGGGGCGACTTTGGGCGCGATGACGGGCGGCAGCGATTCAGCGCAGCCCGCCGTGGCGTAAAGTATGGCCGTGAACAGCGCCAGAACGACCGCCAAGGCGAGCCATTCAAGAATAGTGTACCGGTGCAGGTCGCGCTTGCACTCTTGGAGGGTTATCACGGCAGCAACTTTCTAAGCGCCGCCTGCGCGGCAGGGTCGTTGGGATTGGCGTTCACGGCGGCTTTCGCGGCCAAGAGCGCATCCGTGTTATCCTCCCGCGCCCCGGCCTGAATCGCGGCGATCCGCGCCGGGTTGTTCAATTCCGCGTCCACCTGCTTTGCCAGCGTCAGGCCATCACCCACCGCGTCCGCCACGGCTCCTACGTCAGATTCAACGGGTATGGACATGGGGGGTGAAGGTTTAGTGTCCGGAGTCTTGGGTGAAAACAGCCAGTGGAAGAAATCCGCCAGCAGGTTGAGCACGGTTTCCATGGCTGGTCATTACGGGGTGGTGGTATTGCCGGAAGCCGCCGGAGCCGTAACGGTGGTCGTGGTGACAACCGTGGCCGGTGCTGTGGCCGCCGCGACTTTGCTGGCCCCGGTGGCGACATCCGTGGCAATCGTCACCACGTCCGGCGCGATCTTGATCACGGCCGTGGTGGCGTCGCTGACATCGGTGGCCACCTTGTTGATGTCCGCTTCGGCGGTGGCGACTTGCGGCGTGGTGCAGCCCGCGAATAAAACAGCGAGCACAAGGCCCGCGAGGAGGATGAGTTTGGTTTTCATGGTGAAATAGGCGGCCATCCGGGGGGCCTGCACTCCGCAGGTTCGGATGGCCTATTTTTGTAGTGGGTGATTTTTTGAAAGTTTTTTATTTGGCCGGCGTCGCCGCCGCGCCATTGCTGCCACTGCCTCTGACAATGGGCGCCCCATCATTCCCATCCACCGGCGGCATGCTCGCCTCCACTTCATACACCA
>CAIMLG010000137.1 GCA_903842235.1 uncultured Verrucomicrobia subdivision 3 bacterium
AATAATCCCACCAACATCGCCACCGAACATGAGTATATTCTTTGCTACGCCAAGAATAAGGAGCGGCTGTCGAAAGAATGGAAATCCGTCAATCTCGCAGTGAAGGAAAAGCTGCTCGATGTTGGCAGCCAATTAATTGCCAGATTTGAAAATTTAGACGATCTACAATCAGAATACACCCGCTGGTATCGCAAGAATAAAAGCCAACTCTGGCCATTTGAAGATTACAAATTTATAGACAAGGGAGGAATTTTTACAGGGATGCGTGCAGTTCACAATCCGGGTAAAGAGGGCTATCGCTACGATGTCATTCATCCTACCACCGGCAAACCATGCGAGCAGCCAATGATGGGATACAGGTTTCCGAAAAACACGATGGATGATTTATTGGCCGAAAAACGAATTATTTTTGGCGACGATGAGACGAAGCTTGTTGAACTAAAAGTCTATGCGAAAGATTATCGCGCCAAACTGTCGAGTCTTTTTGAATTGGATGGCCGAATGGGAACGAATGAAATTAAAAAAATCTTTCCAGATGATAATCGCCCATTTGATTTTCCGAAGCCAACTGAATTGATTGAGGAACTTTTGAGTTTCACAACTAGCGGGGACGATTTGATTTTGGATTCATTCGGCGGTTCAGGAACGACTGGCGATGCCGTATTCAAGCTAAACAAGGCTGATGGTCAACGTCGGCGATTTGTGATGGTTGAGATGAAAGCTCAAATCGCGCGGGAAATCACCGCCGAGCGCGTCAAGCGCGTCGCCCAAGGCTACACCAACGCCAAAGGCGAAAAAGTCGAAGGCTTGGGCGGCGGCTTTCGCTTTTGCGAACTCGGCGAAAAGATGTTCGATGAGTCCGGCAAAATCCGCGACACCGTCCGCTTCGCCGATCTCGCCCGCCATGTCTATTTCACCGAAACCGGCGAGCCGTTGCCGCGCGAACGCGTCGGCAAATCGCCGCTTCTGGGCATCACCGGCGGCGGCGTGGCGGTGTATCTGCTCTACAACGGCATCTTGAAAGACAAGACCGTGGACGGCGGCAACGTGCTGACCAGCGCCACCTTCGCGCTGCTGCCCGCCCACGCCGGGCCAAAGGTCATTTACGCGGCGGGCTGCCGGTTCAGCCGCGAACGTCAGAAGCGGGAGAGCCTCACCTTCAAACAAACCCCCTACGCCATCCGCCTGCAATGAAGCTCAAAAATTATCAGGAAAAAGCGCTCGTCTGGCTGGGCCGGTATTACGAACGCTGCCGGATGTTGTCGGAGGCGGGCGACCGGTTCCCCGTAGCCACGGCGTTCACGTCCATCACGGCGGAAATTTACGGCGGCGGCTTGCCCTATTCGCCGGTGGCGCAGTTGCCCGGCATCCCGTATGTGTGTCTGCGCATTCCCACCGGCGGCGGCAAAACCGTTGTCGGCTGTGAAGCCGTGGCGGTGGCGCAAAAGGAATTGTTGCGGGCCGATCGCGCGCTCGTGCTCTGGCTCGTGCCCAGCGATGCCATCCGGAGGCAGACGCTCGACCGCATGAAGGATCGCAAAGACCCGTATCGCGTCGCGCTGGAAACCAAACTCGGCACGGTGGAGGTGTTGGACATCGAGGAGGCGTTGAACGTCACGCGGGCCACGCTGGACGGCGCGACCGTCATCGTCGTGGCCACCATGCAGGCATTCCGCCGCAAAGACATCAGCCAGTTGAAAGTTTACGAGAGCAGCGGCACCCTGATGAGCCATTTTGAAAACCTGCCCGCCGACCTGATTTCCATTCTGGAGAAAAAGCCCGAGGGCAATTTTGATTATTCGCTGGCGAATGTTTTCCGGTTGCGCCGGCCGTTCATCATCGTGGATGAGGCGCACAACAACCGTCAGCCGCTAGCGTTTGAAACCCTCAAGCGCCTGAATCCCTCCGGTATCCTGGAACTCACCGCCACGCCCAACATCAAACGGGAAACGGTGACTTACGAAGGCGAGAAGGTCGAGAACCCGCCCAGCAACATCCTCTTTTCCGTGTCGGCCTACGCGCTGAAGGCGGAGGAAATGATCAAGCTGCCCATTTATCTCCGTTACCGCGAGCCGTGGGATGCGTTGCTCGGCGATGCCATCGGACTGTTGAAGGAATTGCAGGACGACGCGGAAAAGGAAACCGCCGAGGGTGGAAAATATTTGCGCCCCATCATGCTTTTGCAGGCCCAGCCAGAATACAAAGACAAGACCAGCATCACCGTGGAGACGGTGAAACAGAAACTCCTGGAGTTCCATATCCCGCCGGAGCAGATCGCCATCCACACCGGCGAGATTCGGGATTTGGAAAAGCCGGAAAATCTGAAAGTGTTGGACCCGGCGTGCAGGCTGCGGTTCGTTATCACGGTGCAGGCATTGAAAGAGGGCTGGGATTGTCCCTTTGCCTACGTTTTATTTTCCGTGGCGGAGTTGAGCAGCGGTCGGGCGGTGGAGCAGATTCTGGGACGCATTTTACGAATGCCCCATGCCGCCCGAAAAAAACGCGAAGCCTTGAACGGCTCCTATGCGTTTGTGGCCTCGACGAAATTTGATGCGGCGGCCAAGGCGTTGAAAGATGGCTTGGTTGAGGCGGGCTTTGAGCGGCAGGAAGCCGGCGAACTGGTGGTTGAACCAGTCCTGGCCTTGGATGTGACTCGTCCGGCCACTGTGCCGACCGAGCCGGTGACGGTGACACTCCCGGTCGCTCCCGCCGCCGCGATACCGCTTTCGCTCATTGACGATGTCTCCTGGGATGCAGCGGCAAAAACGTTACGGATCGAACGTCCCTTGACCGCCGACCAGGAAACCGCGCTCGTCGCGGTGTTTGCCGATGAAAAAACGAAAGCGGTGGTCGCCGAAGCGTGCAGCCAGCGCGCGGGCCGGAAAGCGGTGGCACCGGTGCGGGAAAAATCACCGTCCCAGCGCGGCGAGCTGTTTGCCGTGCCCGTGCTGGCCATCAAACAGGGTGACTTTTACCGCCAGTTTGAGGCGGATGATCTCGACGACCGCATTAAGTGGAGTTTGAGCGAAGCGGATG
>CAIMLG010000138.1 GCA_903842235.1 uncultured Verrucomicrobia subdivision 3 bacterium
AAAAGATTCAGTTTTGACGGCGCTGGGACGGTTGCGTTTTTTATTCATCCCTGCCGTGTGGCAGGGCTAAACAAATTGTTCCAGCACTTTTTTCAAAAATCCTGTGGGACGGCTGTGAATAAGAAGAAAGGATCGAATCTTGTTATGAACGCACTGATTATGATGGGCCATGTTTTTTTTGGAGTGGCTTGCCTGCTTTCCACCGTCTGGGTTTTTGTGGAGGCGCTGAATGCCTCCGAAGCCAATCTGGCGCGTATTCGCAAGGTGAGTCTGGCGGCGGCGACTTTCATGTGGCTGGCGTTCGTGGTAGGCGGCTACTGGTATGTGACGGCCTATCACACGGACAAGGCCATCATTTTGAAGGGGCCCTGGCCGTTTGCCCACAATTTCTTCATGGAGACCAAGGAACATTTGGTCATCATGTTGCTCATGCTGGTGACGTATCTGCCGATTGCTGCCGCCGGCAATTTGTCGGCTAACAAGGACGCCCGCCGCCTGGTGCTCTGGGTGGCTGGCATGGCGGTTTTGCTGGCATTCACCATGGAGGGGGAAGGGGGAATCATTGCAATGGGAGTAAAAATGGGATTGCTGGCGGCGAAATAAAGGCGACGTATCGAGCTTGAATTTATGAACACGAACCCAGAAAACACCGGCGTTTCCAAATATGCCCGATCTTTTGGATTATCCCTCGCCCTAGCCAGCGTGGTCAATGGCCTGCTGGTGGTCGCCAAGGAAAAAAGTCCGGCCATCCAGTCCGCCATGCAAAAATTGACCGGTCATCATTGGGTGACTCATGGAGTGATCATTCTTGGCCTTTATGCCGGATGTGGTTTGATCTTCGCAAAGTCCAATGGCGGACAGGGTGTCAAGCTGACCGCCAACGGTTTGATTGCCGCGGTTGCAGCCGGCGTGGGAATCGGAGGCTTGATCATTCTGGGATTCTATTTGATCGGTGATTAAGCCGCCTATGTAACCAGAGTGAATCGGGCAGGACGAGCCGCCTTCGATTGCCAGGCAAAAACTGATATGTCCAGATTGAAATCGGAATCATTCTTCAAGCGATTGACATCCGCGCAAGGACCGCGTGCCATTTTGCTGGTGCGGTTGATGGTTGGCGTGGTGTTTTTCGAGGAAGGTATTCAAAAATTTCTGTTTGCAGATTTGCTGGGCGCTGGCCGGTTTGCCCGCATTGGCATTCCCGCGCCGGACGTGATGGCGCCGTTTGTCGGAGGAGTGGAAATTGTCTGCGGGGCGCTGATTCTGGCCGGGTTCCTGACACGGCTGGCAGCCATTCCTCTGTTGATCAACATCTCGGTGGCCATCATCTCCACAAAAATTCCAATCTTGTTGGGATATGACTTTTTGTGTTTTCATGTGGCGAAACTTGCGCGTTATGGTTTTTGGAGCATGGCCAGCGAAGCGCGGACAGACTTTTGCATGCTCCTTGGCCTGTTGTTCCTCCTGATTGCCGGAGCTGGTTCAATTTCTGCGGATGCGTGTATCAAACCAAATTTTAAAAACATGAACACATGACTAATAAAACAGCCCAATGGATTGCCGTTTTGTTTTGTAGCGTTGCGCTGACTTCCCTGGCCGGCCCGCCGTTTCTAACCGATGACCCGGCGCCGGTGGACTATCAGCAATGGGAATTCTACATCGCCTCACAGCACACCAAGTCCGGCGGCGACTGGTCGGGAACCGCCCCTCAGATTGAAATTAACTACGGCCCCATGACCAATGTCATGCTGCATCTGATTGCACCGACGGCTTACGATGCGCCCTCCGGCGGCCCCAGGCATTATGGCTATGCTGATACCGAACTCGGCATAAAATGGCGTTTCATCGAGGAAACGGAGCGGTGTCCGCAAGTCGGAATCTTTCCCTTGCTGGAAATCCCCACGGGCAACCCATCTCAAGGACTCGGCAGCGGTCATGTGCAGGCATTTCTACCCTTATGGCTCCAAAAAAGTTTTGGTGAGTGGACTGCCTACGGCGGCGGTGGTTACGGCCTCAACCCCGGTGCGGGCAATGAGAACTGGGGCTTCGTTGGCACGGTTTTGCAGCGGCAAATAACGGAAAAGTTTCTGCTGGGCGGAGAGATTTATCATCACACCGCCACGGAAACCGGCGGACGCGACGACACGGCCTTTAATATCGGAACCGTAATTGATTTTACCGAACACCAGCACCTGTTGTTTTCCGCCGGACGTTCCATTGACGGCCCCACGGACTTCCAAGTTTACATCGCCTGGCAATTCACCTTCGGCCCGGAATTTTTCCCCTCGTTGGGCAATTGGCTGAATGGCCGGTGATGGTGTTTGGCAGAAGTCGGAAAATTCTTAACCCGCGTTCTCGATCGGCTTTGCAGAAATCTCCAGCATCCGTTCCATGGGCCGCCGGGCGCGCTGGATGACCTGTTCGGGCAGTTCCACGCGCGGGGCAAGGTTTTTCATGCAGTCACGGACTTTTTCCAGCGTGTTCATCTTCATGAATTTGCATTCACTGCACCGGCAGCCGTCGGTGGGCAGCTTCATGACATTGAAGACGGGGGCGCAGAGAAATTCCTTATCCGGACATTCCTTTTGCATCCGGTGAAGGATGCCCGACTCGGTCACGATCACAAACCGCTTCGCCGGACTGGCCTTGCAGTAGGTGATCATTTTTTCCGTCGAGCAAACTGAATCCGCCAGCTCCCGCACCGCGCGCAAACTTTCCGGGTGAACCATGATTTTCGCGTCGGGAAACTGCTCCTTCGCCGCTAGCACCTGTTCGCGCTGGAATTCAACGTGGGCGTAACAATTGCCTTTCCAAAGCGTCATCGGGCGTCCCGTCTGCTCCATCACCCACTGCCCGAGATTTTCATCCGGAACAAAAAGGAGATCGCGGTCATTGGGCGCGGCGTTGACAATTTTTTCGGCATTGCCGCTGGTGACAATCACATCGCACAGCGCCTTCACCGCCGCGCTGCAATTGATGTAGGCAATCGTCCAGAAATTCGGATTCGTTGCCTGAAGCTTGGCTAATTCGGGCGCCGGACAACTTTCCTCCAGTGAGCAGCCGGCGTCTTTGTCCGGTAGCACCACGATTTTGTTGGGATTCAGGATTTTTGCCGTCTCGGCCATGAAATGCACGCCGCAGAAGACGATGACATCCGCATCCGTCTGGGCCGCCTGCTGCGCCAATCCGAGCGAATCGCCCACAAAATCCGCCACGTCCTGAATCTCCGGCACCTGGTAATTGTGCGCGAGGATGACGGCGTTGAGCTGTTTCTTCAGCGCAAAAATTTCCTTCGCCAGCGGTTCAAACCTTTCCGGCGTCATTCCGCCGCGCGGATGGAGCTTCGCAACATTAATCATGTAAAGAAAGTTACCGTTGCCAGCCGCCAGCGTCAATGGGCGCTTCCCGGGCGGCACATTCCTGCTTTGTGCGGCTGTCGCTTTGCGTTAACTTTTCGCGGTGAAACCGAAAACTTTCATGCTCATCGCCGGCGAGGCGAGCGGAGATTTGCTCGCAGCGGAACTCGTTTCCGCGCTGCGCGAGCAATCTCCCCATGCGGCCTTCTTTGGCGCGGGTGGCCCCAGGCTGGCCGCCGCCGGCGTGGAACTGGCGTTTGACCTGACGCAGCATTCGGTCATCGGCATCACGGAGGTGCTGAAAAACATCTTAATGTTTCAGCGGCTATTCAACCAACTGCTCGCGCTGGCGATTGAGCGCAAGCCGGACGTGGTCATTGGTGTGGACTATGGCGGATTTAACCTGCGCTTCGGACTGGCCGTCAAAAAATATCTCCGCGACAACCCGTTCTCCCAATGGAATCCCAAGATCGTCCAGTTTGTCTCGCCGCAAGTCTGGGCGTCTCGTCCGGGCCGCGCCCACAAGCTGGCGCGGAATTACGACCTGCTCCTGAGCATATTCCCGTTCGAAAAAGCCTGGTATGCGCAGCGCGTGCCGCAGTTGCGCGTGGAATTCGTCGGCCACCCAATGATCGGAAGATTCACGGGTTCCGAATTAATCCACCCGAAGTTGGCCGCCCTGCCGGCGGTCCCGAAAATCCTGTTGCTGCCCGGCAGCCGGACGGGCGAATTAATAAAACATCTGCCGCCGATGCTGGCCGCGCTAAAGCTGATTCAGGGAAAATTGCCGACGGCCAAGGCAAAAATGGTTTTGCCGAACCCGGCGCTGAGGCAACTGGCCAAGGCGCTGGACGCGGACATGGAGATCCAAATCGGCGAATTGCCCTGGGCCTTAAGCGAAACGGACGTCGCCCTCGCCTCGACCGGCACGGTGACCATGGAATGTGCCTTTTTCGGCGTGCCCACGGTAACGCTTTACAAAACCTCCTGGCTGACCTACCAGATCGCCCGGCGCATTGTGACGGTGAAGTCGCTCACCATGCCCAACCTGCTGGCGGGCGAAACGGTTTATCCCGAATTCATCCAGCAAGAAGCCACGCCGGAAAATCTGGCGCAAGCCACGCTGGAGCTGTTGCAGGGTGAAGCGCGACGCCGGAAGCTCAAGGAGCAGTTGGCCAAAATCATCGCCTCGCTCGGCACGCCCGGCGCCCCGAAGCGCGCGGCGGCGGCCATTTTGAGTTTATGATCTGCTCACGCAAAGGGCTAAGTTTAGAAATTACCTCCCGCATCGTTTTGCGCCTTCGCAGCTTGGCCTGAGATTGCTTTTATGAAGGATCTGTCGAATCCGTTTTGGATCAAACTGAAGGGGATTTTATTCCTGCTCATCGGCGTCAGCGCGGCGGCTTTGCTGCTGCTCGATAATTTTAAATGGCAGACCGCCCTGCTGCTGGCGCTGGCGATCTGGGGCTGCTGCCGATTTTACTATTTCGCGTTCTACGTCATCGAGAAATACGTGGACCCGACTTACAAATTCTCCGGGCTGATTTCCTTCGCAAAATATTGGCGGCAGCGCCGGCGGTGAATTTGGCTTTCCTTATTCCGCCGGCGTCTTAACTTTTCCGCCATGGAATCATTGCACGCGCCGTGGCGCATTGAATACATCCTCGCGCGCAAGCCGGAACTGAAGGAGGGGCTGTTCGCCCGCATCGCGCAATCCTCGGACGACGAGGTCAACTTGGTGGTCGTGCGGGATCGGACGTGTTATGCGCTGCTCAACCGCTATCCCTACAACGGCGGCCATCTGATGGTCGTGCCCTACAAGGAAGCGGCTGACTTGAACGGCCTCACGGATGCGGAAGGCGCGGATCTCTGGAAACTCGTGCGCCGCTGCATCAATGCCCTGACCGCCGTGATGAAACCGGACGGGTTTAACGTCGGCATCAACCTCGGAAAAGTTGCCGGCGCGGGCATCGCCGAACATCTGCATATCCACATCGTGCCGCGCTGGAACGGCGACACCAATTTCATGCCCGTCATCGCGGACACCGGCGTCGTGCCGGACGCCTTGTCCGCCATTGCCGCAAAATTGCGGGGGGAACTGGCAAAATAAGTTAACGGCCTGAATTTACTTGCAGCCTTACGGGGCCGCTTTAACCTTAATCCCCCCATGGCAGCAACTAATAAAAAGCGCGCGAAGGCTCCGGCCCAAAGGAGAAAAGTTCTATTACGCAAGCCCGTTGCCAAAGCGGTGCCGCCCCCGGCGGTGCCGTTTGCTGCGGCTCCTGAGCCGGCGCCCGCCCCCAAGCCCACCGAGGGCGACACCACGGTATTTTTACGCCGCGATGCCGACCGGCATGATGGCGATTCCGCCATCCGGCTTTATCTCCGGGAAATCGGCCAGGTAAAACTGCTTACCATCCAGGAAGAAATTGAGCTCGCCGCGCGCATCAAGAAAGGCGACAAGAAGGCCCGCGAGCACATGATCAAGGCCAACCTCCGGCTGGTCGTCAAAATCGCCCGCGACTACGAAGGCATCGGCCTCCCCCTGCTTGATCTCATTAGCGAGGGCAACATCGGTTTGATGAAAGCCGTCGAGCGGTTTGACCCAAAAAAAGGCGGCAAACTTTCGACCTACGGCTCGTGGTGGATCAAGCAATCCATCAAGCGCGCCCTGGCCAACCAGTCCAAGACCATCCGCCTGCCCGTGCATCTCGTGGATAAAATTTCCAAGATGCGCCGCACCGCCATGAAGCTGCAGGAGGAATTCGGGCGCGAACCCAGCGACGAGGAATTGGCCGCCGAACTGGGCACCACCAGCGCGCGCGTCAGCCAGATGCGCACCGCCTCCATTCGCCCCGCTTCGCTGGATGCGCCCGTAGGCGACGATGATTCCAATAATTTTTCAGAAATCGTGGAAGACACGCGCGCCATCAACCCTTACGACGAGCTGGAGGACAAGACGGTCACCGGCATGCTCCAAGAGATGGTCAAGCATCTGGATGACCGCGAGGCGACTATTCTCCGCTACCGCTTCGGTCTGGACGGCAGCAACGAAAAAACGCTCGAGGAAGTCGGCGTCAAATTCGGCGTCACCCGCGAACGCGTCCGGCAGATTCAAAATCTCGCCTTGCGCAAGCTGCGCAAAATGATCGAAAAACTCGAAAAAACCAAAACCAAAGAATCCTGATTCATGCCCACCACGGTCACCCGCGCAGAAATTGCCAGCGCCATCCGCAACATTCCGGATTTCCCCCAACCGGGCATCCAGTTCAAGGATATCACCCCGTTGCTGGCCGATGCCCGCCGCTTTGCCGGGGCCATCGAACTGCTCACCGAGCGGTTTGCGCCCGGCAGCATCGACGCCGTGGTCGGCATTGATGCGCGCGGATTTATTTTTGCCGCCGCCGCCGCCACCAAGCTCCGCGCCGGCTTCATTCCCGTGCGCAAAAAAGGCAAGCTCCCCTTCACCACCATCGAACAGGAATACGCGCTGGAATACGGCCACGCCACCGTGGCCATGCACACCGATGCCCTCAAGCCCGGCGCCCGCGTGCTGCTGATTGACGATTTGCTCGCCACCGGCGGCACCGCCGGGGCCGCCGCCGCGCTGGTCCAAAAATTGGGCGCGAACATACTGGAAGCGGTTTTTCTCATCGAGCTGACATTTCTGAACGGGCGCGAGAAACTCACCGGTTTCCCGGTCCGTTCCCTGGTGGTTTACTAAAATTTCATGGCTGAAAATCCGCTCATCAGCGTCATCGTCCCCTGTTACAACGAGCAGGACAACCTTGAACCCCTCGTCAAGCTGCTGAGCGATGTCCTCACGCCGCTCAGCATCCCGTATGAAATCGTCATCACCGACGATTGCAGCCGCGATGATTCCTGGAAAATCCTCAACCAGCTTGCGGCCCAGCATCCGCACCTCTGCATCCAGCGGCTGGCGAATAATTCCGGCCAATCCGCCGCGCTCTGGGCCGGCATCCAAGCCGCGCGCGGCCGCTACCTGGCCACGCTCGATGCCGACATGCAGAACGACCCGCGCGATTTGCCCAAATTCCTCGCCGCCATGGATCAAGCTGACTGCGTCTGCGGCTCGCGCATTGAAAAGCGGCGGCAAGGCGACAACTGGGTCCGACAGATTTCCTCCAAGATCGCCAACGGCGTGCGCAACTGGATCACGCATGAAACCGTGACCGATTCCGGCTGCTGCTACCGCATGTTCAAACGCGAGTGCGCGGCCAATCTGAAATTTTTCAAGGGCATGCACCGGTTCCTGCCCACGCTGTTCAAGATTGATGGCTTTACCGTCGCGGAAATTCCCGTCAACCACCAGCATCGCCTCAGCGGCCTCAGCAAATACGGCGTGTGGAACCGCGTCTTCGCCTCCGCCTACGACCTGATCGCCGTGCGCTGGATGCAAAAACGCATGTTCCGCTTTGCCGTGAAGGAAAAGGTCAACTTCCCGCCGGAACCGTAACCACCCCGCTCGGCGCGGATGTTTAGCCGGGTCAAGGCGGGGAAAGAATTTGCATGCGTAAAGGAAACTCATCGGCCTTCACTTTGATTGAACTGCTGTTGGTGATCGCCATCATCGCGATTCTGGCGGCCATGCTCCTGCCCACGCTGGCCAAGGCCAAGGCCCGCGCGGGCGGCATCCAGTGTCTGGGCAGCTTCAAACAACTCCAGCTGGCCTGGCAGTTATATGCCGACGACAATCACGATTTCATTCCCGGCAACCACTGGTATTCCCAAGGCGGTCTCGGAGGCTTCAGCCGCGGCTCCCAAAACTGGTTAACCGGTTTTGAAAGCTGCACCACGGCCAACAACCCCGACAACACCAACACGGCGCTGTTTCTGGATCCCCAATGGTCCTCGCTGGGCCGTTACGTCCAAGTCGCCAAGATTTATCGCTGTCCCGCCAGCCAGGTGCTCGTCCAGGAGGGAAACGCACTGTTTCCCCTGGCCCGCACCGTTTCCATGAACGGCTGGATGGGCTACACCAACCAGCCCGACAATCCCGGCTTCATCTCGTTTCGCAAAACCACCAGTTTCATTAAATTGCCCGCCACCGAGGCCTATGTTTTCATGGATGAGCGGGATGACAGTGTGGATGATGGCTTCTTTGGCCTCGACATGGTGAACAGCGATTTGCGGAATTGTCCGGCCAACTTTCATGGCGGCGTGGGGGCCGTAACCTTTGCGGACGGCCATGCTGAATTACACCGCTGGCGCAGCGAGGAGCTGAAGGCCCGCCAGCAAACCGGGGTCGCCACCGAAACCCACGGTGGCGCCATGGTGGCCGATGACAATGTGGATTTACGCTGGCTGCGGGACCACGGCACCCGCCCGGAATGAAGGGCCGCGCCAGGGCCTTTGAACCATCGCCTTATCCCAGGTTTTCCCGCCCGCCACCCTGGCGGCGATGAACCACAGAACCCCGCGTGCTTGCGCCAGCCAAGCACCCCCCCCAACCGCGAGCAACTCCACTGCCGGTCAGGCTTCAGGGGGCTCAGTCTTGGCAACGATTGCGGACCAGGGCAATCACTCGGGCGTGGCGAGCCGATAAAACCCCAGCGCATTCGTCGCGGGCAACTGCACTTCATAATGCAGGTTGGTGTAGTTGAGTTGGGGCGCGTTGGTGACGCTGGACCACGCGATCAGGTCCGGACTTTGTTGCAGCCCGAAATTTGTGGACGGGACCAGCCAACTGAACGCGAGGTTCGTCAGTGTTGGCGTCAGGATTATTTGCGGGGCTGGAGTGGCTTGGTAAAACCAAATGCCCCCATTTCCTCCCGCCACGAACTCGGAACCGTCGGCAGAAGCAGCAACCGAATTCCACCATCCACCGGGCATGTTGGTTGTCCAGTTAACGCCGCTATTCGTTGAAACATAAAGGCACGAGCCAGAAGGCGAGTAGGCTACGAGCAATTTGCTGCCATCGGCTGAAGAGACGACTGAACTGCCAGAGATATTACACTTCGTCCAATCACCACCCGAATTGGTCGAAACATACGTGCTGTTGCCACTTGTTGCCGCCAAATGACTGCCATCAGCAGAAACAGCAATACCAGTCCAAGAATTAGTTGGCGAACTAATTAGCGGCAAGGGCACGCCAGAATTGGTGGTCAGATAAATCCTGCCAGTTTGCGCCCCCGCCGCGAGCTTGGTTCCATCCGCAGACAAGGCGAGGCACGTCCACAAATTGCTCGCCGCTCCAACCGAACTCCAGTTGGTTCCAAAGTCGGTGGAGGTATAGATCAATCCGCCATTGACCGGCGCAAACAGTTTGCTGCCATCCGCTGTAATGGCGCAAGCCCGCCAATTTTTAACAAGCGAGCTCGTCGGGCTCCAATTTCGAGCCGAATTCGTTGAGACATAGATAAGACCAGCCATATGTGGGTCAAGGCCAATCAACTTCATGCCATCGGCCGATGAAGCCATATTTCGTATATCAGTGTATGGAACCAATGTCCAAGAAGCTCCGCGGTTAGTTGAAACCAATGGTGTATCCGACCCCACAGACATGATGATTTTTCCGTCGGCTGATAACACTACGGATTGCACTGCGTAAGCAACGACATTAGCTTTCGTCCAACTCTGGGCAAAACCGTAGCTGACCACCAGCCCAATGGCTCCGATCACGAGGATTTCCGGCAGGGGAGTTTTCATAGGATTTAAGAAGTTAAGCCGCCAAGCCACCGCGCTAATCCACCACCGCCTCGGACCGGGAACCGCATTAGGAACCGCGTCCCTCGGCCCCGGGGCCGGGATGTCCTCCAGCTCGGGTTTCTGAATCGGTTCACTGCTGACTCATAGGGGTGGGGTTTGAAAGATAAAAAAGGTTGGCTTGCTGGTTTGGGCCCTGCCACAAGGTAGGGCATGAATAATCAAACTCGAAACAAGCCAACCGCCGGCAAGTTCTCCTTGCTGCGCCAAATTTG
>CAIMLG010000139.1 GCA_903842235.1 uncultured Verrucomicrobia subdivision 3 bacterium
TTCTGTGGCCAGCACAACCTCACCTGCGACATCGAAATGATCCGCATGGACGAGATCAACACCGCCTACGAGCGCATGCTCAAGAGCGACGTGAAATACCGCTTTGTGATCGACATGGCCTCGCTCAAGGCTTGATTTGACCCAGCCAAGGGAATCGTGAGCCGGCAGCAATTTAACCAAGGAGAATTTATGGAAAGAACTGCACAGCCAATGGTTATCGTCGTCATTGGGGCGGGATCAATTGGCCAGGCGATCGCGCGACGGGTGAGCGCCGGCAAACACATCCTGCTCGCTGATTTGCGTCAGGAAAATGCCGATGCGGCGGCAAATGTTTTGAGTGATGCCGGTTTCGACGTGAGCACCACGAAAGTTGATGTGACGTCGCGGGCTTCGGTACAGGCACTTGTGGAATCCACCAAATCCTTTGGCGAAATTTCTGGCGTCCTCCACGCCGCCGGGGTGTCCCCTTCCCAAGCGTCGCCGGAAACCATCTTGAGGGTGGATCTCTACGGAACGGCACTGGTGCTGGAAGAATTTGGCAATGTCATCGCGTGCGGCGGGGCTGGCGTCGTGATTGCGTCACAGTCCGGCCATCGCCTGCCGCCGCTCTCGGCCGAGCAGAATGCGGCCCTCGCCACGACGCCGGTGGAAGAACTGCTAAAACTCCCGATGCTTCAGCCCGGTCAGGTGAAAGACTCGCTGCACGCTTATCAGCTTTCCAAGCGCGGAAACTCGTTGCGGGTGATGGCCGAGGCCGTTCGCTGGGGGAAACGCGGGGCGCGGGTCAATGCGATCAGCCCGGGCATTATCATCACCCCGCTGGCGAATGATGAATTAAAAGGGCCGCGCGGCGCGGGCTACCGGCGCATGATCGATAGGTGTGCGGCTGGACGCGCCGGCACGCCCGACGAGGTGGGAACCGTCGGGGCCCTCCTCATGGGGGCGGACGGCGCGTTTATCACCGGCAGCGACATCCTCATGGACGGCGGCGTCACGGCGGCGTATTGGTTCGGCGAACTTGCTCCGAAGTGACGGAACGAATCTGATCAATCCCACTGAATCAAACCGCTAAAGAAAACGCAGGAATAAGAATATGGAAATCAAACGCAGCGGTTCACAACCTTCCGCCAAGGGGCCGGCTGACTGGTTCACCGGCGCGGTGCGCCTTGATCCGCTTTTCCCGGCCCAGGAACCGGCCCGCGCGGCCGGAAACAACGTAACCTTCGAGCCCGGCGCCCGCACCGCCTGGCACACGCATCCGCTGGGACAGACCCTGATCGTGATATCCGGCGGCGGCCGGGTGCAACGCTGGGGCGGACCGATTGAAGAAATCCGGCCGGGCGACGTGGTGTGGTTTCCGCCGGGCGAGAAACATTGGCACGGCGCCGCGCCCACCACGGCGCTGACGCACCTGGCCATTCAGGAACACCTCGACGGCAAGGCGGTGGACTGGCTGGAACACGTCACCGACGAACAATATCAAGGCTGATTAAAGGGTCCCTGGGAGCCAAGAATATGGCGAAGAGGCCGGCATGTAGAAATCGCTACGGCCCAAGGGCGGCACGATAGAAGCGCGCTGGATATTTTGCAGCGTCCGGGTCGGTGAAGTTGTATAGGCCGGCACTATTGGTTAACACCGGCGTCCAAGTGATAAAATTGGTAGTGGCCTGGACTAGGTTGGTCAGGCCGCTGATGCCAGATAGACGGAAACTGGCGGTGCGGCCATTCACCGGCAAGGCCGTCAGTTGGGGAACGTGGTAATTCATCGTCTCATTCCAGCGGGAAAGATCGTAGGCGGACTTGTTGCCGGCCATGCGAAAGTTACCACCAACGTAAAGGTCGTTGCCGGAAACACCCAGCCCGCTGACAGAGCCGCTTGAGGAGCCGGGGATGAATACTCCACTGCCAAGGGCTGACCAGTTGGTGCCATCCCACTGGGCGATGCGGTTGACGGTCATGCCACCCATGTTGGTAAAGGAACCACCCGCGTAGAGATGATTCCCGATCACAGCGAGGCTGCTGATGCTGCCCGTGCCGACCAAGCCGCTGCCGAGATTGGTCCAACTGCCGCCATTCCACATGGCGATCTTGCTGGCGGCGATGCCACCGGCGTTGGTGAACAAACCGGCGACATATAGGTTGGTGCCGCTAACCGCCATGGAGGTGACGTTGCTGTTCAGACCGGTGCCCACGATTCGGGCGGAGGTGCCGTCAAACCGCAGGATGTTCATGCAGTTCGTTTCATAGGTGAGCGTCGGATCGTGCCAAGTAATGCTGAAATGGCCGCCGACATAAATGTCCGTGCCGATGAAAGCGACAGAGGTCATTCCGATATTGGGGTCATTAAAATAGAGGGCGTAGAAGGTGTCGTCCGGATTGAAGCTCAACACATTGTCCCAAGCAAAACCATCCCAACGGACAAAGAATGGTGAGCCATAAACGCTCCCATTGTAAGGCGCACCAGCCGCATAGAGACCATCCGGCCGGACCGTGATGGAAGTCACCACGCCGCCGGGATTGCCCAACGCGGACCAGTTGTTGCCGTCCCAATGGGCGATGTTTTGTACGCTGGTTCCGCCGGCGTTGTTGAAATAGCCGCCGGCATAAAGAGTGTCGTCATCAGCCAGCGCCAGTGAAAGGATGCCACCGCCGGTCGGACCCGTGATGCCGCTGCTCAGCGGGAACCATGAATGACCATCAAAGCCGGCCACCATGTTGACGTTCGTCTGTCCGACAAATCGCAACGAGGAGGACACGCCGCCGATATACAGATTGGTGCCGTCGCTCACCAATGATCTGGTCGTGCTGTTGACGCCGTTGATCTGACCGGGCGTTCCGAGCAGGCTCCAATTGGATCCATCCCAGGCCGCGATACTGTTTGCGAACTGGTTGTCGGCAGCCAGAAAAATTCCGCCGACATAGACATTGGTGCCGTTGCTGAATACCCGATAGCCGGCTGCACTGATCCCTGCACCGGCGGCAGCCCAGGACGAGCCGTTCCAAACTGCAAAATTGGTCGCATGTAACGAACCGGCGGATGTAAAACTACCAGCCACGCAGATGGTGCCGTTCAACGAACCGATGCTGTTCACCGTGCCGCCGGACAACCCGCTGCCCACTGGATTCCAATTTACTCCATCCCAGCGCGCGATGTTGGTTGCGGAGGTGGAACCCGCCTGATTGAAAATACCACCCGCATAAAGATCGATTCCGTTGAATCCGAGGCAATAGACAATGGTGCTCCCCGCCGCACCGAGACCACTGCCGGCTTGCGACCATGCCGAGCCGTTCCACATGGCGATATTTGTCATGAACATCGGACCAGAATTGGTGAAGAAGCCGCCGGCATAGACAACACCATTTTTCGCTGCCACCGCGTTCGGACCGGATAAGCCGGGCATCCCAATGCCGCCACCCAGCGCGTGCCAGGAACTGCCATCCCAGTAACCGATATTGGTCATGACCACGCCTCCGGCATCGGTGTTGGTGAAATTACCGGCGGCATATAGCCTGCCGCTATCCATGGCCAGGCTCAGGACGGGGCCGGTCAGACCCAGGCCGGTCCAAGTGGTTCCGTCCCACCTGGCAAGGTTTCGTATCGCTGCCCCGTTTATGTTGGTGAAATATCCGGCCGCGTAAAGGTCGTTGCCCATGAATATCAGATCGTAGACCGGTGGTGTGCCGGGGCCGCTGACCGAAGCCAGCGTGGACCATTGCAAGCCATCCCAGACCTGGATGGAACCGATGGTGCTGCTGCCTGATGTCAGCGGGCCGGCGGCATAAACCTTGCCGCCACTGCTTGCAATGGCATAGACGATGTTCGTGATACCTGCCAGGGCGAATTGTTTGTCCCAATGCTCGTCGCCTGGAACAGCGGGCAAATTTTGCGGAAATACCCAACAAATGAATATCCAAAAAAAAGCACCTGAATAGATTTTCATGATGATGACCCTATTGGTTGAATGTCGCACTTTCCCAGACGCGACCCGTTTCGGCACATCTACATGCCCCATGGAATTAATGCAATGAGAAATTCTGACAATAATTTAGGCGGCCTTTGCATACAACTCAACTCGTTTGATCAGGCTTATGCTGAACAAACCCAGAAACGGAAGCCTTCGATAGGGACGTGACGCCAAGCGAAAGACTGGACGTGTCCGTTCCTGCAAAAACGTCCATCGCCGCCAAAGCAAGAAGCAGGATGAATAACTTCATAGTGCGTGAAACCGCCTAGGAGCCGGCCGCAGGATTGCGGTCTAACTCGGTCAGTTTAATTTGACTATGAAACGATTTATGGTTTTGTCAATGCCGAGTTAAACAAAAGGTCAGGCGTTGGCCAGCCGGTATTAAACACCGCATTGCCGACCGACCCCGAGCAGAGTTGGCGCCTAATCCCCAAGGCGCGGCTGCGGGCGCAGTTCCACGAGGTTTGCCGGTTCAAACATCCGGCTTTGTCTTTCTCTGTTCCGCTTTACCTGTGTCCGTTTTTTCGCACAGCCCCACTCCCTCGGAGGGAGCGGAGAGGGGGAAGCGTTGGCCGCATCTGCGGGAACTGGACAAGGCGGAGGTGGGGCGTTTTTGAGCCATCTGACCAAGGCCAAGGCGGTGGCGGCGAGCCCGCAGAACCAGGCGTTGCATGCCTTGTTGTTCCTGGATCGGGAGGTTTTGCCTGGGAGCAGGCGGTGGCCGAGTTTGAACGGGCGCGGCGGCCCGACTCAGGTTAAAAAACTTTTCTCCCGGCCTAGGTTGCGTTAGTAAATGCCAAATGAGCCAGACGTTTTTTCGTGAATCGGGCCACCGGCCGCCGGCCAGCCGGATGTCTATTTCGTATGGCGACCCGAGGGGGCAGGGGCTCGCTGAAGGCCCCGAGCGGCGCGCCGGCGGATTGGCGCGGTTGGAGGCGCCGCGCTTCTGGCATCCGGCGCTCGGGGCATTGCTCATCGCGGCTGGAGTCAGCGCCTCGGCAGCATCGCTGACGAACGGGGTGCCGATGGATTTGCAGGGTTATATTGACGGAGCCATCCAAGCGGGACAGTCGCGCATCGTCATTCCGCCGGGCCGCTACCGGGTGACGCCGCATGACCGGGAGCATCTGGTGCTGCGCAGATTGAACCAGGTGGAGATTGTCGCCACCGGGGTGGAACTGATTTGCACCGAGACCACGCGGGCCCTCACCATTGATCGCTGCACCAATCTGACGGTGCGCGGGCTGACGATTGATTATGACCCGCTGCCCTTCACGCAGGGCCGGATTGTCGGTCTCTCCGCCGACCAGCGCGGGCAGGACATTGAGTTGTTTGACGGGTATCCGGCGGCGGAAACGGCACGGGCGTTCAAATATGAAATTTTCCGGCCGGACACGCGCACCTTGCGGGGCGATGACCGCTATCCGCAAAAAGTGGAAGTGCTCGCGCCGCGCCGCCTGCGCATCACCACGGGCGGCGGCGATGGTTCAGAGCAGGTGGGCGATCTGATCGTGATTGGCGCGGAAACCGCGCCCCACGGCAGCCTTCCGCACGCCGTGGAATGTTCCAGCGACGTGAATCTGCGGCTGGAGGACATAAATTTGTTCGCGGCCAATTGCTTCGGCTTTTTCGAGCACCACTGCGACGGCAGCACTTATTTGCGCTGCCGGATTGACCGGCGGGCGCCGGCGGATGATCCCGTGCCGCGCGGCAGCCCCCGGCTGCGTTCGCTGGACGCGGATGCCTTTCACAGCAAATTTGCCCGCCAGGGTCCGGCCTATCGGGAATGCGTCGCCCGGTTTCAGGGCGATGACGGCGTGAATATCTGCGGCGATTATCACCTCATCACCGCCACGCAGGGCCGCGAAGTGCGGGTGCTCGCCAAGCACACCCTGAACATCGCGCCCGGTGATGAGGTTGAACTGGTGAGCTACGACGGCGAACGGTTGCCGGAGGCGAAGGCGGTGCAGGTGGTTCCCGCCGGAACGATCCGCGACGAAGAGCGCCAATTTTTGAGCGAACAACGCATGGTTGAAAATTTGCGCACTGCGGCGGGGGCGCTGAATCAAGCGTTTACCATCACGCTGGACCGCCCGGTGACGCTGCCGCCGGGCAGCCTCATCTGCTCGGCCAGCCGCATCGGCAACGGCTTTGCGGTGAAAGACTGCACGTTTGGCGGCAACCGATCCCGCGGAATTCTAATCAAAGCCAGCCACGGAGAAGTCAGCGGCAACCGAATTGAAGGCTGCCGGATGTCGGCCATTCTGGTCGCGCCGGAATACTGGTGGCTGGAAGCCGGCTGCAGCGGTGATTTGAAAATCACCGGCAACCGGATCAGCGATTGCGGGGGCATTCCCATTTGGGTTGAGGCCGATGCTGGCAACGGCGGCATCGCCCCGGCCGGCGCCCACCGCGATCTGGTGATTGCCAGCAACACCGTGACCGGTGGCACCCTGCCGGCCATCCTGGTCTGTTCGACGCGCGGCTTGCGGCTGGAGGGCAACACGCTGGCGGCGACCAACACCCAAGGGGCGTTGCCGGGCGTCATGCGGCGGGCGGGGCTGAAAACGGTGAGCCCGGTGGTGCAAATCCACTGCGAACCCTAGCGTTGCTTTGGGGGGGGAGCTCAGTGGCGCTCACCCGGCGAAAACCACCCTCGCACTGGATCGGGCGGGCAGCGGGAGACGGGCAAATCGGCAGCAAAGTAACATTTCCGCTTTTTGAAACGTCAGGTGTGACATGAGAATACTTTTGTCCTTGGCGGAACGCGGGCTGGTGCTGGGGTTCCTACTGGTGGCCAGCGGGGCGGCCCAAGCCGGCAGTTATGATCCGCTGGCGGTGGATCCGGCCTTCCATCCGGTGCCGAAAGACCTGACGGTGCAGGACGCGGCGCGCCATCGCGATATTCCCATCCGCATCTATCTGCCCACGAACTCCGCGCCGGCGCCGGTGGTTTTATTCAGTCACGGTCAGGGCGGCTCGCGGGAAGGCAGCCCGTTTATGGGCGGGCATTGGGCGGCGCGCGGTTATGTGGCGGTGTTTCTCCAGCATCCCGGCAGCGATGAGTCGGTGTGGAAAGCCGTGCCGGTGGCGCAACGGAAGCAGGCAATGGAAACCGCGGATTCGGCGAAAAATTTGATGTTGCGGGTCCGGGACGTTCACGCCGTGCTGAATCAACTCGAACGCTGGAACGCGGACAAAACCAATGATCTCGCCGGACGTCTGGACCTGGAAAAAGTCGGCATGTCCGGGCATTCCTTCGGCGCGGTTACCACCGAGGCGGTGAGCGGCGAAACCTTCCCCGTGGTCGGACACAGGCTCACCGACCCGCGCATCAAAGCGGCGCTGGCCTTCAGTCCCAGCGTCCCCAAGGGCGGCGACCCGGCGAAGGCTTTTGGCGCCGTGTCCATTCCGTGGATGCTGATGACGGGCACAAAGGACGAAGGGTTCATCAACAAAACCGACCCCAAATCCCGCCTCGGCGTTTATCCCGCGTTACGCGGCGCGCCGAAATACGAGCTGGTGCTGTTCAATGCGGAACATTCGGTTTTCACGGACCGCCCGTTGCCGGGCGACCGGGCGGCGCGCAACCCAAATCATCACCGCGTGATCCTCGCGCTTTCCACGGCGTTTTGGGATGCGTATCTGCGCAACGATGCCGAGGCCCGCGCCTGGCTGAACGGGGCCGGGCCGCGCGCGGTCATGGACGCCCAAGACCAGTGGCAATTCTCCCTTCCCTGATGACCGGGTTGAGGCGACCGCCTGTTCCGCCCGGTGGCCTTCAATGGGGCGGTAACATTTGTGCCGGACCGGGCGTCTGAGGCGTTATGCAAAGAAAATGGTTCTTACTCCTCGCGCTGTTGCTGTGGCCGCTGACGTGGGTTCGCGGGGCGGAAAAACTTCAGGAAATGCAGTTCACCATCGACGGCGTCACCCGGACGGCGCTGGTGTATGCGCCGGCTTCGGCCCAAACGAAGGCCGCGCCGCTGGTGTTTGTCTTTCACGGTCACGGCGGCAATATGCGGCAGGCGGCCCGGAGTTTTCACCTAGAGACGGTGTGGCCGGAGGCGATCGTGGTTTACCCGCAGGGTTTGCCAACGGCGTTGCCGTTGGTCGATCGGGAGGGCAAGCAGAATGGCTGGCAGATAGCGGCGGGCACCTACGGCGACCGGGACTTGAAGTTTTTCGATGCGGTGCTGGCGAAGATGAAACAAGATTACCGCGTGGATCAGAAACGGATTTATTCCACGGGGCATTCCAACGGCGGCTATTTCACGTTTCTGCTGTGGCTGAAGCGCGGGGAAGTCTTTGCGGCGGTGGCCCCCTCGGCGGCGGCGTCCGCTTTCGCCGATCAGCTCGCGCCCAAGCCGGTGCTGCATCTGGCGGGGGAAAAGGATACGCTGGTAAAATTCGCGTGGCAGCAGCGCACGATGGAAGCGGTGCGCCGCGTCAACGGTTGCGCCGCGGCCGGCACGGCTTGGGACCAGGGCTGCACCATTTACCCGTCCAAAGGCGGCACGCCGGTGGTCACGTTTCTCCATCCGGGCGGACATGGGTTTGCTCCGGCGGAGCCGGGGCTGATGGTGAAATTCTTCAAGCAGCATCCGGCGGCGCCGGCGGCGAAGTGAACTCCCGGAGCGCGCGGGGCGGATTATGGCGTTGGGGCAAGCGATAACGGGCTTGACGGGGCCAAACCTCGCGGCAGTCTAAATACATGCCATTTCTCCCCGTCATCGGCTTGCGGCAGCGTCGTCGGCCGGGGCGGCGCGTTTGGGCGGGGTGGGGGGGCGCGCTGGCGTTGGGCGTCATGTTCCAAGCCAACGGTTTCGCCGCGCCCCTATCCGGCAGCGCGCTGATCTGGCGGGCGTGGAGCAATAACACGTGGGACACCAGCACCACGAATTGGCTGGAAGCCGCGCCGGGAACCAACCGGTGCGCCTTTACTTCGGGGGCGGAGGTGATCTTCGACGACACGGCGGCCAACCCGACGGTGAATCTTCCCGCCACGGTGACGCCGGGCAGCATGACCGTGAGCAATGGCAGCGCGAGTTACACCCTGGCCGGCGCGGGCGGCCTGGCCGGGACCGGCAGTCTGACGAAGGCGGGCGCGGGCGTTTTGACACTGAGTCTCAGCAACCGTTTCACCGGCGGCACCCTGGTTAATGCCGGAAAACTGCGCGTGGACCATGACGCGGCGCTGGGCGGAGGCGCGTTGACCTTGAGCGGCGGGACGCTGACGGCGGTGGGCGCAACGGCGCGGACGCTCACCAATGCGGTCAGCCTCACCACGGCGACAACGCTGGGTGACGCCACGGACAAAGGCCGGATCATCCTTGGCAACCCGGTGGATTTCAAAGGTGCCGCCCGCACCTTGACGGTCAACAGTGCCGTGGTTTTTGCTGGCGGGGCGACCAATGGAGTGATCGGAGCCAAGCAAGGAGCCGGCGCACTGACGATCCAGGGCGCGGTGAATTGGACCGGGGCTGCCGATGTGCGGAATGGCACGCTGATTTTTGACGGGGCGACGGTGGACAGTTCGGATCGCATCGTCACGGACGTGACCGGTTCCGGGGCGGCGCGACTGGTCATCACCAACGGAGCCAGCATTGTGATCGGCATTGCCACGGCCAATCTGCGGGCCGGGCGGGCGGCTTCGGCGGGATCGAACTTTGTGGATCTGGCCGGGTGCTATCGCCTGCCCAATGCGGATGGCAGCAGCGGCAAGCTGATGCTGCAAGGCAATGCGGCATATTCGGAAATCACCTTCTGGCCGGGCGGGGATTTTGCCGCGCGGAGCGTCACCAACAACGGCGGCGTGGGTCAGACGGTGTTCAAGTTTAACGGCGGCATCTTGCGCGCCTGCAATGACAGCTGGAATTTTTTCGAGGGCCTCTCCAATGCCGTGGTGCAGGCGGGCGGCGCGCTGATTGACGATGGCGGCTACCTCATCGCGATCAATCAGGACTTGCGGGCGGGGGGCGGCAACGGCGGCTTGACCAAATTGGGCGCCGGCACGCTGCTGCTCAACGGCACCAATACCTATCCGGGCACCACGCGGGTCAGCGAAGGCGCACTCGGCGGGGGCGGGATCATTAGCGGGCCGGTCAGCGTGGCGGTCGGGGCGCGCCTGACCGTCGGTCCGCCCACCGCTTTGGGCACCTTGACGATCTCCAACGATTTGACGCTCGACCGCGAGGCCGCCGTTTTCATGAAGATCAACGCCGATTATTCAACGATGGATCTGGTGGCGGGATTGCAGAATGTCACTTACGCCGGCACGTTGATAGTCACCAACATCGGGGCAGACACTTGGGCGGATGGGGAAACGTTTAAGTTATTTGACGCGGCGGAAAGCAAATCGGGCAATTTCAATGCAATTAATATTCTGCCCGCGACCGGCGCGACCGGCGATTTCAATCCGGCCACCGGCGAGCTGACAATTCATTCTGGCGCGCCCATTCCGACGGCGCTTACGAACCTTGCGCTCAGCGTGGCGGACCAAAAGGTGAATCTTCGTTGGCCGAGCAATTATCTGGGCTGGAGCCTGCAAGTGCAAACAAACCGGCTGGGCGTGGGCTTGAGCACGAATTGGGTCACCGTGCCCGGCGGTGCCAGCGTGACGGCCGTCAATTTGCCGGTCAGCCCGACCAATGGCGCGGTGTTTTATCGGCTATATTATCCCGTTCCCACCGGGGCGCCAACCTACACCTTGGCCAACAGTCTGGGGCCGGGCGCGGATCCAACGGTGATGTATCGCAACGGATTTTACTACGGCTCAAAAACCGGCAACGCCAACGCGGGTGTCGCGGGGGCCACCAATGCCGCAATCTATCTTTATCGGAGTCCGACGCTGGATGGTTTATTCACCTCGGAGCCAATTCTGCTCCCTGTGGATGCGGCCGCCGTGGCGCCGGATGACGCCATTTGGGCGCCGGACATGCGCTATTTTGATGGGCACGCTTACATTTATTACCACGACCATACCGTGGGGCAGATGCGGGTTTTGGTCAGCGCCACCGCCGATCCGTTCGGCGCTTACACGGATCGGGCGCTGAGTTTCCCCCTCAGTTGGACGGGCGTTTATGGATATGACTGGACGGTGTTCCGGCGCCAGGATGGCACCTTCTGGGGTTTCTTAGCGCGCGGGCTGGGCTGCTGCGTGGCGGCAATGTCCGATCCCACGACCGTTTCGCGGAACGCGGTGCAGATTTCCAAAGTGGCGACGAACGGGTGGGAGGCGCTCGACAATATCAGCGGGGGGTGCAACGAGGCGCCGCAAGTCATCGCTTTTCCCGATCCCAATGATCCGGGCAAAGAAAAGATCTTTGTGACCTATTCGGCGAATACCTATCAGCGCGACGATTACGCCATGGGCTTGCTCACCTTCACGGGGGCGGACACGCTGCCGCTGGATGATGCCAACGTGGCGCAGAACTGGATCAAGCAAATGGATGCCGCCGGCAATCCCGTGCCGGCGTTTAGCAAGGCCAATAACATTGTTTCCGTGGGCAGCAACGCCATGTTGGAAGGCCCCGACGGCACCTGGTGAAACATTTACGGCGCGCGCTATTTCACCTATGTGAATCAGGCCCGCCAGCTGCGGGCGCAGCGCATTGACATCAGCTCGGGCGTTCCCGCGTTCGGCCTCCCGGTGGTGGAGGGCAAACTGTTCAGCACGCCCGATGCGACGGGCTATCCCAGCTCATTCATCGGGGGGGCGGGCATCTATGATGATACCGATTCGCGGATCTTCTATTCTAACACGAATCCGGACTGGACCAGCACGACCCTTTCCGGCGCATTGAATGGCTCCGTCATGTATAACTATCGGGACCGGGCGTATGTGCTCTTCAAAGTGATCGGGGCGGCCGTGAGCATCACGGCGCCCAAAGGCCCGCTCTATGGCACGGTCGAGGTTTATGCCGACGGCGTTTATCAGGCGGATGTGGACCTATATTCCGCCTCCACGGTAGCGCCGAAGACCATCTTCTCCAAAACATTCAGCGGTTCCGGGCAACACACTGTGATGCTGGTCAATGTCTATGACAAGGCCATGCACGGGGTAACGAATCCCCGGATTGGCGTGGACAGCCTCACCCTCACTCCTTGAGCGCTCTGGTTAAACCGGTCCGGTCCGTGCGGCGATGGCTCATTGGCGTTTGTAGGAGCAGAGATAGGCGACATCGCCGGACGCCTCGACCTCAAACTTCACCTGCGGCGGCACGATGAAAAACTGGCCCTGGCTGTAGCTTTTCCATTCGCCGCCCGGCAGCTTGGCTTGGAGCGTGCCGGCCACCACATGCATGTGCTCTTCGCAGTCGGTGCCGAAGCTGTATTTGCCCGGCTCAATCACGCCGACCGTGGCGGGGCCTGCGGGGGTGCCGAGGGCGAGGCTTTGAACTTTACCGTCGAAATAGGAATTGTGTTTCATGCGCGTTTTTAATGCCGTTTTTTTGCGGCGTTGACAACAAAAACTGCACGGGCTTGCGCCGTGGGGCGGCCGGTTCTTGGCCGTTCCGCGGGCCGGGCATCGGGCGAAAGTTTCACGGGGACGAGGGCCGCTTATGCAAATCGGGTGCCAAAGCGGGATGCTTATGGAGAAATCTCCGCAATATTTGAAAACATTTATTGCACATGCTGGGAAATTGAGTAAAAAATAACGGAACGCGGCCTGGTCTGAGCCGTGTTTACCTAAACACAAATGCCGAACGTTAAAGAGAACAAAGAAGTGCGCTTGAGCGCACCGTCGAAACAAGGGCTTTATGATCCTCAGTTTGAGCACGATGCGTGCGGGCTGGGCTTTGTCGTCAACATTAAAGGGCAGAAATCCCATCAGTTGGTGGCGGACGCTTTGCAAATCCTTGTGAATCTCGATCACCGCGGTGCGTGTGGTTGCGAAGCCAATACGGGCGACGGGGCGGGTCTTTTGCTGCAAGTGCCGCATGATTTTTTTGTTTTCGAAGCCAACCGGTTGGGCTTCAAGCTGCCCGCTCCCGGCCAATACGGTGTGGGCATGTTGTTCCTGCCGAAAGAACCGGCGGACCGCGAAACGGTCAAGGCGGAGTTGGCCAAGGCCATTACCGGAGAGGGTCAAACCGTGCTTGGCTGGCGCGATGTGCCAGTGGATAATTCCTCGCTCGGCAAAACCGCCGTGGCCGCCGAGCCGCACATGGCGCAGGTGTTTGTCGGCCGTAGCTCCACGATCACCAGCGATGATGCGTTTGAACGCAAACTTTATGTCATCCGCAAGGTGGCGGAACAGCGCATTCGCTACGCGGGCAAGGTGGCCGGCGGAAAATGGTTTTACGTCTCGAGCCTCTCGGCCCGCACCATCATTTACAAGGGCATGTTGATGTCCGAGCAGGTCGAAAAATACTACGCCGACCTGCGCCATCCGGCGGTGACCACGGCGCTGGCCCTGGTGCATTCCCGTTTCTCGACGAACACGTTTCCCAGCTGGGACCGGGCGCATCCCAACCGCTACATCGCCCACAACGGGGAAATCAACACCCTGCGCGGCAATGTGAACTGGATGAAGGCGGCGCAGACCAATTTCAAATCCACCACCCTGGGCGACAACATCAAGAAAGTGATTCCCGTCATCAACACGGACGGCAGCGATTCGGCCCAGTTTGACAACTGCGTGGAGCTGCTGGTCATGGGCGGGCGCGAATTGCCGCATGTCATGATGATGATGATTCCCGAACCGTGGGAAAATCACGAGAGCATGGATGCGGAACGCCGCGCGTTCTACGAATATCATTCCTGCTTGATCGAGCCGTGGGATGGCCCGGCCTCCATGGCCTTTACCGATGGCATTCGCATTGGCGCCTGCCTGGATCGCAACGGGCTGCGCCCCTCGCGCTATTATGTCACCAAGGATGACCTGGTCATCATGGCTTCGGAAGCCGGCGTGCTGCCGATTGCGCCGGAGCGCGTGGCGACCAAGGGGCGCCTGCAACCCGGCCGCATGTTCCTGGTGGATACCCAGGAAGGCCGCATCATTGCCGACGAGGAATTGAAGCAGAAATATGCTTCCGCCCATCCGTATCGGGCCTGGCTGGACAAGCATCATTTGCTGCTGGAAGACCTCCCGGAACCGGTTTTGCCTGCGGCAGTGCCGCACCGCAAGGTGCTGCAAGCGCAGCAGGCGTTTGGGTACACCTACGAAGATTTGCGCTTCATTGTGGGGCCGATGGCCAGCACCGGCGTGCAGCCGCTGGGTTCCATGGGCACGGATACGCCGCTGGCGGTGCTCTCCAACAAGCCGCAGTTGCTTTACAATTATTTCAAGCAGTTGTTCGCGCAGGTGACGAATCCGCCGATTGACCCGATTCGCGAAGAAATCATCACGGCCACGCACACGATGGTGGGCTCCCGGGGCGATTTGCTCAGCCCCGGCGCCGAAAGCTGTGCGCTGATCCGCTTGGATCAGCCGATTTTGACCAACGAGCAGTTGGAAAAACTGCGGCAGGTCAACGCGCCCGGTTTTAAATCCGCCACGCTCCCCATTCTTTTCAAGCCCACGGAAGGGGCGAAAGGGCTGGAAGCGGCGATGGAAAACCTCTTTGTCGCCGCCGACAAAGCGATCAAGAAGGGCGCCAATGTGATCATCCTTTCGGACCGGAACGTGGATGCGGATAATGCTCCCATTCCGGCCTTGCTCGCAACGGCGGGCTTGCATCATCACCTGATCCGCTCCGGCACCCGTGGTCGCACCGGCTTGGTGCTGGAATCCGGCGAACCGCGCGAAGTGCATCATTTCGCCCTGCTCATTGGTTACGGCTGCAGTGCCATCAACCCTTATCTGGCTTACAAGTCGATTGATGACTTGATCCATGAAGGTTCGTTGACCAACACCGATCATAAGAAAGCCATCAAGCAATACATCAAGGCGGCGATCAAAGGCGTCGTCAAGACGATGGCCAAGATGGGCATCTCGACGGTGCAGAGTTATCGCGGGGCGCAAATCTTCGAGGCGGTCGGTCTCAACAGCGCGGTGGTGGACAAGTATTTCACCTGGACGCCCACGCGGATTCAAGGGGCCGGCTTGGAGGTCATTGCGGAGGAAGCCCTGGCTCGTCATCGCCGCGCCTTCTCGCCGGTTCCGGTGAATCCCGATCTTGACCCCGGCGGGCAATATCAGTGGCGTGATAACGGCGAATATCATTTGTTTAATCCGCAAACCATTCACAAGCTGCAAAATGCCTGTCGCTTGGGGAGCGAAAAAATTTATCGCGAATACGCCGAGCTGATCAACAATCAGGCGGCCAATCTGTGCACCTTGCGCGGCCTGCTGGACTTCAAGGTGGCGGACAAGCCGCTGCCGATTGAAGAAGTGGAATCCGTGGAGAGCCTCGTCAAACGCTTCAAGACGGGCGCGATGAGCTACGGCTCCATTTCGCAGGAAGCGCACGAAACGCTCGCCATCGCCATGAACCGCCTCGGCGGCAAGTCCAACACCGGCGAAGGCGGCGAAGATGCCGAGCGCTATACTTGGACGAATGAAAAAGGCGACTCGAAGAATTCCGCCATCAAGCAGGTGGCGTCGGGCCGCTTCGGAGTGACCAGCCATTACCTCGTCAACGCCAAGGAAATTCAAATCAAGATGGCGCAGGGCGCGAAGCCCGGCGAAGGCGGCGAGTTGCCCGGCAA
>CAIMLG010000140.1 GCA_903842235.1 uncultured Verrucomicrobia subdivision 3 bacterium
CCGGCGCTGGCCAGCGCCAAGCGCAAGGCGCAACAAGCGGGCTGTTTGAGCAATCTCAAGCAGATGATCCTGGTCAACATCATGTATGCCGGTGATAACAACGGAAGCTTGATGCAGCCTTCCGCCAATTCCGCCTACGGCGCCAAGGCTGAATGGGTCGGCGGTTTGATAGATTATTTTTCCAAGGCGACAAACATGATTCTTTGTCCGACCGCGAAAAATGCGATTCCGGTCAATAATCTGTCCGCCAACGGACTCACCGCTTACAGCACGCCGGGCAAGCAAGTTTCTCAGCGCCGGCTATGGCCTGGATTGCATTGAATGGGACGCCGCTGAAACCAATTCGCCATCCGCGCTGACGGGCGTGCCGGCAATCACGACCGTTCGGCAATGAGTATTGATCTTGATGATTTGCAGCGCGAGCGATTGTTCAAAATTGCATAATGGGCATCCGACAGGTATGATGCGAAATATCATGAGCGACGTTACCCTAATGCTACAGGCGATTCGGGGTGGAGATGTCAAAGCTTCGGAAGAATTATTGCCGCTCGTCTACAACGAACTGCGCAACCTGGCGGCGGCGCGCATGGCACAGGAATCGGCCGGCCAGACGTTGCAAGCCACAGCGCTGGTGCATGAGGCTTGGCTGCGGATGACTGGCGACGGCGACCGTGGCTGGCAGAATCGCGCACATTTTTTTGGCGCGGCGGCCGAGGCGATGCGGCGCATCTTGGTCGAAAGCGCGCGACATAAATCCCGGTTAAAGCGCGGTGGCGGGCAGATCAAACTGGACATAGACGATCTGGATCTGGCCGCCGCGACGCCCAACGACAAGGTTTTGTTGATTGATGATGCGCTGGAACGATTACGAACGGATGATCCTGAAAAAGCGCGGATTGTCGTCATGAAATTCTTTGGCGGATTGACGAATCAGGAAGTCGCGGAGAATCTGGGCGTGACAGAACGCACGGTGGAGCGTCAATGGGCTTACGCAAAAGCCTTGCTTTACCAGACGATTCAAACTCAGATCTGAATATCCGGCCAGTAAATCACCCTGTGTTTAATCGCAACGTGAGACCCAACGAAGAAGCATTGTTTGAAGCGGCCCGGAATCTGCCCAACGCCACAGCCCAAAACGCTTTTCTGGATGAGGCGTGTGCTGGCGAGCCGGAAATGCGGGCCAGAATCGAAACGTTGTTGGAGGCGGGACAGGCGGCGGAGAAATTTTTCAAGGATGCCGTGCCGCTCGATTTTCCCACCGTCGCCGCCGGGGAATCCGGGGGCAATCCCACCGCAGAATCGCCGTTGCTCGAAGGCTTGGGAACCCGTATCGGCCGCTATAAATTGCTGCAGAAAATTGGCGAAGGTGGTGGTGGTGTCATTTACATGGCTGACCAGGAGGAACCGGTTCGCCGACGGGTCGCGCTCAAAATCATCAAGCTGGGCATGGATACCAAGAATGTTATCGCTCGGTTTGAAGCTGAACGTCAGGCGCTGGCGATGATGGATCATCTCAACATTGCCCGCGTTTTTGATGCTGGCGCGACGGATACTGGCC
>CAIMLG010000141.1 GCA_903842235.1 uncultured Verrucomicrobia subdivision 3 bacterium
GGAAATTAACACAACAAAAAAACCAAACCAAAAAACCACTTACACAGAAATCTTTACAAAACCCACGGGGATGGCTTTGTGATTCAGGATGAAAGTTGGTCGGTCTATTTTGTCTTGAGTGATTATACCGGAAAAACGGTGCCTAAAGTGGGGGAGTTCTGGGAAATCGAAGGCACCACGGAGATGCGTTTTGCGCCGATCATTCTGGTTCGCCGCGGACATTATCGCGGAATGGGGATTATGCCGGAACCGCTGCATCCCACTTGGGATGAACTGATCAACGGCAGCACGGATACGCAATTCATTGAGATTCAAGGGGTCGTTTTGGCGATTCAGCAAAACCAAGTGCTGCTGCTGACCCATGACGGGAAAATGCAGTTCGATTTGTTTGAGTTGAATCCGCCGGAGCTAGTCGGGCTGGAAAATACGCTCATCCGCCTTCGCGGAGTCAGCAGTCCCGCGCGCGATGCCTCGCAGCAAACCGTTGTCGTGGCCCAGATGCGGCTTTTCAATGCTTCGGTGAGCCTTGACCTGCCACCAGCCATCCCCTTTGCGACGCCGCTGAAGCATGTCTCGGATTTGTTGCTGTTTGACGCCTATGCCAATGCACTCCAGCGGGTCAAAGTCGCGGGGCAGTTGATTCACCAAAGCCACGGAGACTATTTTCTCATGGACGGAACCAATGGGCTGCGCTTCCGCCCCAAAAACCCGGTAAAACTTCAAGTTGGCAACATGGTGGAAGTGGAAGGGTTCCCGGATTTGGCCGGAGCTTCCCCAGCTTTGCGGGAGGCGTTCGTGCGCCGCACCGGCCACGAAAGCTTGCCGGCACCCCGTCAACTGAACGAAGAGGCCAAAGGCGACGGCAAACTGGACGCCACCTGGGTGCGGGTGAAAGCCATATTGACGAGTCTCCGCATGGATCGGTCCGACGCCGTGCTGGTTTTACAGGCTGGCAGCCAAAGTTTTGTGGCGTGGCTGGAAAGACGAGGGGAAGCGCTGCCCGATCTCAAGCCGGGCAGCCGATTGGAATTAACCGGGGTTTATGTGGAGCCGCGAGGCCTGTTGAGCCCGGACGTCAACGTGTTTGAGTTGTTGCTGAATTCCCCGGCGGATATCCGGGTGGTGGCCCGCCCCTCCTGGTGGACGGCCAGCCACGCGTTGATGGTGGTGAGCGGGTTGCTGCTGATCATTCTGGGTTCGCTGGTCTGGATCACCCAACTCCATCGGCAGGTGGAAGAACGCACCACCCAACTCGCCGTGGAAATCCGAAGCCGCGAACAGGCGGAGCGGCAGCGGGTCTTGGAAGAGGAACGTTCGCGGATCGCCCAAGACTTGCACGATGACTTGGGCGCGTCGCTGACGCAAATCAAGTTTCTGAGCGAGGTCAAAAGCAGTGATCTGCGGGTGCCAGACACCGCCCGCGAGCACTTTAAACAGGTTTCGGAAAAGTCCCGGCAGATGGTCGTGTCACTGGATGAGATTGTGTGGGCGGTCAACCCCGCCAATGACTCCCTGGCCAGTCTGGCGGCCTATTTGTGCCACGTGGCCGAGGAGTTTTTTGCCCACACCCACATCAACTGCCGGCTGGAAGTGGATAAAAACCTGCCGGACCGGTTCTTGAGTTCGGAAATGCGCCACCACCTGTGCCTGTGCGTGCGGGAAGCAATGAATAACAGCGCCAAACATTCCCGCGCCACCGAGCTGTGGCTGCGAATTCGCTGGCAGGATCAGGGCTTGCAAATTATTGTGGAAGATAATGGCTGCGGGTTCGCCACCGCGCCGGAAGGCGAAGGCAAAGACGGGCTCATCAACATCCGCCGCCGGCTGGAAAAAATCGGCGGCCGCTTTGAATGCCAATCCCAAGTGGATGCCGGCGCCACCTATGTGATGAATTTGCCGCTGCCCCAAGCTTGAAATATGTCAATTAAAGTCGCCGTAGTTGAAGACGATCGTGACTTCCGTGCCAGCTTGGCCGGATTTGTCAATGACGCCCCCGGTTACCGCTGCGTTGGCACCTGCGATACTGCCGAAAGCGCTCTCAAGCTCCTCCCGCCGCTGCACCCCGATGTGGTGCTGATGGATATTCACCTGCCAAACATGTCCGGCATTATTTGCACGAGCGAGCTGAAGAAGCTTTGCCCGGCCACGCGGATTCTGATTCTCACAGTTTACGAAGACAACGAGCGGATCTTTGGGGCGCTCAAAGCCGGCGCCAGTGGGTATCTGCTTAAGCGGGCCAAGCCGGCGGACATTCTCACGGCGATTCAGGACGTTAAACTCGGCGGGGCGCCAATGAGCAGCCAAATTGCGCGCCGGGTCATCGAATCGTTTCATGATAATTCCCCGGCGCCGGCGAAGGAGCAGAATCTCTCGCCGCGGGAAGAGGCCATTTTGGACGAGCTTTCCAAGGGGTATCTGATCAAGGAAATCGGCCACCGCCTTTCGGTCAGCGCGGATACGGTTCACACCCATTTGAAGCATATCTACGAAAAACTTCATGTGCATTCCCGCACCGAAGCGGTGTTGAAATATCTCGGCCAGCCATGTCGCAAAAAATAGCGTCGGCGCCACCCCGGCTAGCGGCTGATAATTTAACGCTGCGGCGCACAATTGAAATCAAGTGCCAGTCGCTCGGGTAGTTGGAAATCGGTCCAAACCACCAACCGGCGCGCGGCGGTGAAATTTATGTGGTTTCTATTGTATTTGTAATTGTTAAGCGGAATGAAAATCACCTGTTTAGGTGATGCCATTGTCGTTGCCGACAATGTATTATAATTAAAAATCAGCATGTTTTATTTAAGGTGCCTGTCATTTTGGCTGAGGAGCCGCTTTCTGCTCACACCGGTCTGTATCGCAGTTTTATATTCCGTGCTGTCGATGGAAGCCGCCGCCCAATTGTTGACGAACGGCGGATTTGAGAGCGGTTTGGGCAGTTGGAGCACGAGTTTGGCCAGCGGCGGCGCGGCTATTTTTAGCAACACCAACAGTCCCAAGCATGGAGGCACGAATGCGTTGCTGATCACGGTGAGCAATGCCGGCACCGCCAGCAATGCGGTGCAACTGGTCAGCAGTTCGTTCCCGGCCAGCAGCACCAACACCTACGTCCTGCGTTTTTGGGCCAGCACCGATGTGCTGCGCTCCAAGCTTGGGGTGAATCTGCTGGGGGCCACGCCGATGTTCCCCCAAATCCCATTCCAGATTTCCACGAATGACAAAAGTTATCAGGAATATATCTATCCCTTCAAAGCCTCGGGCACCGTCGCCATCGCCTTCAATTTTCAAACGGCGGCCAATTACTGGCTGGACGATGTGCAAATCCTGGATTTGAACAAAGACAGTGGCTGGGATATTCCCCTGACCTATATTTGGCGGTGGGGCCAGTGGGATTACGCCCAGACCAACAGCTCCGCCTGGACCGGCGGGGATCAGCAAAAATCGGTGGCGCTGCCCGACGGCAGCGTGGCGTGGTTTTTCAATGACTCGTTCGTTTCGCCCGCGAAGTTTTATTCCAATGTGCGCGGCAACGTGGCTTTTCCGCGCAACGCGTTCGTGCATCAGGTGGGCACCAATCTGTACACCATGAACAAAAATGGCGCGAGTTTCTTCGTGCCGGCCAATCCGACCAATCTTTTTTGGATGGGCGACAGCGTGGTGGAAGGCGACAAGGTTTTGGTGTTGCTGACGGAAATCAGCCCCGACATTCACCGCGTCGGCACGGCGATCGGGCAGCTTTCGTTGCCGGCGTTGACGCTGGACAGCATCACCCCCATTGCTTCCCCCGGCGCCGACGACTACGGCGCGATGGTCCGGGGCGACGATAATTTTTATTACTCCTACTGGGGGAAAAAGGTGGCGCGCGTGCCGGTGGGAAGACTGACCGTCAGTTCCGCATGGACGTATTGGAATGGCAGTTTGTGGGTGACGGACCATACTCAGGCCAGCACCGGGGGCAACACCAATAACGTGGGCGTTTCGTCCATCGCCCGGATGGCGCCGTATAATTATGTGGCCATTTCCATGCCCGCCTTAAGCACGACGGTTCAAGCGCAATTTGCGCCCACGCCCACGGGCCCGTGGACCACGGCCATCAATCTCTTTAGCGGGCAGGGCGAATGGGGGGAACTCTTCTACATGCCAAACCTTTGTGCGGGCACCGGCGACAACGGGATTTTTACCATCAATTACTCGGACAATAATTCCCCCGAAGGCTTGGCCAAGTGGGCATCGGACCGGTCGTGGTATGCCCCGCACTTCTATACCGCCGACCTTTGGAATCTGTCCCCCTATTCCTGGACCAACAAAGCCAATCTGGCGTTCAAGAAATCCGTTACGGTCTCTTCGAGCAGCAGTGGTCATGCAGCGCCGAACGCCGCCGATGGCAAAACAAATTCGTACTGGGCCAGTCTTAACAGTGATCCGCAGTGGCTCTACGTCGATACCGCGGCAACCAATCTGATTGACCAGGTAAAGCTGCTTTGGGATGCGGCTTTTGCCCAAAGCTATCAGATTCAAGTTTCCCTGAATGCCAGCAGTTGGACGACGGTTTACAGCACCAC
>CAIMLG010000142.1 GCA_903842235.1 uncultured Verrucomicrobia subdivision 3 bacterium
ACGGCTTTCACGCCGAGGAGGTTCGTGCCTTTCGCCGCCCAGTCGCGCGAGGAGCCGGTGCCGTATTCCTGGCCGGCAATGATGACCAGCGGGGTTTTCTCCGCCTGATATTTCATCGCGGCGTCGTAGATGCTGACCTGTTCGCCGGACGGCTGCAGCTTGGTCACGCCGCCTTCCACGCCGGGCACCATGAGGTTCTTGATGCGGACGTTCGCGAACGTGCCGCGCGTCATCACGCGATCATTGCCGCGCCGCGAGCCGTAGCTGTTGAAATCTTCCACCGCGACGCCGTGCTCAACCAGATATTTTCCGGCGGGCGTCGTCTTCTTGAACGAGCCGGCGGGCGAAATGTGGTCGGTGGTCACGCTGTCGCCAAAAATGCCGAGCGCGCGGGCGCCGGTGATGGGAGCGATGGCCCCGGGCGTCATCGAGAAATTCTCAAAAAACGGCGGTTCCTGAATATAGGTGGACTGGCGGTCCCACTCATACACGTTGCCGGTGCTGGAGGAAATTTCGTTCCACTTCGGATTCTGCGCGGCGAAATCTTGGTAGAGGCGGCGGAACACATCCGGCTGCAACGCAGCCTGCATGAGGTCGCGCACTTCTTTCAAGCTTGGCCATATGTTGCGCAGATAATCCGGCTTGCCGTCCTTGCCCGTGCCGAGGGCTTCGTTGGCCAGGTCAATGTCCACGCGGCCCGCGAGCGCAAAGGCGACGACGAGCGGCGGCGACATGAGAAAGTTCGCCTTGATGTTCTGATGCACGCGCGCCTCGAAATTGCGGTTGCCGGAAAGCACGGACGCCGCGACCAGATTGTTTTTCACCACCGCGTCTTCAATCGGCGCGGCGAGCGGGCCGGAATTGCCGATGCATGTCGTGCAGCCGTAGCCGACCAGGTTGAAGCCCAGCTGGTCAAGGAACGGTTGCAAGCCGGTCTTGTCCAGGTAATCCGTGACCACGCGGGAGCCGGGCGCGAGCGAGGCTTTGACGGACGCATTCACGGTCAGGCCGCGTTCCACGGCTTTCTTCGCGAGCAGGCCGGCGGCGAGCATGACGCTCGGATTGCTGGTGTTCGTGCAGCTCGTGATGGCGGCGATGAGCACCGAACCGTGGCCGATGGTGGACTTGTGCCCGTTGAGCGTGACATCGGCCTTGGTTTTGCCGAGGTCTTCGGCCTTCATGCCAAAACCATTTTCGGCGACCGGCTTCGAGAACGCCGTGGTGAATTCGCTTTTCAGCTTCGGCAATTCGATGCGGTCTTGCGGGCGTTTCGGGCCGGCCACGCTGGGCAGCACCTTGCTGAGGTCGAGTTCCAATTCCTGCGAATACTGGATATCGCCCTTTTTCGGAATGCCCCACAAGCCTTGCGCCTTGTAATAGTTCTCGTAAGTCTTGACGGCTTCGTCGCTGCGGCCAGTCGCCTTCAAATAATTCACGCACTCGGCGTCAATCGGGAAGAAGCCCATCGTCGCGCCGTATTCGGGGGCCATGTTCGCGATGGTCGCCCGGTCCACGAGCGGCAACGCTGCCGCGCCGGGGCCGAAGAATTCCACGAACTTGCCGACGACTTTCGCCTTGCGGAGAATCTGCGTGACGGTGAGCGCAACATCCGTGGCGGTGACGCCTTCGCGGATGGCGCCGGTCAGGTGCACGCCGACGACGTCTGGCGTGAGGAAATAAACCGGCTGGCCGAGCATGCCCGCTTCGGCTTCGATGCCGCCGACGCCCCAGCCGACAATGCCGAGGCCGTTGATCATCGTGGTATGCGAGTCGGTTCCGACGAGCGTGTCGGGATAATAAACCTCGCCCGCGTTCAGCACGCCCTTGGCGAGATATTCGAGATTCACCTGATGCACGATGCCGATGCCCGGCGGCACCACCTTGAACGTGTCGAACGCCTGCATGCCCCATTTCAAAAACTGGTAACGTTCGCGGTTACGGGTAAATTCCAAATCCAAATTCTTCGCCATCGAATCCGCGCCGCCGGCGAAATCCACCTGCACCGAGTGATCCACCACCAGATCCACCGGCACGAGCGGCTCGATGATCTTGGGATTCTTGTTCAGCTTCGCCACGGCGGTGCGCATCGCGGCCAGATCCACGAGCAGCGGCACGCCGGTGAAGTCCTGCAAGACGATGCGCGCAACCACGAATGGAATTTCCGCCGTGCGCGTCTCGTTGGCCTGCCAGTTGGCGAGTTCCTTGACGTTCGCCTCGTGGACTTTCTTGCCGTCGCAGTTGCGCAGGACGGATTCCAGCACGATGCGGATGGACACCGGCAGTTTGGAGATGGGGCCGACGCCGGCTTTTTCCAAGGCGGGCAGCGAATAGAATTTTCCCGGCTGGCCGTTGCCCAGTTCAAAGGTTTGCAAGGTGCCGAAAAGATTGTGTGATGTGCTCATTTATTTACTTAATAACAACCGGATAAAAATGAACACTGCCCGCTTTCCTGTCAAGAAAAGCGCGGCGCAATTTACCGACGGTTAATGGACGGCAATTCCGGTGGGCAGGAGCTCCAGGATGCGCTTTTCGAGGCGGTTAAGGTCAAGCGGCTTGGTGGAAAAATCCTCGGCCTGCAGGGCGGCGGTGCGTTTGGTGACAGCGCTGCTCAGGGCGCTCATGAAGATGATGGGGATCTTCTTGGTGGCGGGCTGGCGGCGCAGAATTTCGCCGACGGACAGACCGTCCAAGTCGGGCAGCAGGATGTCGAGCAGAATCAAATCCGGCTTGCCCTCGCGCGCCTGGTTCAAGGCCTGCACGCCGTCGTTGGCCACGAGAAACTCGCAGCCCAGATGGGCGAGGCGGAACTTCACCAGTTCGACGAAGTCGTTCTCGTCGTCCACCATCAAAATGCGCGGCACCATGCGGACAACCTAGCGCGCCCGGCGGCAAACGCAAAGACGACTGGGTGAATTCCTGGTGACAATCCGGTGACGACGATTTATTTCGCCGGCGATGACTGCGGTGGAACCCCGCATTGCGCGAAGGGCAGGTCTTCGTCGGTATGAATTCGGTTGTCGGCCGAATCCACCAGAGTTGCGGTGACAAAGATCATGAGATTTTTCCTAATCTCGTTCTTGGCCTCGTGTCGAAAGAGCGGCTCCAAGAGTGGCAAATTTCCGAGCAGTGGCATCTGGCTTTGGGTAGTTTGGACAGAGGTGCTGATCAATCCGCCCAGAACCACCGTCTGGCCATCCCAAATCTTGATGTGGGTGCCGGCTTGGCGCACTGCCACCCGGGGCTGCACCGCTGGCACCGATATTTTCCTCCCGGCCTGATCATGCAAAACGATTGAATTGGTCGGTTGTTCGTAGCCCAAGAATTCCGTGATGGTTGCCTGGATGGGTAAATCAATCGTGTAGCCATCAGCTAAAACAGTGGCGGTGGTTTCCAAAATTGGACCGGTTTCCAGCACGCTGGTCTGTGGCTCCATTGCCGTATTGGTGGCCGTCTCCAGCAACGCAAAATTAGTGACGATCGTCACGCGGGTTGTCTGTCTCATTTGCACGGTTCTCCCGCTGGTGGTGCTGGCCTCCGGCTCACCCAGGATTTTGAAACCGCCGCGCTGCCGCAGTGCCTCCATAACCGTGCCAAAATTGGGGGCCGTTAATATGCCGGTGATGGAGGCACCCGGGGTTGCCATCGCCGTCTTGCTGACCGCCGGTCCGCCAGGAAAAGCGCTGGCTGGCTGGCTGGCTGTGTTCGGCTCCGCGCGGGATGAGGAAACCGAACTTGCAGTGGCGGTCGCCCCGTTCGAATTAACTTGTCCCAGAAAAGCACTAAAGCCGAAAGGCTCACGGTCATTTTGTGCCACCTCGATAAACCGCGCCTTGAGGTGAATTTGCGGCGGGGTGGAGTTGAGCTCTTGGATGGCCCGCTCTATCTTATCCAGATCAGCTTCCGTAGCTCGCACATACAACTGTCCGCGACTGTCACTGTAGAACATCGTTTTACCCTGAGGCGATTTCCAATCCACTCCCAGCGTGCTGAAAAAACTCAAGGCCGTGACGGGAATGCTGTTGGTCTGTCTGCCAGTGCCTTTTCGCAAAGCGTTCAGGAAGGAGTTCGTATCCACCTCGAAAGTCCTCGTGGAAAGCGGTTGCACTAGCTTTCCCGGGGCAAAGACAATGCCAAAATCCTGAACCGAATAATGGATCGGCTCGGACGCGCCGCGCACCACCGCCGCCAGCACGTCAACCAATTTGACGTCCGTCAGGCTGGGGAGTTTTACAACGAATGCGCCCAAATCCACCGCTTCACTATTAGTCCCGCCCGCCTCAGCAACGGGCGCGGTCGGCAGTCCCGTGGCCGGATCAACGCCCCCGCCAGCCGGCCCATGGTCTCCCTTGGGAAGGATGAAGCCCGCTGGCACCGCGCCGGGCTGGCCCGACCAGTCCGGATTGGGATTGATCACGAAATTGGGTCCCTTTCCGTCGGGATCGCGCTGCTTGGATTCCGCCGCCACTTGGCGCACCACTTCGGCCAGCGGCAGTCCCTCCATCGGGCCAAACTGGTCGAATTTGATTTGCTCCAGCTGGGTCACGATTTTCTGCCGTCCCAGAGCCGTGTAAACCAACTGCGGTGGCGCGGATGTGGCTTGTGCCAAGTTGAGATAGTAAAGCGCCGTGGCATTATTGGTTTCCAGGGCCAGGGCCGCCTTCAACTTGGCGGTCGCGGCGTCCCGCTTGCCCATTTCATAAAGCAGCTTGCCATCTTGGGTCAGTTGATCGGCGTCTTCCGTGACGGGCATGGAAATAGTGGGGAGGGTGATTTTATTGATGCCCCGCCCGCTCGTCGTGGTTACCTCTGGTTCAGGCAAAGTTTCCGACCCGTTGCGCTGCTCCAGGGCTTGAAGCTTTTTGCGGAAATTGGGATCCATTAAAATACCCGTGACATTGGTTGCTGCCACTGCGGTATCGGGCACCTTCGCCTTCACCTTGCTCCACTCATAAAGCTTCACCTTCAGCGTCAGATTGGTGCGGCCGTCGGCATGGAAACGTTGTTGAGCGTTATTATTATGATCGCCGAGCAACTGTGCATCATTCGGATAAAACGCGTAGTTGGCATCGCCCAGGGAGGTAAACTTAAAGAATCCATCCGCATCCGTTTTGGTCGTGACCATGGGGAGATTTGAGCGCTCGTAATCCATCGCTCGCACCTCCATGCCGGGAATCGGATAACCGGTGCCGGCCTCCACCACGCGGCCGGCCAGAATGTGACCGGGTTGGAGCCGGATGATTTGGGGCTGCGGACCAAATTTGAGTTTCACCCGCTCCGCCATGGCTCCCGGGGTTTCGGCGGTTACGAAATATTCGCCCAGACCGGGCGTCAGGTTTTCGAACTGAAACCGGCCGCGCTCATCGGTGAAGACCGATTTCAACCCGAAGCCGTGGTTGTCCGCCAGGTTGAAGGAAACTTTCACTTCCGCATCCCGAACCGGTTTGCCTTCGGGGTCCAGCAGCGCGCCGTCAAAGGTTTTTCCCGGCGAAAACTGCAATTCCACTTCGGCATCCGGCTGGGCTTCCGTGAGGTTGATGGGCTGACTCACGCAGAAGGAATTGCCGCGCCAGCCGTGGATTTGATACGTCCCGCCCAGCGGCAGCGGCCCGGAAACCCATTGGCGTGGAGCCGTGCCGGAGTTGCTGTCGCTGCCGCCGTCTAGCGTGCTATCGCCGCGTCCCGGGGCCCGCTTTATCTCTGTTACACCAAATAATAATCCGCCCGCCAGCGTGCCATCCGTATTGCGCGCTTTGGCATAGATGGCGCCGGCGGGAATTAGCGGAATGTCCACCACCAGCGGGCCGGGGCCGTTGGTCACTTCGATCCACAGTGCTTTATCACGCCCGATATTCCAGTGGTCAAACCAGTAGCCCACCATGCGTTTGGGTTCAATTTGGGTTCGGCTGCCAATGGGGATATTCAGGCGCACTTGGCTGTTGGTGATTTGTAGTTCCTGATTGTCCACCTCCACCGTCCCGCGCGGCGGCACACCGGAGGGAGGTTGGAAACGGAACACCACTTCGCGCTTTGGTGTCTGGGTGGCGTCTGAGGAGCCCGCCGCAGTGGCGGGGGCGATCTCAATTTGCCAATTCTCCACCGGCGCCGTTATGTCGCGCCAAACGGTGTTGCCCAGTGCTTCAATTTGCACGCGGGACGCCGCGCGGTTGGTAAACTGAAAATAGCCAATTCCGTTGGTGATTTTCACGTCCGCGTTATGCCCAAAACCACTGCGGTCGTCGCCGAAGTTTTGCTCGATGACATAGGAAATTTGCTTGCCGCCCTGTCCGCCCCACGATTTGGCCAGTCGTGACAAGTCGCCGGTCAAGATAACTTTTACCACCAGTTCCGGCCCGAGTCGGGCCACAAGCGAATCATTGCCGGCCCGGACGCGCTCCAGAATCACCGACTCGTGTTCAGGCATCGAGATGCCCAGCCAGTAGATCGTGTCGCTCCGCAGTTGATCCACCGTGAAACGACCGCTTGCATCGGATCTGGCAACTAAACGGGTGGGGTCATCCCACTCATAGCGCATGCGATTTGGGCCGTTTTCATACCGTATCTGCACGGTCGCACCAGCGATGGGCTGGCCGGTTACCTTGTCGAGCACTAGACCGGAAGTTTTTTTACCAGGCCTCAGTTCTAATTTTAATGGCTGGCCGGACTTCACGTTCGGAAAGGTGGTGGTCAGGATTTCATGGCCAGGCGCATTGACTTTGACTTCAAGCGGCAGGTCGGCGGCATTGGTCATTGCTGCCATGCCGTGTTCATCGGTCGTTAGATGAGTTTCGCGGAAGCTTGTCTGGTTGCCTCCGCGCAGCCAATGCCGTGTTTCCACCCGCGCGCTTGCCAGGGGCTTGCCGGTCCCCGCCTCGGTTACTTCAATCGCTGCCGTGAATCCGCGCCCGATGACGAGTTCCAGGTTGTCTATCCGGTTGGTGCCAGAACACATCAACGGGCCGATTTGGGCGGGAGCGTAGCCGGGAATTTCCGCCGACAAGATGAGTTGCCCGGGGCGGGTCATGAATTGGAAATTACCATCGCTGTTCACCGTGGTGGAGGATCCGCTGGAGTTGTATTTGACCATGGAGATCGTCTGTAGCCAGAAATACTTTGGCAGGGGCGCGCCATCTTCTACGCGCACTTGGCCGGAAATTTCCACTTTTGGCGCTTGCTCTGCCTGTTCCGGTGTCAGGTTCAAATCCGAACCTTCGCCCAGCTCAGTCATCTTCTTTTCAATCCGCTCGATGCGCTCCTGCGGCGAGAGGATGGCGGCCACGGTGACGCGGGTGCCGACGGCGGAGAGGAACAGCAATCCGCCACCCACCACCAGCGCCATGAGCATGGCCCGCCACGTGAGCCGCAGCGCCGGCCGGTAGCCGGGCACCAGCAGCCGTTGCACGCGGTCGCGCAGGGAGGTGGGTTCCGGCTGGTCGCCGAACGCCAGCGCGGCGGTTGGGGCAGGGGACAAGACCGTTTCCGCCACGGCCACCAGCGTTTTGGCGTAAGCCACCGGCGCCCCGCTCAGTTCAATGGCCAGCGCGTCGCAGCAGGCTTCGCGCTCAATCCGCATCTGCCGGCTGATCCACCACACGGCCGGGTTGAAGAAGAGCAGCGCCTCGGCGAACAGTTGAAACAGGCTGGCGAGATAGTCGCCGCGCCGGATGTGGGCCAATTCATGCAGGAGGATGAACCGAAGCTGTTCGTGCGTCAGCGTGGTCATCAGTGAGAGCGGGAGGATCAGCGTGGGCACCAGCACGCCCACGACGGCTGGCGAAGTCAGTTGATCCGTGGCCGCCAGGCGAATCCGCCGGGTTAACCCCACCGCGCGGCGGGCGTCGGCCAGCAGGCTGGCGATTTGCGGGTTGTCCAGCGGGCGCGAGGCATGGCGCAGGCGTTCCGCGCCGGCGACCTTGAAGCCGCCGCGAAAAATCATGCCGGTGGCGCCCGCCAGCCAACCGAGCGCCAGCCAAGCCGACCACGGCAACGGCATAGGCTTTGGTTCCACGGGCGAAAAATGGACCACGAGCGGCGGCAGTTGGTTGGGCTCCGTCGGCGGGCTGATGGTGGGGATTGATGGTGCGGGCTTGGCCGAAATTGACGGCGGTGCTGGACGATTCAGCACGGCCCAAGTGACCAGGCCCGCCAGTAGCACGCCGCCCAGCGCCGCCAGCGAACAGCGGTAGCGCGCGACCGGATTCTCCATCCGCCGCAGGCCGAAGCTGAGCAGCACCGCGGCCGCTGCGCCCTGCCACAAGGTGTGTAAAAGCGCCTTGACGATGTTTGCGCACTCCGGTGAGGTGAGCCATTGCTGGATCATGACTGGCCTTTCTTGCCGGCCTTTCCGGCTGGTTTTGCCGGGGCACCCGCCGCTTCGTGGGTCGCGATGATCTGCTTCAGCTCATCCAGTTCCGCGCGGGAAACATCCTGCGTGTCCAGCAGGCATTGCACCATCGGCGTGAGCGCGCCGTTGAAGGCGTGCTTGAGCGCATAAACCAGCTCGCCGCTCTGCGCCTGGACGCGGGTGATGGCCGATTGGTAAATCGTCAGCTTGCCGGCCTTCTTCGCCGTGAGCACGCCCTTGGTCACCATCCGGTCCATCAGCGTGCGGACGGTGGAATACGTCCAGCCGGTGGGCTTTAAAAGCTTTTCCTGGATGACGGGCGCGGTGCAGGGTTCGGTCTCCCAAATGGCCTTGATGATGGACCATTCGGATTCGGTCAATTCAACGGGGGGCTTGGACATGGGTTGATATTCTCTACAAGTGTGGAGAATGTCAAGGGGATTCTTTACAGATGTAGATAAAGAATGGGTCGCGCGGAGCCGGCGGGCTGTCTTGGTTCCGAAGGAACGACCGGGAATAGCCCGGCGTTTCAATGCCGGGTTTGGGTTGCGATGGGGTCGAGTCCCGGAGGGACGACGGAAACGAAATGCGGCTCAGCCGTCCTTCCGGGACTGATTCGGTTTGCGTCAAGCCCCCGGCGCTGAAACGCCGGGCTATTTTTAAAAGTCCGGCGGGACTTCGCGTGCTTCGCGCGACAAAAAATGAAACGCCGTCACCAAACTTGCGTTCCGTGACGGCGTTTGAATTGGGCCCGCGGTCGGCTTACTTCAATTTTGCCAGCGTCGCCTTGACCGCTTCAAAATTCGGCAGATCTTTCGGCGTCGGGGTTTGCTCGCTGTATTGCACCACGCCGGCTTTATCAATGACGAACGCGGCGCGCGCCGAGGTGTCGCCCACGCCGGCCAGCATCGGAAACAACACGTCGTAGGCCTTGGTCACGGTCTTGTTCAAGTCGCTGGCGAGCGTGGCCTGGATGTTGTTGGTCTTGGCCCACGCTTCCTGCGAGAATGGACTGTCCACGCTGATGGCGATGACGTTCGCCCCGGCAAACGAACTCAGGCCGTTGGAGACGTCGCACAGTTCCGCCGTGCAGACGCTGGTGTAGGCCAGCGGGAAAAACAGCAGCACGGTGTTGGCCTTGCCGAAGCTGTCGCTCAACTTCACGTCCATCAGGCCGGACGCGGTTTTGGATTTGAGGGTGAAATCAGGGGCTTTTGAGCCGACGGGAATAGCCATAATGTGTATCCTTGGTTTTTGGTTTCAGTGGTTCAAACGAACTGACGGGATATTGGGAATTCAAACCGCCGCTGTCAACTGGTTTAGAATTAATCTAATTAGAAAAAGTAGCGGGCCTCCGCCGTTTTCCCCTCGGATAATCCAGCCCTCAGGTCTCCGTGCCATTTGCCTGTAACCTTGGGTGGCTTTTTCCTAATCTGTGGTTGCATGGCCGCCACCCCCGATTCCAGTTCCGCTCCCGTCCAACCCCGGGCCGTGTTTGCCACCACCCATTGGTCCTTGGTGCTGGCGGCGGCGCAGCCGGACTCCGCCCGGGCCCACGCGGCGCTGGCCCGGCTGTGCCAGACCTACTGGTATCCGCTTTACGCCTACGTTCGCCGCCGGGGTTATGCCGCCCATGATGCGCAGGATTTGACCCAGGCCTTCTTCCTCCGCCTGCTGGAACGCCGCTGGGTGGCGGATGCCGACCGCGACCGGGGCCGGTTCCGCACGTTTTTGCTGACCGCCTTGCAGCGCTTTCTGGCCGATGAATGGGACAAGGGGCGCGCGCAAAAACGCGGCGGCGGCGTGCCGCATATCCCCGTGCAGTTGGACAGCGCGGAAACCCGCTACGGCCATGAGCCGGCCGATGAACTCACGCCGGAGCAAAGCTACGAACGGCGCTGGGCGCTGACGCTGCTCGACACCGTTTTGCAAAATCTGCGGGCGGAATATGCGCGCACCGGCAAGGGCGAGTTGTTCGCCCGCCTGAGTGCCTGCCTCGTGGGCGGACGCGACACGCAGCCTTACGCCGAACTCGCCGGGCTTTTGGGCATGAACGAAGGCGCCGTCAAGGTGGCCGTGCACCGGCTGCGCCAGCGCTACCGGCAATTGCTGCGGGACGAAATTGCCCAGACCACCGCCCAGCCCGGCGACGTGGATGACGAACTCCGCCACCTCTTTGCCGTCTTGGCAGGACGTTGACCGGTTTAGGCTGTTCGCCATCCCGAACTTTCTGCTTTAATCCCGTTCGCCTGTAACCTTTCGCCCGTTTTCCCGAAGCAGAGGGCAAAGGAATCCTATGGATACGAAACGAATTTGCCCGAGCTGCCAGAAACCCCTTGCCCCGGATGGGCCACTGGGGCTGTGCCCGGAATGTCTCATTCAGGCCGGCTTTCCCTCGGGCGTGGCACCCACGGACGAGGCCGCTGGCCGCGCCGCTTTTGTCCCGCCGACGGTGGCGGAAATCGCCCCCCTGTTTCCGCAGCTCGAAATCCTTGAGCTGATCGGCAAGGGCGGCATGGGGGCGGTTTACAAAGCCCGGCAAATAAAACTGAACCGGCTGGTCGCCCTGAAAATCCTCCCGCCCGGCATCGGTTCGGAGCCAGCCTTCGCCGCCCGGTTCACCCGCGAAGCCCAGGCGCTCGCCCGGCTAAATCACCCCGGCATCGTCACGCTGTATGAATTTGGTAGGGCCGAGCTGCCGCTCGGCCTTGGAGACGGGGCGGCGCAGCAGCACCGCCCTACCGATGCCGGACTCTATTTCTTCCTCATGGAATACGTGGATGGCGTGAACCTGCGGCAATTGCTCCAAGCCAGCCGCATCTCCGCGCATGAGGCGCTGGCCATCGTGCCGCAGATTTGCGATGCGCTGCAATTGGCCCACGATCAGGGCATCGTCCACCGCGACATCAAGCCGGAGAATATTCTCATGGACCGGCGCGGCCGGGTGAAGGTGGCGGATTTTGGGCTGGCGAAGATCATCGAAGGTAGGGACGCCCCGCTGGGGCGTCCGGACCGGTCATCGCAGCGCGATGACCCTACCTTGACCGACGCATCCCGCGTCATGGGCACGCCGCAGTATATGTCGCCCGAGCAGATTCAGGCGCCGGGCGAAGTGGATCACCGGGCGGACATTTATGCGCTGGGCGTGGTGTTTTACCAGATGCTCACCGGCGAACTGCCCGGCAAGCGGCTCGAAGCGCCCTCCACCAAGGTGCAGATTGACGTGCGCCTGGATGCCGTGGTGCTGCGCGCCTTGGAAAAGCAGCCCGAACTCCGCTACCAGCAGGTCAGCGAGGTGAAGACGATGGTGGAAACGATTACGGCAACTCCGCCGGGTAGCAGCGGACGTGAGTCCGCTCAAACTGAAAGTCAGAGCCGATTCACATCGGCTGCTACGAATCACGAACCGCGCTTCTCGCGTACGGCCATTGTCGGAGCGTGTTGGGCTGCGGCGTTTTTCCTCTTTTATCTGGTGAAGTTTCTGGTGCTCTATGATGTTCGCTATCTTCCTAGTTGGCTTGAGGTATTGCTGCTCACGCTCCCGATCGCCGGATTCACCGCACCCCTCGGCGCGACCATCCTCGGCTGGCTGGCCGTCTCCCAAATCCGCCGCTCGGCGGGAAAACTCCACGGCCTGTGGCTGGCGGTGTTCGACGGCTTGCTGTTCCCGCTACTCATCGTGGATGGGATTATTGTCAGCCCATTTATTTTGTGGCCTCAGGTTTTGGGGTTTACATTGCACGGTTCTTTGACCTCACCCTTTGGGCCGATTGTCCTGCTGCTCATACCGGTAGCCTTGGTTTTTATAGTCCTAATAGATTCGTTCATGATCCGCCGCGTTTGGCGCGCGGTGCATACTCCCGGTAGCAGCCGAGGTGACGAGGCTCAAACTGAACATGAAGGCCGGAAGGCATCCAGGCTTTATTGGAGCGTTCTGGCTGGTGGAGTTTTGCTTTGCATCCTGATTGCCATCACGCCTCGTTTTCTTTGGCCCGCTTACCTGGTTTGGAAAATAGATCACCTCAACCCCGCTGATGCCAACATCACGGTCAAGGGCACCGTGACGGATGCCGCCACCGGAAAGCCTCTGCCCGATGCTGTGGTCAGTGACTATTTTTTTATTATGCCCGAAGGCGCCCGACGCAAAACTGAACATCACACCGACAGCGAAGGCCGGTTTGAATTCCGCACATGGAACTTGGGCTGCTATGGCCACCATTATATCAACGTCATGGTTGGGGGTTACTGGTGTTATGCCAACAGCTACCCGGTTCAACTGACAGATGGCAACCACGAGGTGATGATGAACTTCCCACTGCGGCCAGACAACCAGAGCCAAGCTGCTCCAGCAACATCAACCGCGCCCGCCGCCGCGCCCACGCTGGCCTTCGGCCCGGTGGTGGAGCGGGTGGTGACGGCTTTTGATGACAATCCGGCCCAAGCCTGCTTGGATTTCCGCACTGGTGAATTCTGCCCGCCGCCCGCCGCTTTGACCGAAAGTCTCCGGCAGCTGGCCAATCAGCAGTTCGGCACCGCCTTCACCAACCTCAATGGCCCCGGCGATCCGATTTATGACTGGTTGAAAACCAGCGGCGTGGATGTGCTTGGCAGCCACTACCCGGATGGTCGCGCCGGGTTCAAATACCTCGGGCAGCCGCCGCACTACCAAAATGGTTGGACCGGTTTTGATTCGGTTACAGCTGGCGCTGTCATGCAGGCGCTGCAATCGTCGCCGTTTTTTGCCGGTGATCAGCCCAATCTCCCGGATGTTTACATCAACGCCATGATCCTAGACAAGGCGACCCAGCAAGTCAGTTATATCGTGTTTCGCACCCATGATGGCGACGTGGGTATCATGAAAGTTCTTGGCGCGAGCCAAAACCCGCGTGGCATCAGAATCCGCTACAAACTGGTGGAAAACAGTGTCACGACCATCATGCCTGTCAGCCTGCCGACGGCGAAACCGGCGGTGCCAGCAGCCCATCTGTTCCGCACCTACCCCGTGAACCGCAGCTTCGCCGAGCTGGCGCAGTTGGCGAATACCAACACCCCCGAAGGCTGCGTGGCGCGGTTTGCCATCGGCTTGGTAGGCAGCGACCCCACCGCCGCGATGAACCGCTACGTCATTGATTCGCCGCGCCTGCCGGCCGGGGCCGTCACCGTCACCATGACCGAGGAAAACCGCGCTTGGGTCCGGCAGATTAAGCCGAGGGGAATCATGGTCTATCGGGAGGAACTGGCCGCCGTCTTTGTGCCCCAGCAAACCAACCAAGCGCTGGCCACGGCCATCTGGGGGAAACGGCAGGGCGAGTGGAAGCTTTGCTCCAAGGCCGATTTGCCCGAAGCCCCGACGCTGGCGGCGGCGGAAAAGAATTTCCGCGATCGCGCGCCCGAACTTTACGACACGTTTCAGGCGTTGCCGGACGATCCATCGTCGCTGGTGGCGGAGACCAGCAAGCAACTGGCCAGCAATATGACCGAAATGATGGGCGCGATGATGAACAGCATGACACAGCTCGTTTCGCAGGTGCCGGGAATGAAGACTCCCTTCCAAAACGCAGGCCAGCAAATTACGGTGACGGCAAGTTTGCCAGAGTCAGCAGAGGAGCCGGGCGTTTACATCGTTCAGCGGGGCGACAGCCTCGCCCGGATTGCCCAGCGGCATCATGTGCCCATCGCCCAGTTAAAAGAACTGAATCCCGGCCTGGACTCGATGCACCTGAAGATTGGCCAAAAGCTGATCGTTTCCCCGCCGGTGGCAGCGGAGAATGAGGCGTTAAGGTTGACCAACCTGGCCAAGGATCTCAAGGTGCGCATCAGCGCCGCCGCCGGCATGACTTCGTTCATGGACAAGGATGCGGCACTGGCGGCCATTGCCCAAGACGCCGCCCGGGCCGGCGATGTGGAAGACACCCGGACGGCCGTGACCAAGATGACGTCCTTTATGTCGCGGGATGAGGCCATCTGCGCCAGCGCCCGGCTGCTCGCCGCCGGCGGCCGGCGCGCCGACGCGCTGGAGTTGGCCAAGTTGATCACCTCCTTCATGACGCGGGACAGCCTGGTTGCCGAACTGGCCAAATAATCAACTTCAAACCTAACCGGGCGGCGTCTGCAAACTCCCGCTCCGTGCGCAAGAGCGCCCGCGCCTCCGGCAAGACGAACAAGACCAAGCCCAAGCCGGCCACGCCATGAGGGCGGGATTGGTAGGGACGCCGCGCTGCGGCGTCCGCGCCTGACACGGACGGAGGGAAAACTCTTTCGCGAGAGGTTTCCCCAAGATCACGCCCGACGCTTTGCGGAGCGTTCGGGCTCCGTCGCCTGACGCTGCGCTCGGCGACGGGGACGGTCCAGCGGACCATCCCTACCAAACAATTTCATGCCAGGAAACGTGAAACGAAATTGAAGCCCGCGGCCCGCGGATCTGGCCACGTTCGGTCCGCCCTTCGCGCCGCGGCGGGATTTTGCCGACGCCCGGATTCGCGTTGCCGCCGCCGCAATTCCCGGAGTTCCCGCTTGTCCTCGGATTCCTCTGGCCGCATGCTGACCGCCGCGCCGACGGCCCCAGCCTATTCCTGCTGGGTGCGTTGGCTCGAAATTTAGCATAGCCCATGAATTCAGATACCCACGCTGCGCCCGAATCGGTTGCGCCCGCGCCCGTCGTCATGCCGGTGGCGGCGACCATCGCCCGGCGGGTGAGTTGTCGCGCCTACCAAACCCGGCCCGTGGCCGAGGCGCGGTTAAACCAAATCCTGGAGGCGGCCCGGTTGGCGCCTTCGGCCTGCAACCAGCAGCCGTGGCGGCTGGCCGTGGTGCGCGAGGCGGAGTTGCGGCGGCGGATTGTGGAAAAAGGCTTTCTGCCCGGCCTCAAAATGCCGTGGGCGCTCGTCGCGCCGGTCCATATTGTGTTCGGCATGGAACGCTCTTTCGTCACGCACCGGCTCGCGCCGGCCATTTCCGGAGTGAATTATCCGTGGGTGGACTTGGGCATTGCCGGCGAACATTTGGTTCTGGCGGCGACGGAACTGGGCTTGGGCACCTGCTGGATCGGCTGGATCAAGCCGCGCGTGATTGCCCGGCTGGTCGGCTGGCCCCGCTCGATCAGGCCCGTGGTGGTCATCCCCGTGGGTTACCCGGTGGAAACGGAGTCGGCGCCGCTGCCCGCCACCCGCCGCAAACCGCTGGCGGAATTGGTGCGGTGGCTGTGAGCCTGGCGGGCCCGCAATCCGGGCTCGGCGGAAATGTGCCCCGGCAGGGTGATTTGAGGGCGGCTTCCGTGGGCGAAATAATGACCGGAACTGGTGAACCTTCGTAAACCATCATGACGATGATGAGACTTGCATGAGCGCCAATGCCTGTTCCATGCTCGCCGACTTCGTGTTGTTTACGCACGTCGGCTTCGTCGTGTTTGTGGTTGGCGGCTTGGTTGCCATCGTGGGAGGCGGTTTCGCCGGGTGGCGCTGGATTCGCCATCCGTGGTTCCGCGCCGCGCATCTGGCGGGGATCGGCTGGGTGGTCGTCCAAGCGTGGCTCGGCGGCGTCTGCCCGCTCACGATTTGGGAGCAAACGCTGCGCGCCCAGGCGGGCGACGCGACGTATGCGGGCACCTTCATCGCGCACTGGTTGCAGATCGTGCTGTTTTATGACGCCCCGCCTTGGGTCTTTACCGTGGGTTATACGCTATTCGGCCTGGCCGTGATCGGGAGCTGGTTGAAATTCCGCCCGCGCCCCTTCCGCGCCGTCCTCCCAAAAGCCGAATAAGCCGCCGGCTAATCCAGCCCGCGCTCGGTCAAATCATCTTCGCCCAGGCCCAAGTAATGGCCCAGCTCGTGCAAGAAGGTCGTATGCACTTCCGCGCAAAAGATTTCGGCCTCGCCGCCCGCAAAATCCCAGAGATTTTCGAGGAATAAAATAATCTGCGCCGGCAGCACGGCGGCTCCTTCGTCGGCAAATTCCGCCCCGGTGAATAATCCCAGCGTGTCCGGCTCAATGCCATCCGCCTGCAACCCCGCATTGGGCACGGCTTCGAACGTCACCGGCAGCTGCTGCGCCTGCTCGCGCAACGGCGGCGGGAGGGCGGCCAGGGTCGCCTCAATTTCAGCGAGCGCGAGCGCTTGCAGTTGTTGCCAGTCGGTGTTCACTTGGAAAATTCATTGACCAAACTTCGCGTGGGCGGGCCAAACGGCATGGCGTTGCAAATTCTTCCCCGTCCGCGCTCCGCCAACGCTGCTTCACAGCGCCGCCAGCACTTCTGTCGCGTGTTCCTCCGGTTTCACCGTGGGCCAGATCTGCCTGATCTTGCCGTCCGGGCCGATGAGAAAGGTCACGCGATAGACCCCGAGATATTTCCGGCCCATGAAGGTTTTCTCGCCCCAGACGCCGTAGGCCGTGACGATGGCTTTGTCCACATCCGCCAGCAGCGGGAAGGGGAGCTGGAATTTTTCCACGAATTTGTCGTGCGCTTTTACCGGGTCCGGGCTGACGCCGAAAACGACCGCGCCTTTTTTCTTGAAGGCGGCAAACTCAGCGCGGAAGGCGCAGGCTTCCTGGGTGCAGCCGGGCGTGTTGTCCTTGGGATAAAAATACAGGATGACATGCTTCCCGCGATAATCTGCCAGCGAAACGGTGCCGCCGCCGTTGGTCGCCACGGTAAACTGCGGCGCCGGGTCGCCGACCTTGAGTTGGAGTTGAATTTCTTTGGCCATAAATTTTATATTCACTTAACGGATGCCGCAATTCTTGGCGGTTTAATCCGGCTTTAAGACCGGCGAACTGGCCGGATGGCTGCCGAGTTGTTTCATGCCGTCCCAGACGTAGAGCAAGCCGGAGGCGCCGGTGAACAAGCCCGCCCCCAGGCCGATGATTTTCAGCAGCGCGTCATGCCAGTCGGTCCATTTCAGGAGAATCCAGAGCACCACGGTCATTTGGAGCACGGTGGCGATTTTGCCGGTGAGGCGCGGGCGCACGGTGATTTTGCCGACGGTCAGGCAAATCACAATGGAGCCGAGGGCGAGCACCAGATCGCGTCCGATGATGGTGCCGGTCAGCCAAAGGGGAATCGCCGCCAGCGCCAGCCCGTGATTGAAACTCAGCACCACTATGCCGGACACCAGTAATAATTTATCCGCCAGCGGATCCAGCACGGTGCCCAGCTCGCTCCATTGGTGGTAGTGCCGGGCTACGTAGCCGTCCACGCCGTCCAGAATGGCCGCCACGGCGAAGCAGAGGATGGCCGCCAGCCGGTGAACTTCATTTTCCGTCCCGACGTAATACAGCACTTCGACCACAAAAACCGGAATCAGCAGGATGCGCAGAACGGTGATTTTGTTGGCGGTCGTCACGGGGAGCTTCAGCCGGTGATCGGTTTGATTTCAGCGTTCAATTTGCTTTGCGGCCAGAACGGTTTGCAGAAGGCTTCGGTGAAGTCGTAGCCGTTCTGAAAATCTGCCCGGGTGTCTTTTTCCGTTTTGGCGAGCAGGCCATTTTCCACCATGTTGAAGACGAGGTCGCCGAAATCTTTGCAGCTCATGACGCCCCATTCCTCCAACACGGTCACGGCCATCGGGCCGAACTGCTGGAGGGCGCATTGCCGCAGGCCATCGAGCAGTTCCTGACCGGTCACATGGCGGACCACGCCGCGGTTTTCCTTGCTGATGAGCTTTTGCGTGAAGTCGAGTGCCTCGCGGAGAAAATGGTAGGCGTCCCGGGCAAAGCGCGGGTCGTGCGCGAGGATCCGATCCAAGGCTTCATCAAAATTGACTTCTTGCATAGCTCAAGGGGTGGCGGGCTGAACCGTCGGCGGCGGGGCCGGGTGCGCGCTGCGATAGGCTTTGACCGCCCAGCCGGTGAGCAGTAACCCCACGATCACACAGAGAACCATTTGCTCCTGTTTCGTCAGCCAGTTCATTCCAGAAGGGTAAAGCAATTGGATTGCGCGGGCAACCCTGATGCGCCGGGCTTTTCCCCCGCGGCAAAAATGGCGGGACAACGGTCCCGCTGCCCAGTGTGGCCCGGATCAGGAATATTGATATAATTTGGCCAGTCTGGTCAAATTCGCGCAGAAGGGTATTGCGGATGGACCGGCTGGGCCGCCGGTGGAAATAAATTTACCCGTCGGCTAATGGCCTTGTCAGAGTTGAAAAACCACGAATTTGTCCCACTTGGGCGCATAAATTTCTTGCGTGTGGCATCGTCCCTGCTCAAACTTTCGCACCGTGGTTCAACTGATGCCTCGTTTCCGCTGAATCGCAAAAACTAAATCACAAACACACACAACACGACCAAGCACATGGCCAAATATAAATTAGAATACCTCTGGTTGGACGGTTATGAACCCGTTCCCAATCTGCGCGGTAAAACGCAAGTCAAAGAATTCAAGGCTTTCCCGAAGCTTGAAGAGCTGCCGATGTGGGGCTTCGATGGCAGTTCCACCCGCCAGGCCGAAGGCCGCAGCTCCGACTGCATGCTCAAGCCCGTCTCCGTCCATCCCGATAGCACCAAGAAAAACGGGGTGCTCGTGATGTGCGAAGTCATGATGCCGGACTGCAAGACGCCGCATCCGTCAAACGCCCGCGCCACCATTCCCGATGATCCCGGCGCCTGGTTCGGTTTCGAGCAGGAATATTTTCTTTATCAGGACGGCAAGCCCCTCGGTTTCCCGGAAACCGGTTTCCCGTTCCCGCAGGGCGAATACTACACGGGGGTCGGCTACAAGAATGTCGGCGACATCGCCCGCGAAATCGTGGACACGCACCTCGACCTCTGCCTTGACGCCGGCATCAACCACGAAGGCATCAACGCCGAAGTCGCCAAGGGTCAGTGGGAATTCCAGATCTTCGGCAAAGGTTCCAAAAATGCCGCCGATCAGATGTGGGTGGCCCGCTACCTCCTCGTCCGCCTGTGCGAAAAATACGGCGTGGACGTGAACTTCCATTGCAAACCGCTCGGCAAAGACGTGGATTGGAACGGTTCCGGCATGCACGCGAACTTCTCCACCACCTACATGCGCGAAGTCGGCGGCAAGGAATACTTTGAAAGCCTCATGGCGGCGTTCGACAAATACAAGAACGAGCACATCGCCGTTTACGGCCCGGACAATCATCTGCGCCTCACCGGCCTGCATGAGACCCAGTCCATCGACAAGTTCAACTACGGCTTGGCGAACCGCGGTGCGTCCGTGCGCGTGCCGCACAGCTTCGTCAATAACAACTACAAGGGTTATCTCGAAGATCGCCGGCCGAATTCCCAGGGCGACCCCTACAAGATCGCGGGCCGCATCTTGCAGACCATCAACACCGTGCCCACGCCCAAGAAGGGCAAGAAATAACTTAGCCGCTGGCTAAAATCCCAACGGCGCGGACTGAAAAGTCCGCGCCGTTTTTTCGTTTAGCCTTAAATCTTTATTCAATGGCCGGTCCGTGTAATCCGCGGTTTCCATTGCGGTTTAGGGAATTCACGGATCGGGAATCCCCTCACACGGCATCCATCCAGGCGTTCAATCGGACGGCCAGTTTCCGCAGGGACGCCCGCCGCCGGACGGCCAGCACCACGCCCATGGTCACCCCGAAGATTCCCAGCGCCCACGTCACCGGCTCGGGCACGGCGGTAATGTCCAGGCTCCAGCTCGTCAGGGTCGAGGGATCGTTCCCCCCGGCCAGGTCGAAAAACGACAGCGTCCAGTTGCCGTTGGGATTGGAATCATTGAAGGTGTTCAAGCTGCCGCCATCCGGCAAGTAGGAACCATCCGTGGCCGGGGACACCCCGTGGATGTTCACCCCGCCGGCGGCTTGCTGATCCAGCGTGATGTTATTAAACCCCGCATCGGAAAACCCGAAAACGTATTGATAGGTGCCAGCGGTCCCCACGCCGGTGCCCACCCGGTTCAGGAGTTGGATGGTGACGCCGCCCTCGCCGCCGTGGTTGAGATAGGCCACCAGATCGCCGTTGGCCCCGCCGCTCAGCGTGAAGCTGACGTTCACGTCGGCGATAACAGGACGAAGGCCGCCGACCGTCCGTGTGTCGCTCCAGCCGGTGGGGTTGCCGTCGGGAATCACGCCACTATTGGCAAAGCCGGAGCTGTAGATGATCGCAGCCTGGGCGGTGGCTCCCGCCAGCAGCAGTGGCGCGAGGAGGGTTGAAAAGGATTTCATGATCATAATTTTTGTAAAATTACAGGCTGTTGTTCTGACGGAGCCGGTAGAAGGCCGGATTCCCAGGGGGTGTTTCGCTGAAGGTCCAGACGCCGGTCTCCGGCACGGTCTTGGTTTGCACGATCGTCGCCGCTGACCAGTCCGTGACGGAACTGGATCGTTCGACGACATATTGGAAGCCAGGCACGCCGGCAAAGCTGATCGTCACCGCATTACCACTGGAAGTGATGCTCCGCGCATATCCGACCGCGTTGGTCACGGAGAGGGTGATCGTGTTGGTGGCGAGCGACGCGTCATAACCGGTGAGTTTGACGACATATTGAAAGGTCTCGGTTGCATTGTTGCTGGTGGCGAGGAGAATCAGGCCGCTATTGATGATCGGCGGCGTGCCCTGACTGCCCGTGGCCACGGATACCAGTTCGCGGGTGGTGTTGCCGGTGGTGTAAGTGCTCAACAGAGCGCTCGCCGAGAGTCGCGTGAAGGTGCCCCAGGCCCGGCCATAGCTGGCCGGATGGGCAAAGACGGGCGTGAAGTTCAGATAAACGCTATTGCCCGATTGCGAGACGGAAAAGATTCCCACCGTGCCCAAGCCGTTCACAAATCCGCTGGCGTCAAGGGTGCATTTACTGGGGTCAAATCCACTCACGCCGCCGGAGGCGGTGGCTATGCGCCAGGCGTAACTCTGTTGGTTGTCAAAATTCAGGCAAGCACCCCCGGTGCCCACCGAAACCACCTTGAGGGTGAACTTGCTTCCGCTGGTGGCGCTCACCGTGAGCGGGCCGGTGATGTTTAACAAATCCCAGCCCGGATCCGTGCCGGCGGCGCCCGTGGCATTGTTGATTTGCACCTCGTAGCTGCCGCCGCTGTTCCAATTTTCCGCGCCGGTGTTCAAGGTGCCGACCGTCAGTCCGGGGGCGATGGTGCCATTGGCGGCCACTGTTCCGTTGACTGTGCCGGTGCCGCCGAGGGTGGCTCCGGCTGCGACGGTGGCCGCACTGCTGGAATGAGTCGAACCGTTCACGAGCATCTTGCCGTTACGCACCGTGGTGGTTCCGGTGTAGGTGTTGGCCGCGGTGGAAAGCTTCAAGGAACCGGGGCCATCTTTTGTCAGGCTGCCGGCCCCGGTAATGACATTTGCCACCTCCAGTGCCGTTGCGGCATCAACGAGCATGGTAGCCGATCCGGAAGCCATCGTCACACCGCGATTACTGTCGTCAATCAC
>CAIMLG010000143.1 GCA_903842235.1 uncultured Verrucomicrobia subdivision 3 bacterium
CAAATTTGGCGCAGCAAGGAGAACTTGCCGGCGGTTGGCTTGTTTCGAGTTTGATTATTCATGCCCTACCTTGTGGCAGGGCCCAAACCAGCAAGCCAACCTTTTTTATCTTTCAAACCCCACCCCTATGAGTCAGCAGTGTAAAAAAATCCCTTAAATGCTTTAAGACCTAATGATTCAATCATTGAATACTGCTTGATACAAGCACTGATTTTAGATTGGTTTTGGCCGTGTGCCGGGCTGATAGAAGGGGTGGAAAATTGCTTTTCATGCGGGCTCATATACTTGACGCTGCGCGGATATGAGCCATTTACGGCTGCGAAATGGCTTTGGCTGCCGCCTCCGGGTTCAACCCGGACCCAGTTTCCGGGTCCAGTCCCGCTGGAGTTGGTCCGGCACCAGACGCTCAAAGTCGATGCGGTTGGTGAAGCCATCTTCCCAATATTGCCCGCTCTCGTAGTATTTGCCATCAAACGAGACGTTCAGCACGCGCTGGCCCAAGCCATTGAGGAAACAGCGGAGAATGGGCACATTCCCGCCAACGGCTGCCATTTGCAGACGCTTGAAGTCCGCCATCGTCATCGGGCCTTGATGCCCAAACAATCCGCGAAGTGGATTGGCATTGAATTCATACGCATAATCAACCTGCATCTTTGGATCCTGTAAGGACGGGAACGGAATGATATTGCTCGAATGCGGCTCGGGGCAAAGAAACATATTGGTGTCGCCAATATACTGGGGATACAGATCCGAAAGGTAAGCCGGCAACTCTTTGTGATCGGTGCGATAGGCCTGGATCGCTTCGTAAATCCGCATCATGCGGTGGTGGATAATTTTAACCTCCCTGCTTGCCATGGCTGGTGCGGCGGCGGATTTTGCGGGCTGCTTCTCAGAATCGGTTTTGCACCCGCCCCACAGCAGACCACTGGAGACGCAGAGCGCACCCAGCAACAGCCGGGTTCCCCGCATCATTCCTATTTTCTTGGCAAAACAACTCTGCGGAGATTTCATTAGATTTATTTTTATAGGGTTTTTGTTGGGAGGCTTCACCTCATTCTGCAATTAAACAGCGGCCAGACGCAAGGGTTTTGGGAAATCTGGACGCTGCGCGGATAAGGGAGAATTAGTTTTCGCCTTTTTCCATCACTGGGTCAACGTGCCAACGCGGGTTGCCGCTGTCAACTGGAGGTTTTGAGGGAGAATGCTGAAGCGCTGAAACTGGAGATCTGAAAGAAGCGCGCTTCGGGACAACGGGCCCCCAAAATCCGAGGTCGGAGGTCAACGTCTCAAGTCCAAGGTCCAAAGTCGAGACGGTTTGGCGGCGGGAGGCGGCGGCGTATTTTCTCGCGCGGGAGCGGGATTTTGCTAGAATGGCAATTCCATTTCCCGCCATTGCCATGGATCAACCCATTGTCAAACCAATCATCATGACCAAAACGCTTGCCGGTTTATTAATCGGCTGCTGGTGCGTCCTCACGACCGCCCAGGCCGCATGGCAGATGAAGCAGGCTCCGATCATGACCCGCTGGGCGGCTTTGGTGGATACCAATAATCCCCTGCCGGAATATCCCCGGCCGCAAATGGTCCGTTCGGACTGGAAAAACCTCAACGGCTTGTGGCAGTTTCAGGCCGGCGCCACCAACGATGCGGTGCCGGTGGGACAGACCCTGGCGAGTCAGATTCTCGTTCCCTACCCGATGGAGTCGGCCATTTCCGGGGTCATGAAGCATAACGCGTTTTCCTGGTATCGCCGCACCTTCACGGTGCCGGCGGCCTGGAGCGGCAAGCGGGTCATCTTGCATTTTGAGGCCGTGGACTGGCGGGCCATGGTTTATGTCAATGGCACCCAAGTGGGCCTTCACCAGGGGGGGTATGATCCGTTCAGCTATGACGTCACGGCCAATCTCAACGGCGGCAATAATGAGTTGATCGTGCAGGTTTACGATCCGGTGGATGACGGCGGCCAGCCGCGCGGCAAGCAGACTCTCTCGCCGTGGTGGATCATGTACACGTCCTCCAGCGGAATTTGGCAGCCGGTCTGGTTGGAGCCCGTGGATGCCGCCGGCGTGAGCGATTTGAAACTGGTGCCAGACGTGGACCATGCGCAGTTGCGCCTGACGGTGAACACCTACGCCACCAATGGCGTCACCGTGCAGGCCACGGTTTCCAGCAACGGGGTGACGGTCAGTTCAGTGACGGGCAACCCGCAAACGGAGCTGAGCGTCGCGGTGCCGAAGGCCAATTTATGGTCGCCGGATAATCCATTCCTCTACGACCTGAACATTTCGGTGCTCCAGGGCGGCGTGACCAATGACACCGTGACCAGCTACTTCGGCATGCGGAAAATTTCCGTGCAAACGGTCAACGGCGTCCCGCAGATGTTTCTGAATAACCAGCCCTGTTTCCAAATGGGCACGCTGGATCAGGGTTTCTGGCCGGACGGCCTTTACACCGCGCCCACGGACGAGGCGCTCAAATTTGATTTGGAACAGCACAAGGCCATGGGCTTTAACCTGGTTCGCAAGCACATCAAGGTGGAGCGGCAACGCTGGTATTATTGGGCGGACAAGCTGGGCTTGCTGGTGTGGCAGGACATGCCAAGTTGCAATTCCTATACCATGTGGCCAGTGGCCGTAGATCCTAATCAATTTATCGCCGAGCTGACCAACATGGTGGCCACCCACTGGAACAGTCCGGCCATCATCCTGTGGGTTACCTTTAATGAAGGGCAGGGGCAGACGAGCACGGGCCAAACCAACACGCCTTATCTGGTGCAATTGGTCAAAAATCTGGACCCCACGCGGCTGGTGAATCAGGCCAGCGGCGGCGGGTATTATGGCGTGGGCGATATTTTTGATAATCACAATTATCCGCATCCGGGTTCCCCCTTCAGTTCCACGCTGGTGCCGGTGGATGGCGAATACGGCGGCATCGGCTTCCAGGCGCCGGGCCACCTGTGGGACGAGGGCAAGGCGGCCTTTAACGCGCTCACCTATTCGACCAATGACATCGCACCGCTCTACGATTCCTTCTGCGAAGAACTGGTCACCTACAAAGCCAAGCAAGGTCTGAACGCGGCGGTTTACACGCAAATCACCGACGTGGAAGATGAAATCAACGGGCTGATGACCTATGATCGCGCCATTCTGAAACCCGATCTGAACCTGATCCGGCTCGCGAACAAAAAGGCCATCGAAGGCTACCGGTATTATTCGCCCGTGCTGCCCAGCTCCGAAACCGCCGGCCGGGCTTGGACTTATACGACCACCCCGCCCGCCGCAAATTGGATGGCCAATAGTTTTAACGATTCAGCGTGGAGCAACGGCGTGGCGGGTTTTGGCGGCGGACTCACTTCCGTGATCCGCACCAAATGGACCGCTTCCGATATCTGGCTGCGGCAGGGGTTCAAGGCCGGGCCGTTAACCCCCGCCGACCGGAGCCGCCTGGCTTTCTCGCTCTTCCACGATGAAGCGTGCGAAATTTACCTCAACGGCGTGCTCGCCGGCTCGGCCACCGGATACAATGCCACTTACGGAATTTTCGCCATGAATGCCGCCGGCCAGCAGGCACTCATCAGCAATGGCACCAATATCATTGCTGTGCATTGCCGGAATACGACCGGCGGCCAGGATATTGATGTGGGGATTGTCCGGGAAAACCTGGTGGTGGACTGGCCCGCCGTGCCCACCGATTACGCCGAATACTGGCCGCTGAATGAAGCCGCCGGCGCGGTGGCGGAAGACGCCATCGGCAATCGCAATCCGGGCACCGTCAATAATGCTGCCTGGTCCGCGGCCGGCAAACTCAACGGCTGCCTGACCTTCAACGGCAGCAACAGCTACGGGCAAGTCAACCGCACCATCAGCAACGATTTCAGCCTGAGCTTCTGGGTCAAGACCACGCAGACCGGCGGCACGGGGCAATGGTATAATGGCAAGGGTCTGGTGGATGGTGAGGTTTTCGGCGTCGCCAATGATTTTGGCACCGCCTTGGTGGGCAACCAATTCGCCTTTGGCACGGGCAACCCCGACGTCACGATTCTGGCCACCACGGCCATCAACGACGGGGCCTGGCATCATTGCGTCGCCACCCGGCAGCAGGCCACCGGGACGTTGCGGGTGTATGTGGATGGCACCTTGCAAAACAGCGGCACCGGCAGCACCAATGCGCTAACCAGCGCCACCCGGCTGCGCCTTGGCGGCATTCTCACCGGCGGCAACTTTTTCAATGGCAGCCTGGACGACGTAAAAACCTTTCCCCGCGCGCTGGGCAGCAACGAGGTGGCCGCGCTCTATGCCGATGGGGCGGCTTGGCCGGCCGCCCCGGCGAATTTTACGGCCCAGGCCGGCTATCGCCGGGTGGCCTTGAACTGGTCGGCCCCGCCGTTCGTCACGGGCTATGATTTGAAGCGCGCCACCCGCAACGGCGGACCTTACGCCCCGATTGCCTCGCTGACGACGCCTTACTACACGGATACCGCCGTCACCAACGGCATTACTTACTACTATGTGGTGACCGCTGGCAATGGCCAGGGCAGCAGCGCCAACTCGGCTCAAGTCATTGCCACGCCTTCGCTGTCCGGCGTGCTGGCCACGTGGCTGAAGGCCGATAACCTTGCCGGCCTGGCCAACAATGCGGCGATCGCCAACTGGCAGGATGCCAGCGGCAACGGCAATAACGCCACCCAGTCCACCGCCGGCTGGCGGCCGACCTACCGCACCAATGTCATCAACGGCCTCCCGGCGGTGCGATTCAACGCGGCCAACAAAACCTACCTGGCCACGCCCTCCTCCGCCCCGGAAGATTTCACCCTGCTGTGTGTTTTTCGGAGCACGCAAGGTTCCGGCACCGGTTCGCTTTATTATCAAGGCGCGGGTCTGATCAGCGGGGAAGTTTCGGGAACGATGCTGGACTTTGGCACCTGTCTGTTTGCCGACGGCCGGGTTTGCGCCGGCACCGGGGATGCGGATGTGGCGGTCGTTTCCACCAATGGTTTCAATGACGGGAGCGCCCATCTGATGACCTTTAAGCGCACGGCCCAGACCGGCCGGACGGATTTGTATGTGGATGGGGTTGCCATGGGTTATACCAACGGCAACCAATGCGCCTTGCTGGCCCCGTCGCGTTTGGTTTTGGGGGCCCAGCAGGTGCTGAACAATTATTTCACCGGCGACCTGGCCGAACTCAAAATCTATCGGGCCGCGCTGGTGAATAGCGACCGGGCGGATCAGGAAACGATCCTGGCCGCCAAATGGGGCACGCCGCTGGCGGGGCAGGCCGTCGTGGTGGAAACCAATGCGCCGGTCCGCTTGACGGCCAGCGCCAGCGCCGCCGCGCTGGTGGTTAGCTGGCCGCTGTCGGCGATGGGCGCCCAGTTGTATTATGCCACGAATCTAACCTCGCCCGTCCACTGGCAGTCCGTGACCAATCCGCTGGATAGCGACGGGGTTAATTTCAGCGTCACGCTGCCCACCCAGGAGGAACAGGGGTTCTACCAACTAGTCACGCCGCCGCAATGAGGGCGCTAAAATAGCCGCCGCCGGCCATTTGGGCGGGCAGCGGCGCGGCGTCCGCGGGCCGAGCCCCCCAAAAGAATCCTTGGCGCCGGGGGCGGTTCGTTGTTTATTTCCCCGGTGAATCCGACCGATTCGTCTCCGCTCGCCTGCGGTTCGCCGCCCGGGCCGGCCTATCGCGGCCGCCTTGCGCCGTCGCCGACCGGTTATTTGCACCTTGGCCACGCGCGGACGTTTTGGGCAGCGCAGACGCGAGCCCAAGCGGCTGGCGGTAGTTTGATTTTGCGGAATGAGGATTTGGATTCCACCCGTTTCAAGCTGGAATTTGTGGACGCGATGCTAGAAGACCTGCGCTGGTTTGGTTTTGTGTGGACCGAAGGCCCGGATTGGGGCGGACCGTTCGCTCCCTATAATCAGAGCGAGCGGATGGATTGCTACCGCGCGGCACTGGAAAAATTGCGCGCCGGCAATTTCATTTATCCCTGCACCTGCTCCCGCAAGGACATTCAGGCGGCGGTCAGGGCGCCGCACGAAAACACCGGCGATGAGCTGATTTATCCCGGGACCTGCCGGGCCCAGCGACCATCGGAGATCGGCCCGCGGAAATACAGCTGGCGTTTTCGCGTGCCCGACGGCGAAACCATTGCGTTCACGGATAACAATCTGGGGGGGCAACACTTCGTGGCCGGCCGGGATTTTGGGGATTTTCTCGTCTGGCGGCCGGATGGCGTGCCGGCCTATCAACTGGCCTGTGTGGCGGATGACGCGGCCATGCGGATTACCGAGGTGGTGCGCGGGGCGGACTTGCTGATCAGCACGGCGCGGCAATGGCTGCTCTACCGCGCGCTCGGCTGGCCCCCGCCGGATTTTTTCCATTGCCCCCTCCTGCTGGACGAGCAGGGGCGGCGGCTGGCCAAGCGGCACGAGGCATTGAGCCTGCGGACTTTTCGCAAGCAAGGTCTTCGGCCGGAGCAGCTTCGCCAAGGTTGGCGGGTTGATAATAAGGTTGACTGAAGTGAACTATTTGCAAAAAAGACTTGTGAAGCCCGGCGCGTTTCGGCAGCTTTTTCGACTCTGGCATGGGGAGTTTTCGGGGAAACATTCGTGTCGGGAGAAGGCGTTATCTAGCTGTGACTCGTTTTGGAAAATTAATTATTGCCGCGCTGGTCTGTGCCAGCGTCATGCTGGTTTTGGGGCAAGTTGCCACCGGCGCTGAGGCGGCGCTGGCGCCGGAAGCGGCCCAGCCGCGCGCGGTGGACCCGAACAAACCGCTGGTTACCTCGTATGCCCCGGCGTTGCTCTATTTAGGCCCCGTGCCGGCGGATGCCCAGTTGGAAGAAAAATCGGCCATCACGCTTTTCAAGGATCAGTGGCCGAAAAATTTCCCTTCAATTCCGATCACCAACTCGATTCTTTACACCTGGGTCGTGGCGCTGGTCATCCTCATCGTGGTGCGGCTGGGCACGCGCAAGATGCAAGAAGTGCCGTCCGGCACGCAGAATTTCGTGGAGGCGCTGGTTGGCGGACTGCGCGATATGTGCGAGGGGATGCTGGAACCGAAAGTGGCGCGCTGGGTGTTTCCCCTGGCGGCGACGTATTTTATTTTTATCGCAGCGTCGAATTTGATGGGCCTGCTGCCCGGCGTCGGCAGCATCGGCTGGGGCGAGCCGGTCAAGAGCATCATGCCGTTCGCCATCAAACACGCGGAAGCGCCGCTGTTTCGTCCGCCGACCGCCGATGCCAACATGACGGTGGCAATGGCGGCAATTTTTTTCATCATGAGCCTCTGGTGGGCGCTGAAATACAACGGTCCGTTCGGCTTGATGAAGCACATTTTCGGCGTGAAGGGCGGCTTCAAAGGGCTGGTAGTGGTTCCGCTGTCGGCGATCTTTCTGTTTGTCGGCTGCGTGGAAATCATCTCCATCTGCGTCCGTCCGGTGGCGCTGGCCATGCGTCTTTACGGCAACATTTACGGCGGGGAAAGCGTGCTGACCATCATGCTCACCAACTCGCCGCTTGGCATCGCCGCGCTGCCGTTTTATTTTCTGGAAATCATGGTCGCGCTGGTGCAGGCACTGGTTTTCACGCTGTTGAGCATTGTGTTCATCAGCTTGTTCTGCTCGCACACCGAGGAAGAGATTGCGGAACCCAGTCACTAAATTGATTTTTAAAATTTGCCGCCGGGCGACCTTGAGGCGGACGGCGGCAGGAAACTGAAACCATAAAGAAATAAACATATGATGCTAGCAGCAGATGCAGTTCTTCCGGTTATTCAAACCTTGCACGGCAATGTCGGCGTGGGGTTGGTGGGTGCCGGCGCCGCCATCGGCATTGGCCTGGCCGGCTTCGGCGCGGCCCTGGCCACCGGCCGCAACCCCGGCGCTTTCGGCAAGATTTTCACCACGGCCATTCTGGCGATGGCGTTGTCCGAAGGGTTGGCGATGCTCGTCTACTTTGTGCTCGCCAACAAGTAACCGCCACTGACTTATGGGCGACCTGCTCCAAACGCTGGGCATCCAGTGGACCAAGCTGATTCCGCAGTTGTTCAACTTCGGCATTGTGCTGTGGGTCCTGTGGAAATTTGCCTACAAGCCGGTTTTCGCGATGCTGGACGCGCGGCAGAAAAAAATCGCTGAAAGCGTGGCCAACGCCGACAAAATCCAGGCGCAACTGGCCCAGACCCAGGCGGACCGCCAGAAAACCCTGGCCGAGGCGGGCGACCTGGCCAACAAGATCATTGCCGATGCCCGGGCCGCCGCCGCCCGCGTGAGCGAGGGGGAAACGCAGAAGGCGATTGCCGCCGCCGAGCAGATCATTGCCAAGGCCCGCGAGGCCGCGGCGCAGGATCATGCGCGGATGCTGGCTGAGCTGAAGCGCGAAGTCGGTCGTTTGGTGGTGCAAACCACCACTACGGTCACAGGCAAGGTGTTGACCGCAGACGATCAACGCCGGTTGGCCGAAGAAACGCAGCAGCAGATCGCCTGACCGCCGGAATGAAGATTTCCAAACCAGCCCAACGCGATGCCCGGCAATTGTTCCGCACGTGCTTCGTCAGCGGTTCACTGGACGAAAACCGGGTGCGCCAGTCGGTCGCGCTGCTGGTGGAAAAGCAGCCGCGCGGCTACGTCGAAATTCTCGCCCGGCTGCACCGGTTGGTGAAATTAGAATTGGCTCGCCGCACCGCGACGGTGGAAAATGCGGTGGCCACGTCGCCGGACGAACAGGCTCGCATCTCGGCCCGCTTGGAAAGACAATACGGCCCCGGATTAAACATTCAGTATCTCGTGACCCCGGCGCTGATCGGCGGCCTGCGGATTCAGATTGGCTGCGACCTTTACGACGGCAGCGTGAAGACGCGTTTGGAGAATTTAGAGCAAAGTTTTTAATTGGATACTATGAGTAATTTGTTGCAAGAAATTGAAGCCCAGATCGCCGGTGCCAAGACCGCGACGGCCAAACAAAATGTCGGCGTGGTCCGCGAAATCGGCGATGGCGTGGCCAAAATTGAGGGCCTTACCGATGCGATGCTCAACGAGATGCTGGACTTCGGCAACGGCGTGATCGGCCTCGCGCTCAACCTGGAGGAAACCGAAGTCGGCGCGATTATTCTCGGCGACTACACCCAGATCAAGGAAGGCGCCGAAGTCCGCACCACGGGCAAATTGCTGCAGATTCCCGTGGGCAAAGGGCTCCTGGGCCGCGCGGTCAACACTTTGGGCCAGCCGGTGGACGGCAAGGGGCCGATCCAGGAAACCACTTTCTATCCGGTGGAAAAAATTGCGCCCGGGATCATCCGGCGCAAATCCGTCAGCCAGCCGGTGCAGACCGGCATCATGGCGATTGACGCGATGGTGCCGATTGGACGCGGTCAGCGCGAACTCATCATCGGCGACCGGGGCACCGGCAAAACCACCATTGGCGTGGACGCGATGATTAATCAGGCGCGGATCAACAAAGCCGCCGAAACCGCCGGGGAAAAAGCTTTCCGCCCGATTTACAACATTTACGTCGCCATCGGCCAGAAGCAGTCGAACATTGCCCGCGTCATTGACGTGCTGGAAAAGGCCGGGGCCATGCCTTACACGGTGATCGTGGTGGCTTCGGCTTCCGATTCCGCCTCGAACCAATACCTCGCTCCCTTTGCCGGAGCCGCCGTGGGCGAATGGTTCATGGATAACGGCATGGATGCGCTCATCATTTACGATGATCTTTCCAAGCACGCCGTCGCCTATCGCCAGGTATCGCTGATTTTGAAGCGGCCGTCCGGCCGCGAAGCGTATCCGGGCGACGTGTTTTATCTTCACAGCCGCCTGCTCGAACGCAGCGCGCGCGTGGCGGAAAAATACGGCAATGGCTCGCTGACGGCGCTGCCGATCATCGAGACCCAAGCCGGGGACGTTTCGGCCTACATCCCGACCAACGTGATTTCGATCACCGACGGTCAGATTTATCTGGAAACGGATTTGTTCTACCAAGGGGTGCGCCCCGCGGTGTCCGTCGGTCTGTCGGTCTCGCGCGTCGGTTCGGCCGCGCAAATCAAGGCGATGAAACAGGTGGCCGGGCGAATCAAAGGCGATCTCGCCCAATTCCGGGAACTGGCGGCCTTCGCCCAGTTCGGTTCCGATCTCGATGCCAAGACGCAGGCGTTGCTCGAACGGGGCAAGCGCATCATCGAAATTTTCAAGCAGAACCAATACAACCCGCTGGCGGTCGAAGTGCAGGTCTTGGTGTTGTGGACGGCGCAGAATAACTTTTTTGACGAGGTGGCAGTGGACAAAGTGAAGGATTTCCAGGCTAAGCTGGTGGATTTCTTCCAGACGCGCAAAGCCGATTTGCTCCTGAAAATCCGCAACGAAAAAGCCATCAGCGAGGCCATCGGGGCGGAACTGAAGGCGGCCGTGACGGAATTCAAGCAGACCTATAGATAATTCATAATGGCCAGCACGCGCGACATACGCCGACGCATCAAGTCGGTCAAGAACACCGCCCAGATCACCAAGGCGATGCAGATGGTGGCGGCGGCGAAGATGCGCAAGGCGCAGTCGGCGGCGCTGGTGGGGCGGCCTTACGCGAAGCTGCTGAGCGAAATGATGGCCGAGGCGGCCACGCGCACGATTGGGTTCGACCATCCCTTGCTGCAAGCCCGGCCCGTCGCCCGGCGCGCGGTGATCCTGGTCAGCACGGATCGCGGGCTGTGCGGCGGCCTGAACAGCAACCTGTTTCGCGAAGCCGCGAAGCTCGACCCAAGCACGACCGTTTTCATCACGGCCGGCCGCAAGGCGGCGCAGTTTATTGCGCGCACGAAACGCTCGCTCGCGGCGGAATTCAGCTACCAAGACACGCCGGATTTCACGGAGGCGCGCGCCATCTCGAAGTTCGCGCAGCAGCAGTTTTTGAAGGGGGAGGTGGACGCCGTGGATCTGTTGTTCCCGCGCTTTATCAACACCCTCACGCAGCAGCCGCAGACGCTGCCTTTTCTGCCCCTCGGCAAGCTGGTCGCCGCGACGGCCGGCGTCAATTCCCCGGCGCAGGCGCTGCCCGCCGCCGGCGGCACGGCGGTGTTTGATTTTGAGCCGGATGAGGAAACCGTGCTGGGCGCCTTGCTGCCGCACAGCCTGAATTTCCAGATGCACCAGATTCTGCTGGAGACCAAGGCGAGCGAACAGAGCGCGCGCATGGTGGCGATGAAGAACGCCACGGACAACGCCAAACAGATCATCAAAGACCTCACGCTCGAATACAACAAGCTGCGCCAGGCAAATATTACCAAAGAACTGTTGGAAATCACCACGGCCCAGATGGCGGTGGGTTAAAGGATTTCCCCTTGAAATTTTAGATCACCCATTTAAGCACATGAGCAAAGGCAAAATCGTTCAAATCATCGGCCCCGTGGTGGACGTCGAATTCCCCGGCGAGCTTCCCGCGATCTACAACGCGCTGACGGTCGAATACCCGATGCCCGGTCAGGGCCAGACCAGGCTGACCCTCGAAGTGCAGCAGCACATCGGCGACAACTGGGTGCGCGCCGTGGCCATGAGCACGACCGAAGGCCTCAAGCGCGGCTACGAAGTCACCGATTCCGGGGCGCCGATTTCCGTGCCCGTGGGCGAGGCGGTGATGGGCCGCGTGTTCAACGTCACCGGCGAGGCCGTGGACGAACAGGGCCCGGTGAAGGCCGACAAATATTATCCGATCCACCGGGCCGCGCCCACGCTGGTGGATCAGTCCACCAGCCCGCAGATTCTCACGACCGGCATCAAGGTCTTTGACTTGATCTGCCCATTCCTTAAGGGCGGCAAAGTCGGCGGGTTCGGGGGGGCGGGGGTCGGCAAGACCGTCGTCATCATGGAATTGATCAACAACATCGCGAAACTGCACGGCGGGATTTCGATGTTTGCGGGCGTCGGTGAGCGCACGCGCGAAGGCAATGATCTTTACAACGAAATGATCGAAGCCGGGGTCATCAAGGTGAAGAAGGATGCCAAAGGCCACCCCGTGCTCGGCGAAAACGGCCTGCCCATCATTGTGGAGGGTTCCAAGATCGGGCTGGTTTACGGCCAGATGAACGAACCCCCCGGCGCGCGCCTCCGCGTGGCGCTCTCGGCGCTCTCCGTGACCGAGTATTTCCGCGACGAAAAAAATCAGGACGTGCTGCTGTTCATTGACAACATCTGTCGTTTCTCGCAGGCCGGTTCGGAGGTCTCCGCGCTCCTGGGCCGCACCCCAAGCGCCGTCGGTTATCAGCCGACGCTCGCTGCCGAAATGGGCGATTTGCAGGAACGCATCACGTCCACCAAGAAGGGCTCGATCACGTCGGTCTAGGCCATCTACGTGCCCGCCGACGACCTGACGGACCCCGCGCCCGCGACCACGTTCGGTCACCTGGACGCCACCACGGTGCTGTCGCGGCAGATCGTCGAGCTGGG
>CAIMLG010000144.1 GCA_903842235.1 uncultured Verrucomicrobia subdivision 3 bacterium
GGTTGGGGCCAAGGTGCCGGTGGTTATCTTGCCTGCATCAAGATTGGGGATTTGGTCGGTGCCCAAAGTGCCGGTGACGGTGCTCGCATTGAGCGAAGTCAATCCACTGCCATCGCCGATGAAGGCCGTGGCCTTGACGGTGCCCGCGACCTCCAGCGGGACGGTAGGTGTGGGCGTGCCAATGCCGACATTGCCTCCAGGTATTTGCAGGATGAGATTCGTTGCCTGGGCCGTCCCATAATTGTAGGCATAGATTTGCCCGCCACCAGCAGCGTCCTCATAGAATACTCGGACTCCGGCTCCGGCGGACGGTGGCAATACGTTACTATCGAAGCCGAACCATCCGCTCCCAGCCACATACAGCCTGGCTCTCTGTGAACTGTTGCCGATGCCCACATCGTCGGCAAAGTAATTCGGCCCGGTGAAGGTCTGGTTGGCATCCAGAAGCGCCACGTTCGGAGGGAGGATTGTCAGGCCCGCGCCATTGCCGGAGAAGGCCCCGGACAGGTTCACGCCAGTTGCGTCATTGGTCACGACCGGCCCTGGCAGTTGGGCCAGCGCGACGGTGCCGGTGATGTTCGCCGCCGCCACCGAGTTGGCGCTGCCGGCGGTGGTTGTGTAAATCGCATACGGTGCCGGAGTGAGCGGCTGGCGCGGACTCAGCAGCGTGAAATCGTCCGCACTGCCGTTGGTGCGCACCCCAATCGCCAGCCAGTGGGCGGTGCCGTTGAACACGTCCGCCCCGAAGTCGAGCGTGACGGTGAACAGGCCGTTGGTGACGGCGGTGGCGCTGTTGGTGAGTGGCCCGGCAACGGCTGATAGCGGCCCCCCGGGCGCGTTGTAGAGCGTGAACGCAAGGTCGTAACTGCCATTGGCGGGCTGGCCGCCGTCGGCGAGTTTGCCTTGATAGGTGAAGGCCGTGCCCAGCGGAGCGGCCATGAGCAGCGTGCCGGTCAGAGCGAGGAGGGCAACGGTGAGGATGATGTGCTTGGTTTTCATAGCTTTTCCTTTCGAGCCGGGCGGCGGTTTACAAAGCGAGGCGCGAACCAGCCGTCAATGGAACGCGGGCATTTCGGGATTGGAGGCGAACAGCGGTTTTGATTTGAAACATTTCGCGGCGAGCAACGATGCCACGAGACAACAGTTGGCAGGCGATGGTGGGAGCGAAAGCAGAAGCACATACCCTTAGCCTTGCGTTGGATGGTTCCCTCGGCTTTCCGAGGGCTTGTCATGTTGCTTATGCCCTTATTTGAAACAACGCAAGGCCAAACCCCGCAGCACGCACGATTGTAGCTATGCTTCTTGCAGGTATTACCCACAACTCTGATTCGGCGGCGGCGATTTTTTATTACCAACGTCAAATTCCTCCAAAAAGGCATTGATACCGGCACGGCCAACTCGATTCTCGTGAAGGTGAACCAGATCGGTTCGCTTACCGAGACGCGCGACGCCGTCCAGCTCGCGCAGTTCAACGGCTACACCGCCGTGCTCTCGCATCGCTCCGGTGAAACCGAAGACGCGACCATCGCCGACATCGCCGTGGCGACGAACTGTGGCCAGATCAAGACCGGTTCCCTCAGCCGCTCCGACCGTCTGGCGAAATACAACCAGCTCCTGCGCATCGAGCAATTGCTCGGCAAGAACGCGGTCTATGCGGGCTTGAGCGCGCTGAAGAAGAGCAAGTAAGTCCTTGCGGCCGGTCGCCAGCGACACTCACCGAGTGCCGCGACAAAATTCAAACCCCGGAAGTCAGGTGACTGGCTTCCGGGGTTTTGCATCCCGCCCGGTTCAGGTGAACTCGGATTCAGGGGGGCGGTGTATTTGCTGCGATAGAATCGCGCGCCCGGATCGCGCCCGCTGCAATGGCATGGGTCAACGTGCGAAGCCCAAGCGGCGGGCCGGAACGGCGGGCCGCCCGAATCACTTGCGCCTCATCTCAGCGGGGCTGTTCCACGGACGCCGACTCGTATATTTTTTTCAAGCGCTCGACCAGGTCGGGGTGGCTGGCCGCGAGATTGGTTTGTTCACCGGGATCATCCGGAATGTTGGCCAGAAACCATTGGCCGTCCACCAGCGTCACCTTGGACGGTTCGGAATACGTCTTGGGATCGTGCATGAGTTTCCAGGGGCCTTGGCGGACGGCCCACTGGTTTTCAAAGCGCCAGCACAACACATCGTGCGGACTGGCCGCGGCGGCCGATTGAATCACCTTCGCCAGACTGAGGCCGTCGAGTTTATTGGTGGTGGTCACCGGGATGCCGCAAATCTCCGCCAGCGTCGGCAGCCAGTCGCAGGCGTGGGCCAGCTGACCGCGCACCTGGCCCGCCGCGAGATGGCCGGGCCAGGAAATGATGGCCGGCAGGCGCGTGCCGCCTTCGAAGATGCTGAATTTGGCCCCGCGGTAGGGGGCGCTGCTGCCCCCGCCGCCATGGGCGCGCACCTCGGTGGAATAGCCGTTGTCGGCTTGATAGACGACAATGGTGTTGGTTCGGAGGCCGGTATCATCCAGATACTTCATGAGCCGGGCGACCCGGTCATCCAGCGTGGAAACCCAGGCCGCATAGAGGTCGCGCGGATAGGCCACGCCTTTGGCTTTGTAATAATCCAGCCACTTGGGATCGCCTTGATACGGATAGTGCGGCACGTTGATGGCAAAATACATGAAGAAGGGCTGGGTCTTGTGTGTGGCCATGAAGGCTTCCGCCTTCTGCACGATGAGGTCGGGGAAAAACTGTCCCGGCAGCCGCACGCGCTGCCCATTTTCCCATAGGTCCTGCCGGTTGGCGCCGTCCCAGTAATCGTAGTGGGAATAATTATCAATGCACCCGCCCAGGAAACCGAAGGAGTAATCAAAGCCCTGCTGGAGCGGCTGCGTGCCGGCGCCAATCCCCAGATGCCATTTACCAATGTGCGCCGTGGTGTAGCCGGCCGATTGGAACATCCGGGGCAGCGTGAAGCCGCCGACGGGCAGCCCTTTGCCGGTGTAGGTGGCGAGGTCGTCATCTTTTTCACTGGGCGGAGCCGAGCCATTGCCCGGCATGCCCACCCGCCACGGATAGCAGCCTGTCAGCAGCCCGGCCCGCGAAGGCGAGCAGACCGGCGCGGCGGAATAAAACTGCGTGAAGCGCACCCCGCTCGCGGCCAAGGCATCGATCGCCGGCGTCTGAATATCGGTCGAACCATAACAGCCGGCATCCGCGCTGCCTTGATCGTCCGCCATGATGAAGATGACGTTGGGCCGGGGATTTTCCGCGGCCGCCGCGGCCCCGGCCGGCCCGGCCAGAACGACGCCGAGCATCAGGGTCATCCATCCGCGGCAGGTTGGGATGCCGCGACCAAGGTGAGTGAGAGTTTTCACGAGAATTTTGTATATACGTTGTTTTTTTTTACTTTGGTTTCACTTGTCAGACAAGCAGTCGGTGCGGCCATCCCTCAACCGGTCTGGCCAGCTCGGAAGGAGGGCCGAAAGATAATTTGCGGGAGGTGGTTTTTCAAGCGCGCGATTTTGATGCCCAAAATTACAACAGAAAGCAGCCCCAACCAAGGGGGGCTAAGTGCCAAAATACGGGGCTGATAGTGACCGCCATTCAAAATGTTCCGAACCAGAAAACGAGCAGCAGCAGAACCAGAATCAAGGCCGTGAACCACCAGATCCAGCGAAGGCCGCGGGGTTTGGGGGCCGGGGAGCCGAACTCCTCGTGGACGAACGCATTGTAGTCAAAGTCTTCCTGAGGAATGCCCAGCCGGCTCGCCGAGGCCGAATCCGACCAGCCGGTCTCCGCGTCGGCGCCGCATTCCGGGCAGGCTTTGGCGCGGCGCGGGACATCGGCTCCGCAGTTGGGACAGGTTTCAGGCGGCACCCGCTGGTTTTAGTTCACCTAAAACCAAAAACCAAGCACGAAAAACCCGGCTTCATCCGCCCACGCCGGCGTATTCCTCGTCCGTCTTTAATTCCAAGCCCATCAGAATATAGTCGTGGGAAATGGCCTGCATATCCTTGACGTAATCGTCCAGCCGGAGGAGCTGGCTGAAACCGAGCAGGGCAAACATCTTGATGGCGGCGGCCTGTTCGCTGATGAATTCCGCCTCCACCTTTTCCAGCCCGGCGCGGCGGGCGAGGTCCAGGATTTCGGCGATGAGCGCGCGCGCGAGGCCGCGGCCGCGGTATTCGGGATGCACCAGCACACTGACGCGGCCAAGGTGGCGTTTCCAGCCGCCCAGCTGCTGGTGGAGCGTGGCGGAGCCCACGATTTTTCCATCCACCACGCCGAGCAGCGGCAGATTGTGCCCGTAATCGATATTCTTGCACCAGTCGTGGATCACTTTCAAGTCCTGCACCCGGTGCTTGATGAACATCCGTTCCCGTTCAGGAATGCCCTGAAAGAGCTGGTGGAAAGCCTTTTCGTCGTCCGCTTTCAGCGGCCGGAGGACGGCTTTCTTCCCGTCCTTGAGCTTGATGGGCTTGGGGAAATCTTGAAGTTCAATTTCGATACTGATGGACATAAGTTTCCTTTTACAAGAACTCTGCGCCCGACGGGGGCGGCGCGCAACTAAAAAATGGGGGCGGCGGCGCGGGGCGGCAACCTCGGCTCAAAGCGGGATTCTCCGCGCTCTATGATTGCGGTAAATCATTTCCGCGGTATTATTCCCACGTTTCGACATGACTATTTTGCATTATCTATTCATCGCCCTTGAAGTGGTGCTGCTGTTTAACCTGCTCATCGGCGTCCACGAACTGGGCCATTTCCTGGCGGCCCGCTGGCGCGGCTTGAAGGTGGAGCGCTTCGCCATCTGGTTCGGCAAGCCCCTCTGGAAAAAGAAAATTGGCGGGGTGGAATATGCCCTCGGCTGGATTCCCGCCGGCGGCTACGTCTCGCTGCCGCAGATGGCGACCATGGAAACCATCGAGGGCAAGAGCGACACGCCGGTGGCCCAGCTCCCCAATGTCTCGCCGCTGGACAAAATCATTGTGGCCTTTGCCGGGCCGCTGTTCAGTTTTTTGCTGGCGGTGGTGTTTGCCGTCATCGTCTGGCAGGTGGGCAAGCCAAGCAATGAAGTTAATAACACCACCACCATTGGCTGGGTGGACCCGGCCGGCCCGGCGGCGAAGGCCGGCCTTCAAGCCGGGGACACCATTCTTGAAGTGGATGGCCATCCGGTCAATTGCTTCCAACCCGTTTCCCGCATGACGGAAAGTGTCACCTGGCGTATTGTCACCAGCACCGGCACCAACATCGCGGTCAAGTTTCTCCGCGCTGGCCAAGCGCAAACGGTTTACGCGGTTCCCACCCATCTGACCACCCAATGGTTTGAGCGCAAATCGCTGCGGAAACTGGTCATGCAGGGTTCCAGCAAGGCGACGATTTTAGAGGTGGCTACGAATGGTCCGGCGGCGTTGGCGGGATTGCAACCCGGGGATGAAGTCATCGCGCTCAACGGCGAGAAAATTCACAGCTTTTATACCGTTGAATATGCCCAGATTACGATGACCAATGGCGTGATCAAGCCGCTGACGCTCACGGTCCGGCGCGGCCCCGAGCAATTTGAGCGCACGCTGACGCCGGTAAAGCCATTGCGGCCGACCAACTCCTGCCCGATGATTGGCATCTTATCGTGGCAGGGCGACACCAATACCACCCTCGTCCACCCCAGCCCGCTGGAGCAGATCAAGATCAGCGCCGGGCAGATCGTCAACACGTTCGGCGCCTTGTTTTCCAAGGGCGAAATCGGGGTGTCGCAGCTCGGCAGCGCGGTCATGATTGTCCGGGTTTACAGCAACCTGTTTCAGGACGAGGACGGCTGGCGCCGGGTGCTGTGGTTTAGCGTCATTTTGAATGTGAATCTGGCGTTGTTGAATATGCTGCCGCTGCCGGTGCTGGATGGCGGGCACATCACGCTGTCGTTGATCGAATGGATCCGCCGCCGGCCGAGCCATCCGAAGATCCTTAACTTCATCCAAACCGGCTTTGCCATCGCGCTGATCAGCCTCATGGCTTATCTGGCGTTCTTCGACATCGTGGATTGGGGCCGCAGCGCCCGCGCCGACCGCGAGGCGCCGGTGGTTTTTGCCGCGCCGAAGTAATCATTTAATCGTATGCGTTACTGCGAATCTCCGTATTTCTTTCAACGCCGTAAAACCCGCGAGATCGTCATTGGCGATCCCGCCTGCGGCGGGGTTATCATTGGCGGCAATCATCCCGTCGTGAAGCAGTCCATGATCACCTGCGACACGATGGACACCGCGCTCAGCGTGCAGCAGACATTGGATCTTGTGGCCGTGGGGTGCCAGATCGTGCGCATCACGGCCCCGACGGTGAAGGACGCGGCGAACCTGGAAAACATCGTCCGCGAGCTGCGCGCGCAGAACTGCTTCGTTCCGATCGTGGCGGACATTCACTTCAAGCCCGAAGCCGCGCTGGAAGCGGTGAAATGGGTGGAAGTCGTCCGCGTGAATCCCGGCAATTACGCCGACACCAAGAAGTTCGCCATCAAGGAATATTCCGACGGGCAATACGCGGAAGAGCTCAAGCGCATTGAGGAGAAGTTCGCGCCGCTCGTGCTGGAAGCGAAGCGGCTCAAGCGCTGCCTCCGCATCGGCACCAACCACGGCTCGCTGTCCGACCGCATCATGAACCGCTTTGGCGATTCGCCGCTGGGCATGATCGAGAGCGCGCTGGAATTCGCCTCCATCTGCCGCCAGCACGATTTTCACGACTTCAAGTTCTCGATGAAATCGAGCAACCCGAAGGTGATGATCGAGTGCTATCGGCTGCTGGTCGCCCGCCTGAACGAACTCGGCGCGGACTGGAATTATCCCATCCACCTTGGCGTGACCGAGGCCGGCGAAGGCGAGGATGGCCGGATCAAGTCCGCCATCGGCATCGGCTCGCTGCTCTGCGACGGCCTGGGCGATACCATCCGCGTCTCGCTCACGGAAGATTCGCCGCACGAAATTCCCGTGTGCAATGATTTGATTTCGCTGATCCCCAAACTCACCGTAGCCGCGAATGTGAATTCGCGGACGCAGGCAGACCTCCGCGCTTTGACAAGCGCGGCTACAGGGCCCTTTGACCCGTTCCATTTTGAGCGCCGCGCCACGCCGGAGATTGCGCTGAATGAAACTGTCAAGGGCGGCGGCGAACAGCTCATCCGCGTGGTTGTCACCCGCGCCACCTGGGACAAGGTCGCGCCGAAGATTCGCCCGAAAGACGACGTGCGGCCGGAAGCAGTCTATGAAGATTTGAACGTCGCCGAGCTGGATCCCACGCAGGATTTTGAGATCAACTGCGAGACGCAGCTGGTCACGGTGAAGGACGGCGTGAAACTGCCGGCAATCACCGCCTTTCGCCTGCTGGCGGCCAAACTCAAACGGCTGGGCCGCAATAATCCGATATTGCTCAAGGATTGTATTAACTTCGAAGGTGGCCGCGTTTGTGAAAACGCGGATTTCGTTGCGGCAAAACCGCCAATCCACCTTGGCGGCTACGAACCCCTGCCTCCTAACCTCGCACTCTTGCAGGCGGGCGTGGTCATCGGTTCCTTGCTGGCCGATGGCATTGGCGACGCGATTCTCGTGCGCGGCGAAAGCGGCGCCGGCCTGTCGCTGCGGCTGGCCTACAATATTTTGCAGGCCGCCGGCTGCCGCAGTTTCAAGACCGATTACGTGGCGTGTCCGAGCTGCGGCCGAACATTGTTCAACTTGCAGACCGTCACCGCGCGCATCAAGGCGCGCACCGAGCATCTCAAGGGCGTGAAGATCGCCATCATGGGCTGTATTGTGAACGGCCCCGGCGAAATGGCCGATGCCGATTTCGGCTACGTGGGCGGGGCGCCCAACAAGATCAACCTCTACGTCGGCAAACAGGCCATCAAGTTCAACATCCCCGAAGCCGAGGCTGTGGAACGGCTGGTGGACCTGATCAAGGAACACGGCAAGTGGGTGGAGCCGGAAGTGCATTAATCCAGGGTTATGTTTTACTCCGGCCATTCCTATGCTTCCGCCGTGGCGGCGGCGCAGGCGCAGACCGATGCGAACAGCGCCCAGGCCAAAGCCCGGGAGGTCGGGCAGGAAAATGAACGGCTGCGCCATGACGTGGACCGGTTGTTGATGATTACTGAGGCGCTGTGGCTGATGCTCAAGCAGCAGCACGGCTTCAAGGATGAGGACTTGGCGGTGCGGGTGCAGGAGATTGATCTTCGGGACGGGCAGTTGGATGGCAAAGGGGGCAAGGTGGCGTCGGCGCCGTGTCCCCAATGCGGCCGGGTGAATTCCAACCGCTATCCCCGCTGTATTTATTGCGGCACCGCGCTGCCGGTGCAACTGTTTGCAAGCTAAATGGGTTAGTCCAACAGGTCGCGGAGCGTGCGGGTTAATTTTTCGGTGGTGTAAGGTTTGGGCACAAAATGGCGCACCTGGAGGGTCGTGGCATTGGCCAGGCCGCTGGAGCCGATGATTTTGATGCGGGGATTCAGGGCTTTCAGGGCGGCGATGGTCGCGGCGCCGTCCATGACCGGCATGTGCATGTCCGTGATGACGGCGGCGATTTCCGAACCCTGGCTGGTGTAAATCGTCACCGCTTCGGCTCCGTTGGCGGCGGTCAGGACGCGGTAGCCGAGGCGCTCCAGGATTTTTTTGACGGCTTCGCAGATGGTTGGTTCATCGTCCACGAAGAGGATGAGCTTATTGTGGCCGCGGGGCAATTGGCTTGGCGGGGAAGTCGGGGCTTCGAACGGTTGACCGGGGTGCTCGGGGCTGGCCGGCAGGTAAATTTTGAAGGTGCTGCCCTGGCCGGGCTGACTCTGGACTTCGACGAACCCGCCGTGGCTTTTGACGATGCCAAGCGTGGTGGCGAGGCCCAGGCCGGTGCCTTCGCCGGTCGGTTTGGTGGTGAAGAAAGGCTCAAAAATTCGCTGGAGGATTTCCGGCGGGATGCCGGCGCCGGTGTCGGTGACTTGAATGAGCACGCCCGGGCCGGGCCGGGTTTCGGGGTGAAATTCCGCCTCGACCGGGTCAATCATATGATTTTCCATGCTGAGGGTGAGCCGGCCGCCATCGGGCATGGCATCGCGGGCGTTGATGGCGAGGTTGAGGAAAACTTGGTGGAGTTGGGTGGCATCGCCGATGACCGGCCATAAATTGTCGGGCACCACCAGATCGAACTGGATGGATTTGGGGAAGATCTCCTGGATAACCAGCTGAACCTCCCGGGCGATGGCGCGCAAGTTGGTGGGGTTGCGTTCGCCGACCAGGCCGCGCCCGAAAGCGAGGATTTGTTTGACGAGCAGGGCTCCGCGCTGGGTGCTGGTTTCCAAGCCGGTGAGCAGGTGCGCCATGGTGCGGTCCTTCGTCTGTTCCTTGAGCAGGCTGAGGGCGAACATGATGGGGGCGAGAATGTTGTTCAGGTCGTGGGCAATCCCGCTGGCGAGGGTGCCCAGGCTCTCCAGCCGCTGATTGTGGGTGGCCTGCTGTTCCAGCTTGCGGCGTTCCGTGATATCCTCGCTGATCATCAGGATGGCCTGGGGTTTCTGGTGCTCGTCGCGCACGAGGGTGGCGGTGGCGTTGATCAGCACGGCGTGGCCGGCTTTGGTCTGGGCCGTGAGTTCGCGGGTCCAATAACCATTTTTTTGGAGCAACTGTTTGCCTTGGGAAATGGTGAAGGGATCGAGCTTGAGGAGTTTTTCGGCATTTTGGCCGAACGCCTCGGCGCTGGACCAGCCGTAAGTCTGTTCCGCCCCGTGATTCCAATAGGTGATCTGGTGGTTCAGATCCTGGATCGTGATGGCATCATGGGCCAGATTGAGCATCGCGGCCTGCTCGCGGATTTTGGCGGCGGCCTGCCGCTCGGCGGTGATATCCATGAACACGGTGGCAAACTGGCCGGGCTGGACGCGGAACGCCGAGACTTCAAAATGCCGCTGTAGCGCCTCGCTGTATTCCTGAAACTGGGTGGGTTCGCCGGTCAACGCCACGCGCCCATAGCATTCGATCCACCGGCGTTCGGTTTGAGGCATGATTTCCCGCACGGTCCGGCCGGTCACCTCGGTCGCCCGCAGGCCGGTCATGCGTTCGAAGGCGGGGTTGACCGAGAGAAACCGGTAATCCACTGGCTGGTCGGCGGCATCGCATATGATTTCATGCAGGGCAAAACCGTTCAGCATGCTGTCAAAGAGCAGGCGGTAGCGCTCCTCGCTTTGTTGCAGCGATGCCTTCAGCTCCTGTTGGCGAATCCGGGCGCGCTGGGTGCCCAGGCCAAAGGCCAGATCGGCGGCCAGTTGCTGGAGCAAATCAATTTCCGCCGGCGTGAAGGCCTGGGGCCGGCCGGCATATATCATCAGGGCGCCGCAGATGGTTTCCTCATGGCGCAAGGGCAGGGCGATGGACGAGGCGTAGCCCCGCCGGAGGGCTTGCAAACGCCACAACGCAAAGCGCGGGTCGGTCTGTAGATTATCACAAATGACCCGTTGGCCGGTGCGGAGGGCGATGCCGGTGGGTCCGCGGCCCAGTTCGGTGTCGGCCCAAGTGAGTGAGATTTGATCGAGGTAGCCGTCTTCATGGCCGGCGCGGGCGACGACCCGCACGGATTGGGCGGTGTCATTTTCCGCCACACCAACCCAGGCCATCCGGAAACCGCCGGGTTCGATGATGGCTTGGCAGATGTTCTGCAACAGGGCGGCTTCGTCGGTGGCCCGCACCAGCGCCTGATGGCAGGCCGTGATTGTGGTGAGGATCCGGTTGGATTGTTGGAGCCGGACTTGGGCCTGTCTTTGGCGGGAAATGAGCAGGGCCATGATCCAGAATACCCCGAGGGACAGCAACCGGCCCGGTAGCGCTAGGCTGGGATCCAACCCCGGCGGCGAAAGGTAAAACCCCACCAGACTTAAAATGGATACCCAACCCGCCAGCCAGTAGGAAAAATGGCGACCCCCCGCATAACCGGAAAACAACAGGGGAATTAAATACAAAACCCAGTCCGCCATGCCCAGCGGCGTTAGTACATCCAGACAAAATTCTCCCGCGGTGAGGCCGATGATGGCCACCAGTAAAAAAAATCGGATGCGGTTCGAACTCATGGAGCGCCGGCTGGTGGAAACTCCAGCCAGCCAGCGAATAATCCAAACCCGCCCCTTTAGCAAGGGAATACTCACCCCCGCCCCCGGTTCAGTTCGCGGGCAATAAATCTTGCTATCGGCGGCTGATTTCCTAAATTGTCCGACCGTTTTTTCAATTTATGCATATGAACTGTCTCGCTTCAATCCTGGCGCAGGCCACGTCCGGAACGTCCACTGGAACGCCCTCCGCTTTGCAGGGGCTGCTGAACAGCCCGATTCCGATGATGGTCTTGTTTGCGATCATTTTTTATTTTCTCCTCATTCGCCCGCAGCAAAAGCGCGCCAAAGAACAGCGCAAGATGCTGGAGGCCATCAAGTCCGGGGATGAAGTTGTCACCGCCAGTGGCATTATTGGCACCATTGTTACCGTGAAGGACCGGAAGATCACCCTCCGTTCCGGTGATGCCAAAATCGAGATCACCAAAGAGGCCATCACCGCCATTGTCGCCCCGGGCAACTCCCAAGCGTAATTTTTCCATGAAAAGCAACAATCTGGGTCGTTTTCTCCTCGTCATCGCGATCATTCTTTGGTCGCTGTATCAAGTGTATCCGCCCAGCTCGCGGAGCTTGGTGCAGGAATTCAAAACCCGCGCCGTGGCCCGCGATGTCACGTTCACCAACATCGTCCAGCGCATTGATGCCTTGCAGGCGACTGGCACGAACGACAGCGAGTTCGCCGTGCTGCAAACTGCTGTCGGCACCAATAGCCTCCAGGCGTATTTTCCGTTTGTGCCCGCCAAGAACCAGGTGCGCCCGAATCTGTTCATCCTGAACCGCCTCCAGCGGGACGCCTCCGGCAAGATCAAGCTCGGCCTGGATTTGCAGGGCGGCACGGAGTTTCTCGTGGAAATGAGCACCAACGAACTGTTTGCGGCCGAAAACACCAACAGTGTTCGTTCCACTTCCGAAATCACCGGGGCGGCCATTTCCCAGGCCATCGAAGTGCTGCGCAAGCGCATTGACCGCTTTGGCGTCGCGGAGCCGGTGATCCAGTCCGCCGGTGGCAACCGCATTCGCATCCAGCTCCCCGGCCTCTCGCAGTCCGACAAGGAGAGCGCTAAGGAACAGATCTCCAAGCCGGCCTACTTGGAGTTCCGCTTGGTCAAGGAAGATAGCCGTGACTATGTGAACCCGGACACCGGCGAAATCTTGAAGCCCATCCCGAGTTCCTCCTATGAATTGATGAAAATCGTGGAAGAGCGGGCCAATAACCAGACCCGCGTCGAATATGTCGTCGTCAAGAAAAAGCCGGAGAACGGCCTGGCCGGGGACATTGTCAAAGGCTCCATGGTGGTGCGCGGCAACTTGGGCGAGCCGCAGATTGACTTCCGGCTGACGGATGAAGGGGCCAAAAAATTCGGCCAGACCACGCGGGAAAACATCGGTCGCCGCCTCGCCATCGTGCTCGACGGCCAGCTGTATTCTGCCCCGAACATTCAAGGGGCCATTGAAGGCGGCAACGGCCAGATCACCGGCAGCTTCACCATCGCCCAGGCGCAGGAGTTGGCCAACGTCCTGCAAAACCCGATGCGCGCCAAGCTGAACATTGTCTATTCCAGCGACGTCGGGGCCACCCTCGGCAAAGACTCCATCGCCAGCGGGATCAAGGCCTCAATTTACGGCGTCATCTTCGTGTCCGGCTTCATGCTGGTTTATTACCTCTTCGCCGGGCTCGCGGCCAACGTCGCGCTGATCACCAACATCATCATTCTCCTCGGCGTCATGTGCTCCGTGGGCACCACCTTCACGCTGCCGGGCATCGCCGGTGCCGTGCTCACCGTCGGCATGGCGGTGGATGCCAACGTCCTGATTTACGAGCGGATTCGCGAGGAATTGGCCAAGGGCAAGTCGCTGAAGGGAGCCATTGACGCCGGCTATGCCCGCGCCTTCACCACCATTTTTGATTCGCACATTACCACGCTCATTTCGTCGGTGAGTCTCATTTTCATGGGCACCGGTTCCATCAAGGGCTTCGGCGTGACGCTCACCATCGGCGTGGCCGCGAGCTTGTTCACCGCGCTCGTCGTGACGCGTTTGATCTTCAACTTCCTCACCGACCGGAACCTGATCAGTTCCCTGCCGATGATGCACATCATCCGCAATACCAAGATTGATTTCATGAAGCTGGCCGTGCCGCTGGCCATCGCGACAACCGTGTTCACGGTGGGCTCGCTGGGCTTCGGCCTCTCGCGCGGCGACAAACTGCTCGGCGTGGATTTCGTCGGCGGCGACAGCACGACCTTTACCTTCGCTCAGAAGTATGATGAAAAGGAAATTCGCGCCGTGCTGGAGCCGGTCGGCGAGAAGGACGCGCAGATCCAATATCAGAAGAGCGGCAGCAAGGAGACCTTGTCCATCACCACCTCCAGCGGTTCCTCGGAAAAGGTTGAGGCCCTCCTGAAGGAAAAGTTGCCGCTGGCAAAATTTGATTCCAAAGAATACGGCCGTCAGCAGGTGGGGCCGCAGCTCGGCCGGGAAATCCAGCAGTCGGCCATCGTCGCCTCGCTGCTGGCCCTGTTTGGCATCCTGGTTTATGTGGCGTTCCGCTACGAATTCTCCTTCGCCGTGGCCGCCGTCATCGCCGTGCTGCACGACGTGCTGTTCACCATCGGTGCGTTTTGCCTCGCCAATGCCGTTTCCGGCCGCCAGTTCAACGCCACGGTCGTCGCGGCGGTGCTGACCATCATCGGCTTTTCCATCAACGACAAGATCGTCATCTTCGACCGGATCCGCGAAGACCTGAAGCTGGGCGTGCGCGGCACGTTCCGCGACATCGTCAACCAGGCGGTCAACCAGACCCTGAGCCGCACGATCATCACCAGCGGCACGGTGTTTCTCGCCACGCTGTCCCTGTTCATCTGGGGCGGCGGCGTGATCAACGATTTCGCCTTCACCTTCCTGATCGGCATCATCGTCGGCACCTACTCGTCCATCTACATCGCCAGCGTCATCGTGCTGAAATGGCATAAGGGCGAGCGCCCGGCCATCGGGGTCTCGGCGGTGACGGTACAAAACGCGAATACCGCGAAAGTCTGATCTGCGGAGCCACGCCATGCTTGGTCTCATTGCAATCACGCCCTGGCACTGGGCGGGGTTCATTGGGTGCGTGCTGTTTTTTCTGGCGCTGGACTTGGGTGTTTTCCATCGCCAGTCGCATGTTGTCCGCTTCCGGGAGGCGCTGGCGTGGTCCGTGGTCTGGGTGGGGCTCTCCTTCGCGTTCGGACTGTTGTTTGGCCCGACGTTTATTTCCGGCTGGGAACACCAGGATTCCATCGAGTTTGTCACCGGCTACATCATCGAGCTCTCGCTCTCGATGGACAACGTCTTTGTCATTGCGCTCATCTTCACATTCTTCCGCGTGCCGTCGCAATACCAGCATCGCGTGCTGTTCTGGGGTATTCTCGGCGCGCTGCTCATGCGCGGAACGATGATTCTGGCCGGCGCCGCGCTTATCCAGAGATTTCAATGGACGCTCTATCTCTTCGGCGCCTTCCTCGTCTTCACCGGCGTGAAAATGCTGTTCACCGACGACGAGGGCGTGGAGCCGGAGAAAAATCCCGCCATCCGCCTGGCGCGCAAAATCTTTCCGGTGTCCGATGAACTGCATGGGGAAAAATTTCTCGTCCGCGTGAAGGGCCGGACGCTGCTCACCACCCTCGCGCTGGTGCTGCTGATGGTGGAGACTACCGACCTGATATTTGCGCTGGATTCCATTCCCGCGATCTTCGCGGTGACCACCAAGCCGTTCATCGTTTTCACCTCGAACGTCTTTGCCATCCTGGGCCTGCGCTCGCTGTATTTCGTGCTGGCCGGCGCCATCCAATATTTCCGCTATCTCAAGATCGGCCTGTCCGTCGTGCTGGTGTTTATCGGGGCCAAAATGCTGATTGATCCCCACCACCACGTTCCGGAAAAGTGGTTTCAAACAGAAATCTCCACGCCCGTTTCGCTGCTGGTGGTCGCCGCGATCATCGCCACCTCCATCCTGCTCTCCATCACCGCCACGCGCCGCGAACAAAAAGCGGCCCACGGCCGGGCCAAATGAAATTTCGCTGGACCCTCGCCCCGGCGCAGCCGCTGCTGGCCGGCCCGCTCGCGGCCCGGCTCAAAATCTCCCCGCTGCTCGCGCAATGTCTGGTCAATCGCGGCTTCAGCGAGCCGGCGGCCATTGAAACCTTCCTGGCGCCGCGTCTTAAGCATCTGGCCGATCCTTTCCTTCTGCCAAACATGGCGACGGCGGTGGCGCGCCTGTTGCTGGCCCGCGAACAGGCGGAAACGCTCGTTATCTTTGGCGATTACGACGTGGACGGGGTCACTTCCACCACCTTGCTGCTGGAGGTGTTGCGGCGGCTGGGCTGGTCGGCCGAGGCGTATCTGCCCAACCGGATGGAGGAAGGCTACGGTCTGAGCCGCGACGGCGTGGAGAATTGCCTGAAAAAATTTCCGGTCAAGCTGCTGCTGGCCGTGGACTGCGGCTCCACCGCCGTGGCCACCATTGCCTGGCTGCGCGAAATCGGCGTGGAAGTCATCGTGCTGGATCACCATCAGGTGGCCGATCCGCCGCCCGCCGCCGTGGCGCTGGTGAATCCCCAACTAACTCAAAACTCAGAACTAAAAACCAACGACTTTGCCGAGCTTTGCTCTGCCGGCCTCGCCTTCAAGCTGGCCCACGCGCTGGTGAAGCGCGGGCGGGAAACCGGGCTGCCCGGCGCGGCGGAATTTGATTTGCGGCCGCTGCTGGACCTCGTCGCGCTCGGCACCATTGCCGATCTGGTGCCGTTGACGGGCGAAAACCGGATTCTCGTCACCGCCGGCTTGGAACGGCTGAATGCCACGCAGCGGCCGGGGTTGCAGGCCTTGAAGGCCATTGCGCAATCGCCGGAAAAGCTGGGCACGCCAGAGGTCGGCTACCAGCTGGCGCCGCGCCTGAATGCGGCCGGCCGGCTGGAAACCGCCGAGGAATCCTTGCGGCTGCTGCTCGCGGAAACCGTGGCGGAGGCCACGCCGCTGGCGCAAAATCTCGACGCCCGCAATCGCGAGCGCCAAACCATCGAGAAATCCATGGTGGACGAGGTGCTCGGCGTGGTGCGGTCCAAATTTAATCCGCAGACCGACCTGGTCATCGTCGAGGGCCAGTTGCTTTGGCATATCGGCGTGGTGGGCATCGTCGCCTCGCGCGTGCTCCAGGAATTTTACCGGCCCACGATCATTCTGGGCGGCGACGCGGATTTGTGGCGCGGGTCCGGCCGCAGCATCGCGGGCTTTGATCTGGCCGCCGCGCTGCGCGAATGCGCGGATTTACTGGTCAAGCACGGCGGCCACGCGATGGCCGCCGGCCTCAGCCTGACGCCGGACAACGTGGATGAATTTCGCCGGCGGCTGAATGAAATGGCCCGGCGCACGCTTAAGGCGGAGGATTTGCAGCCGCCGCTGCGGCTCGATGCCGAAGTGGCGTTGGGCGACCTCACCGTGGCCACGCTCGCGGAGTTGGAGCAGTTGAAACCGGTGGGGCAGGGGAATCCCGCCCTGCAATTCTGCGCCGTCGGACTGACGCAGCCGCGCCCGCTTCAGCGCATGGGCGCCAAGAAACAGCACGTCAAACTGTGGGTCACCGACGGCGTCACCACGCACGAAGCCGTCTGGTGGAATGCCGGCGAAGGTTCGTTGCCCGTGGGAAAATTCGATCTCGCCTTTGCCCCGGCCATCAATGAATTCAACGGCCGGACCACCGTGCAGTTGAAGGTGCTGGACTGGCGGCCGAGTTAGCTGATCCGGGCGATCTCGTCTTTGCGCTCGTCCAGGACGCGGCGCAGATAGGGGCGCAGGCGGGCGGTGAGGAGTTGCGTGCCGATGAAGATGCCGGTGATCAGCCCCGCGAGGCCAAAGGCGGCGATGACCAGCAGTTTCCAATGCGATTGGCCGAGGCTGGTGACCAGCCCGTATCCCGCCACCGCTCCGCTAAAAATGCCTCCCAACATCCACGGTGCTCCAAGCCATAGGGCAGACGGCTGCTCGGCAAACAGGGCTTCCAGGGCGCATTGATAAACCAGCTTCCGGCGCGGCGGCGTTAATCCCGCGAGTTCCGGGATTTGTGAGTTTGAGAAATAGAGTTTCATATTCTAAACCGATTCGATAAATCCTGATCGCAATCACCTGCCCGCGCCCCAAGGGAGGTTGCCGCCAGAATTTGGCTGAATTCGGAAGGCGCGGCTCCCGTGCCGGAGGGTGCGGTGGGTGAGTAGAAATGCCAACAGCAAGCTTATGGCCGCGATCAGGCCAGTCAGGCGGAAGGGGATTTCCGGGACATGAAGCAGCGTTTGCAACCCCATTCCCCCCAGCCAGAATCCAAACAGGGTCAGAATCACCCCGGCGTAAGCCTGCTTGCCCGCCCCTTGCCAGACGGTGACGAACACCCCTAGCGCGGTGGGGGCAAGGATGAACGTGAACCGGTTCACGATGGTGTGCGCAACTGTGGCTCCCAGCGTCAACCCGGCGACGCCCGCCACCAGGGTGCCCACGGCGAGGATCGGCAGCACGGCCAGTCCGATCAGCACGACGGCGAGGCGGGTTGTGGAAAGGGGCAGCGTCCGCAGCAGTCGCAATTGCCCCAGGTGAGGCATGAATTGATAGAAAAGGACAAACCAACCACACATCAAACTGCCGACCGCCACCATTCCGGCGGGCTCTTGGGGTGACGCCAACCGCTGGGTCTGCCAGCGCCACAGGACCGCCATTAGTGCAACCATGATCGTGAGTTGTAAAAACCCGGGAACAAAAGCCGTGCGGATCAGAAACGGCCCGCCGCCGTAGCCACCGGGAACATGGGGCGAAATTTTGGCGGCCAACGGCGTGAGTGCATTGGCCGGGCGGCGGCGGTTGGGCGGCTCGCTGCGGCCCAGATACAACCCGGCGCGGCCCAACTCTAATCGCTCCGCGCGCACCCAACCCACCACGGTCAACAGCGCACCGACTCCCAAAAGGATGCCGGCTTTAACGGGGCTGGTCGCCGCATTCTGGCAAAGCAACATGCTGCCAAAGAACGCTAGGATCGTGAGCCAGCTCACGGCCGCGTTCCAGAAAAACTCCCAGCCGTTTCCGCCAAAGCCGCGCGTCGCGTTGAAAACCATCGTGAAGCTGATGCCGAGCCACCCCAAGTTAAAGAGGCTCACCATCACCAGCCGGTCGGCGCGAAAAGCCTGGTCCGGGTGGAAGTGATAAAAGATTCCCGCGCCCAAAAACAGCAGCGCGCCCAGCGTGATGGCTGGGATGGCCACGGTTGCCAGCCACCAACCGCGGCCGATTTGCCGGCCGGTCAACGGCAACGGCGCGAGGGCGCGCAAGACCCCGCGTTTCAAATCAAACGATAGCAACGTGGCGCCCGTCCACATCGTCAGCAGCAAAGCCCAAAACTCCATCGCCATCGTCGGGCTGGCGACGATGGACCAGCCCAGAACGAATTCCAATCCGCCACACAGGGCCAAGACCCAGCCCCAGCGGCGGAAATGATCGAGCAGGATGCGTTTCATATGACCGCCTCGTCGTTTTCCGTGGCCAGGGCCACGAACAGGTCTTCCAGCGTCAGGCGGGTGAGCGCGATTTGCTGCGCCCCGTGCTGTTCCAGCCACTCCTGCGCGCCGCTGTGTTGGTCGAGCAATGCGTGCCAGCGGTTTTCGTTCCCCTTCAAAATCGTGAGCCCGGCGGGCCCGGGGGGGTGCCACGTCGTCCCGTTGCCGGTAAAAAATTCCACCAAACGGTAGCGATCCACGATTTCATCTGTGCGGCCTTCCAGCCGCAACTGGCCGTTTTTGATCATGCCGATGTGGTCGGCAAAGCGCTCGAGGTCGCTTAAGCCGTGCGAGGAAATCAACACCGTGCGCTCGCCGTCTTCCACAGCCTTGAGCAGTTCGTCGAAGACTTCCTGCTTGGAAATGGCGTCCAAACCGGTGGTCGGTTCGTCGAGGATCAAAACCTCCGGGCGGCGTGCTAGCGCCAGCAGCAGGCTCAATTTCGTTTTCGCGCCGAAGGAGAGCGTAGCGATCTTGTCGCGGTCGCTCAAATGAAAGGCCCGCATCAACTCGGCGCAGTAGGCGTCGTCCCAGCCGGGATAAAAGCCGCGCACAAACCGGATGGCTTTGCCGACCTTGCCCCAGACCTGGAAATTCAGATCCGGGCTGACGTAGGCCGCGCGCCGCTTCAGGGCGACTTCGTCGCGCCGATGGTCCAGGCCCAGCAGGCGGATGGTGCCGGCGTCGTTGCGGCCCAGGCCGAAAATCATGTCCAAGGCGGTGGTTTTACCGGCGCCGTTCGGGCCGATTAAGCCGTAGATCGCGCCGCGCGGCACGGTCAGGTCGAGCGGGCCCAGGATGAATTGCGGATATTTTTTGACGAGGCCGCGGATTTCAATGGCGTGGGGGTTCATTTTTTCTCCTTCAGAATTTGTTGGGCGAGTTCACTCAGTTCGGCAGATTTCAAGCCGGCTTCGGTCGCTTCGCGAAAGCCTTCGCGGAGCAAAGTCTTCGCGGCGGCGAGTTTCGCTTCGCGACTGCGGTCGTGGCCGCGCTCGGCCACGAAGGTGCCCAGGCCTTGGCGGCGGAAAATAATGCCCTCGCGCTCTAGCTCCTCGTAGGCGCGCTTGACGGTGATGAGACTCACGAGCAAATCCTCCGCCAGTTGCCGGAACGAGGGCAGCGCGGAGCCGGGCCGGAGCCGGCCTTCGCTGATCTCGCGCTTGAGGCGGTCGATGATCTGCTGATAGAGTGCGCCGTCGGCCGCCGGGGAAATCGGCCCGATCAAAAAGGGTTTGCGCTCCGGTAGCATGACGTTACTTAGCATAGACAATATGCACAGTAGAGTCAATGGGAAATTTTGAAATATCTTGGATGGGGAGCATGGTGGCCAAGGTTTGGCGGAAAATCGTTCTGCTTTGGACTTTAGCCTTTGGGCTTTGGACTTTAAACTGGGTTTATGAATTGCGCTCTCATCGTCGCCGCCGGCCAGGGCACCCGCATGGGCCCGGGCGTGGATAAGCTGTGGCTGGAAGTCGCCGGTCGTCCGGTCATCGCCCACACCTGGCAGCGCTTCAACGATGCGCCGGACGTGGCGGAAATCATTCTCGTCGTTCGCGCCGGGATGCAGCCGCATTTTGCGATGCTGGCGGCGAAATATCATTTTCAAAAACCCTTTCGGCTCGTGGTCGGCGGGGCGGAGCGGCAGGATTCGGTGTGGAACGGCCTGGCGGCGCTGGCTCCGGCGGCGGAAATCGTCGCCATTCAGGACGGCGCCCGGCCCTGCACCGACGGGGCTTTGATTGCCGCCACGATTCAGGCGGCGCGGGAAACTGGCGCGGCGGTGGCGGCTCAGCCGGTGGCGGACACGCTCAAGGAATCGGCGGATGGCCAGCTTATTTCCCGCACCGTGGATCGCTCCAAGCTGTGGTCGGTGCAGACGCCGCAGACGTTTCGGGTGGCGGTCATCCGCCGCGCCATTGCGGCGGCGCGGGCGCAAAAGCTCGTGCTGACGGACGATACGGCGGCCTGCGAACTCATCGGCCAGCCCGTGCGGCTGGTCCCGGCCGCCGCGCCGAATCCCAAGGTGACCGTGCCGGCGGATTTGCCGCTGGTGGCGAGCCTGTTGGAAAAATTCTGACGCGCCCGGGGTCTTTGTGCTAATTTCCCCCCTATGAAACGAAGCTGGGTTTACCCTCTGGTCCTCGCGGTGCTGCTGCTGAATCTGGCGGTGGGCGCCAAAATTTATCTGGGGGCGGCGCGGCCGGAAAATCACCAGGACACCGCCCCGGCCAACCTGGCGGTTTTTGCCGACGCGCTCGAGCAGATCCGCACGGAATACGTGGATGGTCAGAATCTGACCTATCAGCAACTGGTGTATTCCGCGCTCAAGGGCATGGTCGGCAAGCTGGACCCGCACAGCGAATTTCTCGACGAAGTTTCTTACCAGCAGTTGCAGGACGACACCGAGGGGCAATTTGGCGGGCTGGGCCTGGTGGTTAAAATGGTGGGCGGATACGTCACGGTCGTCGCCCCGATGGCGGCGTCCCCGGGCGGGCGGGCGGGGATTCTGGCCGGCGATCGCATCATCAAGGTGGAGGGCCGCAGCGTGGACAAACTGGCGCTGACCGACGTGGTCAAACTGTTGCGCGGCCAGCCGGACACCCAAGTGACCCTCACGATTGAGCGGTCCGCCGTCGGCCTGGTGAAGGATTACACGCTGACCCGGGCCGTCATCCAGATGGACATGGTCAAGGATATCAACGACCAGAAGGAATTTCCGCTGGGCGCGGATCAAATTGGCTACCTGCGCATCCTGCAATTTGGCCAGCAGACGGCCACCGAACTGGAGGCCGCTTTGACGAAACTCCAGCGGCAGGGCATGAAAGGGCTGGTGCTGGATTTGCGCTGGAACCCCGGCGGTTTGCTGGAGCAGGCCGTGGCGGTTTGCGAGAAATTCCTCCCGCGCAAGCAGCTGGTGGTTTCCACCGAAGGCCGGCACCTGGTGGAGAAATACTATGCCGAGGGCCGCGGCGATGAATTGAAGGGCCTGCCCATCGTCGTGCTCGCCAACCTTGGCAGCGCGAGCGCGGCGGAAATTGTCACCGGCTGCCTGCAGGATCTGCACCGCGCGGTGGTCATTGGCGAAAAAACCTTTGGCAAAGGTTCCGTTCAGACGATCTTTCCGCTGGACGATAAATCCGCGCTCAAGCTCACTGTCGCCAAATATTACACCCCCGCGCACAACGTCATTCACCAGCGCGGCATCACGCCGGATATTGTGGTGCCCATCACCGATACCGAGGAGGCGGCGCTCTTCCGCCGGCACATGCCCGGCGGCTTTGGGGCGCTCTCCGCCGCGGAGCGCGCGGGGGCCGGGGAAGTGGTGGATGAACAGTTAAACCGGGCCACCGACCTGATCAAGGGGCTGTTGCTCTACGAGACGCTGAAGGGCGACGCTAAGCCGGAAAAAGTCGCGACCAAGTAGCCGTGATCCTGCTCGCCCTTGAAACTTCTTGTGATGAGACCAGCGCCGCTGTCGTGCGCGCGGGGCGGGTGCTGGCCAACGTCGTCGCCTCGCAAATCCCGTTGCACGCGGAATACGGCGGCGTGGTGCCGGAGCTCGCCGCGCGCGAACATCTCAAAAACCTTCTGCCCGTCGTCCGCTCCGCCCTGGCCGAAGCCGGCGTGACGCCGGCGCAGCTCGATGCCGTGGCCGCCACGCAGGGGCCCGGCCTGCCCAACGCCCTGCTCGTCGGTCTCAAGGCCGCGCAGGCCGCCGCCTTTGCGCTGAACAAACCCTTTCTCGGCATCAACCATCACGAGGCGCACTTGTATTCGCCGTGGATTGCCGGTTCGCCGCCCGCCGCCGATTTCGCCGCCTTTCAGCCCAATATCTCGCTCATTGTCAGCGGCGGCCACACCCTGCTGGTGCTCGTGGAATCGGTTTTGAAGCATCGCGTGCTCGGCGGGACGATTGACGATGCCGCCGGCGAATGTTTTGACAAGACCGGCAAGCTCATGGGGCTGGCTTATCCGGCCGGGCCGGTGATTGACCGGCTGGCGGAGTCGGGGAACCCCGCCGCCTACGCCTTCCCGCGCCCGCTGCTCCACGAGGCCAATGACGACTTCAGCTTCAGCGGCCTGAAAACTTCCGTGCGCTATTTTATCCGCGACCATCCCGCGCTGCTCGATGACCGGCAATCGGTTTGCGACCTCTGCGCCAGCGTGCAGGCCGCCATCATCGAGGTGCTGGTGAAAAAAACCCTCCGCGCGGCGAAGCGCCAAAACGTCCGCTGCGTGACCGCGTCCGGCGGCGTGACTTGCAATCGCGGCCTGCGCCAGGCCTTGGATCGCGCCTGCCGCCAAAATGGCCTGGCCCTGCGGCTCGCGGAAAAAAGCCTGTGCACGGACAACGCCGCCATGATCGGCATTCTGGCCGAACAAAAATTGCTGGCCGGCGTGCCGCAGACGGGGCTGGACGAGGAAATCCAGCCCGGCTGGGCGCTGACGTGAGATTTGCTCGGTGGCAATGAAGGTCGTGGACCAAGCCGGGGTTCGGCGCCGGGTGGGGGACGCCGGAGCCCCCGTCAGCGGCAGGGTGGTAGGGACGCCGCGCGGCGGCGTCCTTTCCCCTTCCAGCCCTGCGGCATGGTGGTCCGTGCGGCTCTGGTTGCCGGTCCGGCTCGCACAATTTTTTCGCGGGTTCGCCCGGCTCGCCATTTGCAGTTCGCGCTGCCACCGGCCCGCACCCCCGGCGCCAAAGGTCGTGACCTTTTGGAATCCACCCCTTTCACCACCCTTTGACAATGCGTTTGACATGGTTTCGGTTCAGCCTATAGCTTCAACCAGGAACCCGCAAAACCGGAACGAGCGGCCCATTTTTTTATGAAACTAACCAATGATCGCTATACGATCTTGCTGGGCGCTAAAAACTTCACCGAGCGTTATTACCGCGACAAGGCGGGTTGGTTAAAAGTGAGTGCCCGCGGCCGAAAATTCCGCCTGACCGCAGAGCAGATCTTGAATCATGTCCTGCCGGTGCTCGCCGGCATTAAACCTAACCTAAACATTAAGGTGGAGCATCACGACCCCAGCTTACAAAATGATGCCTGAAGATACCGCCAAGCTCAATCCGGCCAGCTGGCTCAATGCCGGTTCTCTTGTCCTCGGAATGAATGCCGTGGCCAGGTGTTTTCCAGCCGTCACGAACCGGATTGACGCCCGGCTCACCCATTATCCGTTGATCCGGCTCAAAAATTCGGGGCCGTAAAAAATTATGTTCACCCAAAACCAACGCATCCGCCGCCGCCATCCCGGATTGACCCTGCTGGTCCTGCTGGCGGCGGTCACGGCCCACGCGACCACCTATTACGTGGCCACCAACGGAAATGATGCCGCCGCCGGCGCGCTCGCCTCGCCGTGGCGGACGGTTCAAAAAGCCGCCAACACCCTTGCGCCCGGCGACACCGCGCTCGTGCGGGGCGGCGTTTACAACGAGGCGGTCACCGTCAACGTCTCCGGCAGCGCGGCCGGCGGTTATGTCACGTTCCAAAATTATCCCGGTGAGACGCCTATTCTCGACGGCACCAGCCTGATTGTTCCGGCTTCCGATAACGGGATGTTCCTGCTCATGGATAAAAACTACGTCGCCCTCCAGGGCTTTGAAATCCGCAACTACCGCACGGCCGCGAAGAACCTCGTGCCGGCCGGCATCTTCATCACGGGCGCCGGGCATGACCTCCTAATCCGCAGCAACCGCGTCCATCACATTGAAACCAATTACACTGGCAAGAACGGCGGCGATGCCTTTGGCCTTGTGGTTTACGGCACGTCGGGCACCCGGGCGATCACGAATCTGGTCATTCAGGGCAACGAAGTCTTCAGCCTCAAGACCGGCTCAAGCGAATCGCTGACCGTAAATGGCAACGTCGCCGGCTTCGAGGTCAGCGGCAACCTTGTTCATGACAACAACAACATCGGCATCGCCTTCATCGGCTTCGAGGGCACCAGCCCCAACCCCGCGACGGACCGCGCCCGCCAGGGCGTTTGCCGCAACAACACCGTCTGGAACATCAGTTCCTATGGCAATCCTGCCTATGGCAATGAATATTCCGCCGACGGCATCTACGTGGATGGCGGCACGGACATCATCATCGAGCGCAATGCCATTCATCATGTGGATGTCGGCACCGAGCTGACCAGCGAGCACGCGGGCGGCAGCGGGAGCTTCATTCGATTTCGCGACAATTTGATCTGGTCAAACCGGGTTTATGGGATTTCCATTGGCGGCTACGACGCGCTGCGCGGGCGGACGGAGTCTTGCACCATCCAGCACAACACGCTTTATCACAACGACACGTTGCATCAGGGCAACGGCGAGTGGGCGCTGCAATTTGACACGCGCTCAAATGTTTTCACGCACAACCTCCTGGTCGCAGACGCGCAAAACCTGCTCGTCGGAAATCAATACTCCCAAAACACCAATAATCTCGTGGACTGGAATCTCTATTTCGCCCCCGGCGGCACGAACGGCAGTGATTGGGAATGGATGAAAATAACCTATTCCAGTTTTGCCGCGTGGCAGCGCGGCACGGGCAACGACGCCCATTCGGTCTTCGCCGACCCGCGCTTCCTTGACGCGGCAACGGCCAACTTCCATCTGGCCACCAACTCGCCGGCGTTGAACACCGGCGACCCGGCCTTCGTGCCCGGGTCCGGTGAAACCGACCTGGACGGCCAATCCCGCGTAAGTGGCGGACGCACGGACATCGGTGCGGACGAGTTGAATCTTCTCTCGGCAACCTTGGGCATCTCGCCGCTGTCGCCGAATCAGGTGACGTTGCAACTCACCGGCGAGCCGGGGCATCCGTTCGTCTGGGAACAGTCCGACACGCTGGCAAACTGGCTGCCGTTTCTGACCAACTCCAGCACGACGGACGTCCTGCAGATCACCAGCGCGATTGCCGTGGCGCACCAATTCTTCCGCGCGCGAATGTCGCAGTGAGGATAGCAGGCCGTCTTCGGGCCTGTGCAGGGGTCAATTTTTGACTTTGTATCCCCACTGATTCCTCTGCGCCATTTACGAATGTCCATTCCCGCACGCGGCCGCCGGCGCTCATGCGAGCCTCGCCGCCCCGGCCACCACCCGACCCCGCTGCTGGCGGCTTCCGGCATTTGCCAGATCGATCATTCCGCCCGCTGCGGATGCCGATGGCACTGGACACGCCAGATAAATGAGTTTAAAACCCGTTTCATGAATCCGAGAATAACCGCCCCTCTGCGGCTGACTCCCTGTTGAACATACCCTTGAGAAGCAGATACGCTATTATTGGTGCCGTTTTGCTTGCCGTTTATGTCGGCACCTATTTAGTGCTTTCAGTGAGAGGCCGCTATGAGCCAGCAACCATCGGCACTGGTGGGGTCAAAGATTGGGCTTGGACACCGAGTGGATTTGCTTACGAGTCAGGGAGGTTGCGCGCCACGCTGGTTTTACCATTTTACCCATTTTACTGGTTTGATATACGATGCTGGCATAACGATTGGAGTGGATTAAGCGAGCCTCGCAAGCCAGTCTTGGAACCTAAATCATCAGTGAGAGGAGATTGATCATGCGGCCTCCTGATCGACAAGGGATTGAAATGACCGGAGCGCAGCGGAGCGTCCTTTCAATTCATGGTGGTCTGGGGCGTGAGTCCCAAGGTTGCCAAGAACTGCTATAGGAATAGATCGGGTGCCACTCACTTTCTTGCAACTCTCATTAGCATCGGGCTTCCGCCCGGTGGGAGCGAGCCCCCCCCCGCGGCCAGCCGTTTCAACGGCTTTTGGGCTGCCGGCCTGGAAAACCGTTGAAACCGTTTCCCATTTCTCCGCCCCGCGATTCACCCGACTGAAGTGATATGCGTAAGTATAAATATTAAGAAATACATTTTACTTGCCGTCCCGGTGGCGGCGGGGTAATCTGTCTCCGGTTTGAAAATGCGCCGCCCCCGTTTCCCGGGAGCGCGGGTTGGCCAGCGGATCTTTGAAATATCGTGATGACCTCCGGCTCGCGCCCCCCGCGGCCCAGAGTGGGTGGGACCGGCGTCTCGCCTGTCCCGTTCCGGGTTCAAAGCGCGAATGCTTTGTTCGGGGAATTTTCTTGCCCTCGCGGATTTGAACCTCGCCAGGCGAGACGCCTCTCCAAAACGGTCAACTTCCGTTCGGGGAATCCCTGCCCTCGGTCATCTTTTGTCGGTCCTCCGCCCTCTGGGTTCTGTCCCGGCGCGCGCGAAAACCGGGTGCCAAAAACCGCCAAAAACCGCCAAAAAGCGAAATTCGTGTCTCAAATCGTAAAGGCGATCATCTGACTCGGACCGCCGGAAAATATGCCTCTCCACGGTCCGGAAACGGTCCGATTTTTGGTGCTCTATCAAGCACTTACAAAAGTGGACCCCATTTTCAGATGCAGCCTTGGTCCAGTTTCTGGCGCGGTTGAAAATTAATTTTTTGGTGCGGTTTGGTGCGGTTTGGTGCGGTTTAGACCCTGGTGGAGAAAATCCCGAGGAGAAACCCATTGCGAACCAATGCGCTGGTTCGTTTTTTTTGCCGACACCGCCGTTGCCAGCCTTCCCCTTCCGGGTGAACCGGCGAAGGTTTGTCCGTGCTGGTTCTCCGGGTTGATCCGTGTTCATGATTTAATTCGTTACTTCGTCGAATTCGCGTCTCAGTTCACCAACCGCCGCATTTACTTTCCCCGGCGGCGCTGCTAAAACATGCGCGTGCCTGATTCCGCCGCCATCTGGAAAAAACTCAATGCGCCGAACCGGTTGTTTCTCATCGCTGGGCCGTGCGTGATTGAAAATGAAAAACTCTGCCGCACGGTCGCCGCATCGCTGGTCACAACCTGCCGCGAACTGGGGATCACCTACGTCTTCAAGGCCAGCTTTGACAAGGCCAACCGCACGTCCGGCAAGGCGTTTCGCGGACCGGGCATTGCCGCCGGCTTGAAAACGCTCGCGGCTATCCGTAAGGAATTTGGGGTGCCGGTGCTGACCGACGTTCATACCGAGGAGCAGGCCACGCTTGCCGGTGCCGTGGTGGATATTTTGCAGATTCCGGCGTTTCTCTGCCGGCAGACGGATTTGATCGAAGCCGCCGTGGCCACCGGCAAAATCGTGAATCTCAAGAAAGGCCAGTTCCTCTCGCCGCAGGAGATGGGCCGCGTGGCGGAAAAAGCCCGGCTGGCCGGCGGCAAATACATTTTGCTCACCGAGCGCGGCACGACCTTTGGCTACAACAACCTGGTCGCCGACATGCGCTCGATTCCGGTCATGAAGGCGTTCGGCTTTCCGGTGGTGTTCGACGCCACGCATTCCGTGCAGCAGCCCGGCGGCGGCGGCGACAAGACCACCGGCCAGCGCGAGTTTGCGCCCGTGCTCGCCAAAGCGGCACTCGCCGTGGGCGCCAATGGCCTGTTCATCGAGACGCACCCCAAGCCGGACGAAGCGATGAGCGACGGGCCGAACATGATTCCGCTCGCGCAAATGAACGCGACACTGAAGCAACTTTTGAAAACATTTGAGGCTGCGAAATAATTGCAGCCACAATCCCCCCCAATTATGGCTATCTCTCTGGAATCTCGCGAAGAATCTCTTGTAAAGATTTTAAGCACCATGGATAAATGGCATCAAGAAGGCAACACCGATTTGGAATCCACTTGTGCAGACGATGCGATTAGCCAGTATCTCCAAATTGCTCTTGTAAAATACGAAAATGCAAATGATGGAATCACATATCTTCATCAGAACCGATTTCGAGAGGTCTTTTTTCGTTCCCTTGAACTTAGAAAAGCATGGAGAGCCAAAATGGGAATGGATGTTGGCTCTTCCGCTAATGTTAGTGACCAAGTCCACTTTGCTTGGTTGATTGATGAGGGGAATGCAGCAAATGAAATTATCGAATTCCTACGCTCTCCAGGTAATATAAAGGCAAATGGAAAGAGCGCGATTGCGAAGTTTTGGAATGAATACGATGCCAGCCTTGAGGCGTTGGCTAAAAATATTTCATTTGATCCGAAGTTTGAAAAGCTTACCGGGATCCAAAAACATTGGGCGAATTATCCAAAACTGATTAGCGCCATAACAAATCGGCGAGACATTACTAAATCCTTGGAGGAAGTGCATAATTTTTTTAAAGAGCGCCAAAAAGACAAACGTTTGTATTGGTCAATATTAGATGGAAATCCAAGTTGTCCCGTTAACTGGGATTTTCGTGAAGCTTCTATTTTGA
>CAIMLG010000145.1 GCA_903842235.1 uncultured Verrucomicrobia subdivision 3 bacterium
ACCCAGCCGCCATTCCGTTCAAATCATTTTTAATGGTTCACCCGTTCACCGTTCCCACGCTTTGAGACAATCCTGTCTTCGTTTGGACAACCCGTTCAGCAAAAAACCCGTCCGAAGACGGGCTTGAGAATTAACCCCCCGCCTTTGTCGTGTGGAACTCGATCCTTTGAACATGTATTGCTACATGGGGATCTTGCTAGAGTGCTTTCGACCACCAGTTAAGGCACGTCGGCCGCCCTCCAAACGCATTCCGCGATCGTTTTTTATTACGGTTCAAGGTCTGTTGCCAATCACGGGCAAGGCAGGGAAAACGATTTTTTAAAGAACGCTCAATCCGGTTTATACCAAGCAGCTCGTTTGCCAACCTCATCCAGTTTCCCAACATTCCAGCATTTTCCCAATCGCCAATCGCCAATCGAAAATCAGAAATCGTAAATTTCTTTACTCCTGACCCCGTATTTGTCCCACCCCCTCCGGTAGAGTGGTGGGGTATGAAACATAAAAAATCACTGACAACCCGGCTTTCAAACCTCAAATCCATCATCCAGCGCCATTGGCCCGTGCGGCACGTAGTCGTCCGCCAATTTGGCAAAGGTAAACTCATCCGTTGGTATGACCGCAAGTGGCGCTGCCACCGCCATGAATTCATTGGCGGCACCGACGCCGATTGCCGCGACGCGCTCCTCTGGGCCTCCCTGTTCGCCCACCACATCGTGTTTAAAACCGATCGGGACACCGCACCACAACCCTCGGTCTGTAGTGTGCGGTCTGTGACCGCATCCTTGGTAGGGCGCGACACTCCGTGCGCGCCGCGCCGTCCCCAAAAGGTAGGGCGCGTCGCGCTGCGACCGCCGCGTCCTCATTTCTCAGGCCTCCCATTTCAGCATCCGATCCCGGCCTGTTTCAGCGTTTCAGCTTTCAAAATTTCAACTTTTCCTTTTGTGAGCTCCCCCGCCATCGCCTGACCGCAGGCGGGGCACCTAAACAAAGGCATTTTATGACCACAACCAACCAACTCGAACTGGGATTCAGATCCAATACCACGCCAAACCGCAGCCGCGTTAGCCCTCAACCGCGCGGACTCCGCGCAGCGCGGGCTCGCTGGTGGTTCACCAAAATGCGTGAGGCCGTGGCCGCGGCCGCCACCTGGCAGGAGCAGTCCCGGCCACATTAACCGCTGCGACTGGTAGGGCGCGTCGCGCTGCGACCGCCTCCGGTTTCAGGTCTCAAGCCGCCCGCCCGCGACTTCAAGCGGAAGGTGCAGCCGTTGCCGGTTTCCCAAACACGATCGCCTCCACTTCTTCCCGCCGCACCCGAACTGAACCAAGAAGCTCAACCGGTTTCAGCCTCCCGGCCAACATTAATCGGCGGACCGTCGCCCGGTGAACCCCCAACAATTGAGCCGCATCGCAAACCCGCAACAGCAACGGCCCCCGTCGTTCCGACCGCGCCGGTTCGGTTTTCCCGTCCAACACCCGATCAATAGCTTCAAGGGTTTCCGGCGAGGCCAGCAAGATTCGGAGGATTCGATCATGGGCAGTATTCAAGTTTGCGACGAGCCTGTATCTGTTGGGAGTCATGGGATTTTGGTGGGTTGTGCGCTTCCGACCAGTCGAATCCGTATTCGCGGCCAGAACCCGCCGGCGCAGTTGAGGGCGGGAGCCCTTCGCTCGACAAGGTGTTAAATGGATTGTGTCCCAATTTTTGCCGGCCGTCGGTGGGAATGCGTTGAGAGGCACTCATGTGCTATGCGGCCGTTGGGGGCGGGTGACGGAAGGTCATTGGTGCTATGCCGTATTTACTTGCTACGAGATGCAACGCGCAATGATAAAGGCCGCCGCCGCCGCCAGCCCGCCGATTAAGGTTGTTTGCAGCCCGCTGCGAATGACCGGTGCGCCGGTGAATCGGCCCTTGATGCCGCCGAAAATCCCCAGGGCCACCAGCGTCACGCCGACGGACACCCACAACGCCCGGTGCGCGTCCGCAAAGATCAGATACGCGCTCAACGGAATGATGCCGCCCACGATGTAGGCGCCGGCGATGGTCAGCGCGCTTTTCCATGCCCGCGCCGGTTCGGGTTTTTCCAGCCCCAATTCGAACCGCATCATGAAATCCACCCAGTCCTGCGGGCGCTGCCGCAAGGCGGCCACCACCGAGGCACTCTCCGTATCCGTCAGCCCATAGGTCTGAAAAATCTCCCGGACTTCCTGCGCTTCGACTTCCGGCAAGGTGATGATTTCGTGTTCCTCCCGCAAACGCTCGCTCGCGTAATGTTCCGCGTCACTGCGGGCCGCGAGAAAACCGCCCAAGCCCATGGCAATCGAGCCCGCGGCGATTTCCGCGAAGCCGGCGGTGAGGATGATGTGCGACGAGGCGATGGCGCCCGTCAGGCCGGCCGCCAGGGCGAACGGCACGGTCAAACCGTCGGACATGCCGATCACGATGTCCCGGACCGCCTCTCCGGCGGTGAAATGCTTTTCAATGTGGGGTGTTTGCGGCATAAAATTTAGTGGGTTCAGGGGGTGGTCCTGGCTTGGTTCATGGCTTTACCGGCGGATTCCACCAGCAGTTTCCCTTGCCGGCGATGGCTTGCACCGCCCGCGTTTCAATCTCCTTTAGCTGGTCCGTTTCCAATGGGTGAAAGGTTTTGAAGGCGTGGAACGCCGCCTCCTGCTCATTGGCAAAACTCAGGCCCAGCAGCGTCACGTCCGGGTTTAGGGTCAGCGTGTAGTGCAGACATTCCGTCACGTCCAGGTGCGGCAATCCCGGCGCGGCCGAAAGCTCTTTGCCACCGGAACTGAACTTGCCGCGGGGCCGCAGTTCCAACGGCTGGTTGTAACCCGCCGTATCGCCCAGTAATTTGCCGGCGCCAAACGTCTTGAAGCACACCGTGCCGACGCCTTTGGCCCGCGCCAATGGCAATATCTCCTCCACATACCGGCGGTTCACAAACGGCCCGACCGGAAACATCACCACGTCGCACAAACCGCTGGCCAGCGCAGCGTGGAGCACGTCCGGGTGATGGCTGGAAAGGCCGCGAAACCGCACCTTGCCGGCCGCCTGACACCGCGCCAGTTCCGCCATGCGCACTGCGGCGATCCTTTCCCAGTCGGCCATCGTTGACACGGCGTGGAAGGCGAACAAATCCACCGTCTCAATTCCGAGCGCCCGCAGGCTCGCATCCACCTGCGGCCCGACTGGCGCGGCGAGCTCATCAATCTTATCAATCACGAACATGCCCTCCCGGCGGCCTTTCAGCGCCGTGCCCACGATCTGCTCGCTGTAACCCGCCTCATAGCCCGGCGCGGTGTCCACCAGGTTGAGCCCATGATCCATGGCCCGATGAATTGTGGCCACGCACTTTTCAAGCGGCACGGAACGATCGGCCACGTCGCCAATGCCCAACCCGGAAACTTGGGCGCCAGTATTACCAAGCGGTCGTCGTTTCATAATTTTTCACCATCGGCACCGTATTGCCGCCGCGCCCGGCTTTCACCCGCAAAATATCCACCCGCCCGCGGCGCCCCCGTGGCCGGGGCGGCGGGCAGACCCTCGCTGGACAGCTCGGCAAATGCGGTTTGGGTTAAACTTGGCCCGCCGTCGGTGGGGATGCGTTGGGAGTCGGCCATTTCAATTCATCCTAGGCGGCGGCGCCGTCGCCGGCAATGCGATTTCCAGGCCGAAAATACTTTCCGCTCAATTTTAGCCTTGGACCGTATTTGTCCTACCCCCTCCCGTAAAGTGGCGGGGTATGAAACATAAAAAATCCCTCTGGTCTCACCTTTCCTGTCTCAAATCTTGGCCCAATCGCATGTGGCGCCGCCACCGCTGCCACCTTGTTCGCCAGTTTGGCCAGGCCAAGCTGGTGAAATTGTCCAACGGCCAGCATGAACTCATCGGCGGCACCGACGCCGACCGCGCCACCGCTTTTGAATGGTCCTCGATGTTCGCCCATGAAATCGTGTTTACCCACTTCCACCGTGAAGCAGACTCGGTGGTGGGGCGTGTCGCGCTGCGACCGCCGCGTCCTCAACCCTCAGGTATCCGGTTTCCGAACTCGGTTCCAGCCTGATTTCAGCGTTTGAGCTTTCAAAATTTCAGCGTTTGAAAAATAGCCCATGCAGCTGGTAGGGCGCGTCGCGCTGCGACCGCCTCCGGTTTCAGGTCTCAAGCCTCATCTTTTGGTCCCGTCCTGAAATAGGTTGTCACCTATGAGACAACCAAAAGATGGAATAAAGGTGATTCGATACAGTGAAGCGTTCAAGCTTGGGGCGGTCCGGGAGTTGGAACGAGACGGACTGACCTTTGAGGAGCAGCGGAGCAAGTATGGCCTTGGCGAGGCGATGATGCAGAACTGGGTTAGGAAATATGGTTGAAGCGGAGACTTTGGTAAGACTTTCCGGGATGGAGGGGGTCGAATCGCTCGCCATCTATTCAGATAAATTAATTGAAATACTGCCACCGGCTTTTACCAGCGCTGCGAGTGCGAAGGCAGCGGGTGTTGCTGAAGCGGACAGAGTGCTAAAAGGGTTGATAAAAATCGCGCAATACCGAAAAATAATTAAAAATAAAGGGGTTGTTGTGACGTTGTATCTGGATGGTGAAGAAGTTGCTATTCTTGGAGCTAATGCCGGCATAATGAGGGGACACCATATTGTTGAAAAATCAATGGTGAAACTGTTAAAGACCAGATGGGGTCATGCCAATCTTGACGAAGCTCAGGTGCCGGCGAAGATTCTCACGCATGGTGAACATTTTGGTGAAGGCTCAAGCCTCCACAACAGGATGTATTGGATTTGGAAAAACGGCATTAAAACGAATGTGAAGTCAGAATTACAGGTTTTGTAAAGATTTCTGTGTAAGTGGTTTTTTGGTTTGGTTTTTTTGTTGTGTTAATTTCCCGTGCCCCCGCAACGAGATAGAATGAGCCGGGGGCGAGCCGGAGCCTTAGCTCGCGCCCCCGGCGGTCGAATGGTC
>CAIMLG010000146.1 GCA_903842235.1 uncultured Verrucomicrobia subdivision 3 bacterium
GACCATTCGACCGCCGGGGGCGCGAGCTAAGGCTCCGGCTCGCCCCCGGCTCATTCTATCTCGTTGCGGGGGCACGGGAAATTAACACAACAAAAAAACCAAACCAAAAAACCACTTACACAGAAATCTTTACAAAACCATCCGGGGAATAACCGTGTCCAGCTGCACCCGTTCGGAGTCGCCGCGATGCTATTTCGCTGGACATGAGTGTCGAGGACGCTGTGCCGCCGGCGCGCCAAAGCCATCCAGCGCCACCCCCTGTTCACCCAAATCGTCGCCACTTACCGGACGGACATTCAACTGGCCTAGGCCCCCCACCTAGCCGACCGCAGATGGATTCAGGGTGGAACAGGCCACTGGCCTGTGGTGCCCGGCGAGGCGGCCTCGCGGCAGCCTCCTCATCGGTTTGATGCAAGGATGTTGTCTCGGCAGCTTCCCACCAAACCATTGCTGGTTTCGCAGGTGCCGATAGGCTAGTGCGGACGGAACCGCACGTTCGTCTTATGTCATTTTTACTCATGTTTTCATATCGAACAATCATCACAACCCCATCATTATTTCGCACAAGGTCGTGGCCCTTTGGAATCCGCCGAATCTTCGGTTTCGCCTTGCGCCCGATTCCTGCGCCTGCTCTAATCGCCTTACCATGTACCTGCGACTACTAGCCTTTATTTTGCTTTTAGCGGTTGTTGGCTGCGCCCATCAGCACCCGACTATTTGGGTGACGCAGCCACAGCTAGCCCAGTTTACTGAGAAGGCTTTGACCGCTATTCGCACGGGGGATGCCGTAACGTTGCCGGATGGTAGTCTGGCACCGGTAAGCGACAGCTATGATGCGTCGCTTCCGATCCGATACGAGTTTGATTCCAGTATGCCGAGATGTGTGTCCGTTCTGGTTCCTAGTGGGGTTGGTTCATACACCGTCTTTTACTTCGATATTTACTCTGATGCGATTACCAGCGTTGGTCACTTGTCAATTAACCCATGAACCATCGGCCAACCAGTCGCCGGAGCCGGTTGGCGCTGGCTGTTCCGCTTCGCGGACAACGCCATGAATCCGGCGCGGCTCTTTTTTCGTTAGCCCCCACCGCATGAAGCGCATCACTTGCATCCTACTCGCTTGGTTATCGCTTTCTGCTTTTGCTCAGGAGCGTGACTACCGGAAGTTGCCCGCCATCACTCCAAGCGCCACCGATGTTCTTGCTGCTTCAGGCATTGAGGTGTTTGCCTTCCGCTTGCCTGTCGCCAACACGAACGGATGCGTCATTTCCTTGCGCCTCAAGCACGGCAAGAAGGATAGAGAGGTTGATCTGTGCAGGAGACTTTCACACGATGAGTTGACTGGCAGAGGCGATGTTGACGTGATTGTCACCATTCAAGAGACGCGGACGTTTTTTGGAGGTCGGAAGCTCAAGGTTGGCTACATGGTTGGGGGATGCTCTGGCTCGGTGGTAGTCAGCGCCCGCGATATGCCATTTATTTTCGGCGGCGATGTCATGCTTGACCCAGAGAACAAGATTCTACTGGCGGGCTCGTATAGGACTGGCTTGCCGTCAGTTGATGGTCAGCGGACGGCTTTGTATTTGGTGGCTTCGCCGTGGATAGACGAAGGGGCTAACCACCAATGGATTGGAAAGGACTGAGGCGCGGAGGGAGCGTGGCCATGTTTGAGAGTGGGATCGCGCCGAATGTCCTTTCCATCCGTGGTTGAACCAGCCCTTTTCCGCTTTCCCAATTTCAGTTTTCCGCTTTTTCCTCAAAACCCCCCTGCGCTTCCGCTGCGTAATCGTCCGGTTCTTCGTCGCCACCAGATCCGCAGCGCATCGGGGGCGCCAACCGCGCCGCCATCTGGCGGTTGGGCACTCGCGCCGGCCCAGACCTGACGCCAAAGGTCAATGACCACTGGACACCGCGCCGAATCTACGGTTTCGCCTTGCGCCCGATTCCTGCGCCTGCTCTAATCGCCTTGAAATCCATCGTGAAAACGAACCTGCCCAATTCCCAGTTTATGCCTCAATATCCGCTTAGCAGGAATCGTTTCCTTGTAATTAATTAGTTCGGCGGCGTTCGCACCCCATGCAAATTCCGGCAACCCTCAAATGGATTAACCGGCACAGCGCCTCATCGGTGTTGCTCTTGTTGCTGCTTGGCGCGAGCGCCTTCGCTCACGTGCTTGCCCATGTCAGGATGGAGGTGGCCAGCCGACAGTTTGCCATCATGGATGACCGCACCATCCGGCAGATGGGCGTCATCGACTTCATGCACGCTCACTACTGGATTGCCATCGCTTACGGCACTGTCTTCTTTGCCACCTTGCTGTGGTTGGAGTTCCGCAGCGCACCGCGTTGGGCGGTCTGGGTCGCGTTCTGCCTTCTGGCTATGCCATGCATCATTTACGCCGGCGCTTGCTTGCACATCGGCAACAAGTTCATTCTCTGGACGACGACATGAGAGAGTCAGAAACCACGCTGCCGAACAAGATCACTGGACCGAACGCGGGAAGGCCGCGTCGATTGCCAATTCGGACGCCCCTGGCCGCCCGCGCCGGCCAGTTCTGCCGTTAGCCACTACATATGCGTTTACTGATTTCCACATTTTTGTTCGTTGCACTTCTCGCGGCCGGTTGCGGTCGTAATGGTTTTTCCGTCGCGCCTGCCGCATCTGATGATCAGAAGAAAGGGCAGGATTCCTCGTCCAATAGCAGCACGTTGACTCGCACGGACATCGCGTCCGGGCCCAATCCTGCCGCCGATTATGATTCCGTCCGTGATGGCGAGGAAGCACAGGCCAAATTCTCAGGAGGTGACGGTTCGAGCATTAAAAAGGCTGTTGTTATCACTGCCAGTAGTGAGACGACGGGATATCGTGCAGCCTACATTTGGTTGCACGAGCATTATCCTGGTTCTCGTCTTCAACGCGAGGGTTTCGCCTATGATGATGCTGGCTCGTATTACGCCGAGATTACGATTGTCACGCCCGATGGCAAATCGCGCACCGTATGCTTCGAGACCACATCATTTTTTGGGAAGTAGTAAAATGAGGACGTTGCCTAACAAGATTGGACCGAACGCGGGCGGGCCGTGTCGATTGCCAATTCGGACGCCACTGGCCGCCCGCGCCGGTCAGTTCCAACGTTCGACGAGTGTATGAATTCGGCAGCATCACAACTTCAGGCCCACCTCGAGGTTGTGCTGTCGCCAGATGAGTCCACCGAAAATCTCGTGAGCCTTGCGAGGCTGATCTGGGTCACGGTTTCACCGCTTCCGCCGGAGCTGCAGTCGTTGCGTTTGGATCGCGAGACCATAGCGAAGAGCTTCGCACAGTGGTGTAGCGCACACCGATTGAAGGATAGTGAGACAGCTGCGCCGAAGTTCTGGGATGCTCAGATTATGGCCGCGTTGAGAACGGGGACAGCTTTTGAGCTGGAAGCGGCCCTGCGTCTGTATCGAGAACGGTCCAGCAAATGAGCATGTCGAACAAACCGGCTGCACCGAATGCCTCGATGACGTCGCTGTTTCAATCGGGACATCACTGGCTCGGCATCGGTGAGCAGGAGCGTAACGCGTCATGAGATTTCTACTCGTAATCATGTTTTCGATAGCGCTTGCTGGTTGCGGCAAGCCGGATCCGAAGTCTCAGTTTGAGATGATGCTTACGAAGCCGATGCCGAGTTCTGTTACGAGCTTGCGATTTGATCGTGACTTCATGGGCGCTGACCCGACTTACCATCTGTCCTTCAGTGCGAGCACTCAGGACGTGATCGCTATCGTCACAGGCAAGAAGTTACAGGCTGCCAGTGAGGCTGACACGCCAATTGGTGGCTACCATCCAGTTTGGTGGCATCTTGACGAGCTAGGCACTAACCGGACATTTTACACGCTCAAGAAGGAGCGGTCTGTAGAGTTTTTCTGGGTTTCTGTGTCGGGCACGAATGCTTATTACCTGTTCTTGGGATTATGAGAATAGTTACGATATTAATCGACAAGGGATTGAATTGACCGGAGCGTCATTTCAATTAGTGGTTGAACCCGCCCATTTCCGCTTTCCGAATTTCCGCTTTCCACTTTTTCTTCAAAACCCCCTGAGCTTCCGCTGCGTAATCGTCCGGTTCTTCGTCGCCACCAGGTACCGCAGGCAGTCGGCGGCATCATCGGCCCCAATCCGCTTTCACAAAGTGGGTTTCACAGCCGGATGATGGTGAAAGAATAGCCCGGAAAGGTGACCTTGCTCTCGCCGTCTTTCAAGCCGTGCTGCCATGCGACGGACGTGGGCTGGATGGCCCCCGGGTTGTCGGCTGTGTTGCGGGCGTCCAGCCTGCCTTCAAGTGTCAGCACCTGCGCCCCGCTGTGGACCGGAATAAATCCGGCTATCTTGAGCGGCAGCGTCACGGCCTTTTCGCTGACATTCACTACTTGCAACACCAGCGTGCGGCCATCCTCGCTCTTCGTCGCGCTCACGTCGAGATCACGCATCGGACAGTCGCTTTTCACGACGAGCGGTTGGTGGTTGCGGGAAATCATTTGCGTCACATAGCCCGGCGGCTGGAGCCAGACGTGCGCCGGGTTCAGGAACAGCAACCCCTGATTCCAGCCATTGTCGTTTTGGCCATCCGGTTGGAGGCCGTTCGCCGAGGCCGTGATCGGCAGGCGGCCATCCCGCTGAATGGCATTCAAGGCCAGGGCGTTCGCCAGCGCGCGGCGCTGGGAGTGGTTGTTGGCATTCAATTCGAACACCACGACTTTGTGTTTCGCGCCCGCCGCGATTTGGTCCAGCGCATCAATGTAAGACAGCATCGCGGGCAGGCTGCTGTCCGGGCGCGGACCTTCCGTCCACACATGCAGATCAAACCACACTTCGCGGTGATGCTGTTTCGCCAGTTGCAATATCTTCTGCTGCGCGGCCAGGCTGGTAATGCCGCTGTCGGCCCCGCTGAAGTGGAACGGATCGGTAATGTTTTGGTGGTACGAAAAATCCCCCACGATCAATATGATCTCGGGATCTTTCGCCCAGATCACTTCCGCCGCCGCCTTGAACTTCTCAAAATAGCGGTCATCCACCCGCTCTTCATTGCCAAGTTCAAGATATTTCAACCGATACGGCGCCGGATGACCGTCGGCCACGCGCTGCTGGCCCCATTGGCTGGCGGGCGCGGCGTTGAGGTAGTCCATGAAATCGCTCATATCTTGGGGCGACTCGTTAATATCAAGATCGGGAATGCCCACCATCCCCGCAGCTTCGCTGAAGTTCAGGAAATCAAAAATCCCCCAGCCATTCGAAGAATACGGATACCAATGACCATCATAGGGCGGCCGCTGGGCGCGCGGCCCGATCATTTTCTTCCACCGGTAGTCTGGATTATTAACCATGCTCCCGCCGTAGCGCAGGATCGTCACACCCTGATTGATTAATCCTTCGGCCGCGTCCTTGCGAACCGGCAGACCTTTGAAGCGTCCCCACGAACCCGGCTGTAAGAAAACATACCCCATGGAAACCGAGCCGGGCTGCTTGAGCTTGACCGCAAATCGCCCGGCCTTGTCGGCTGCGTTCGGCGTGAGCTCGAAATTGAGCCGCTGCCAGTCGCCGGCCTTGAGCTTCAGAGATTTTTCGGCATAAACGTTCGCACCGTCCGGGCTTTCCAATGCGACGAATAATTTTGAATCCGCTTGGGCTCGGGCCCAAAGATAGCCCTCGTAGCTTTTGCCTTTCATAAAATTCATCCCCCAGCGATTAAGGCTTTGATTCTCTATCCCGATTACGCCCGCGCCGCCGGCAAAAGTAATCTGCTGGCTCTGGCTGCCGGAAAAGGCGTTTTGCGTGGCGAGCGAAAAGCTTCCTTGGGCGTTCCCTTGGCGGATGGGGCGCCACATGCCGCTCACGCTGTCCGCCGGGCTGTTTCCGCTGTCATCTTCAAACGGCACCGGTTGGGGCTCGGTTCCCGTTTGGACGCTGAGGTGGCGAAACCCAACCTTGTGCTGCCAGATGCGCAAGCCCACGGTGCCGGTTTCGAGGGGATGCTCCGTGTCTTCGAATTGCGCCAGACGTTGGCCGTTGACCAGCACCTCCAGGGTCTTGGCGGTCAGCCGCACCGTCAATTTTATCCATTCGTTCACCGGCACATCGCACGGCACGCGCTGAATCGGCTCCCAATTTTGCCGATGCCGGCCGATGATCAGCCAACCGGGCCGTTCGAGCGACACTTCATAGCCGGTGAACGCATCCGCGCCTTTGCCGGCGCTGCTGACCTTGAGCATCAAGCCGCCATTGCCGCCGGTGGCTTCCGTCAGCATGACTTCAACGCTGACCTCGCCCTTGGAAAACGCCGGGCCATTCCACACCATTTTGGAACCATTGCTCCCCGCGCCTTGCACCCGGCCATCCGCCGTGGTCGTCCAGCGGCCGCCGTGGGCAGTGAACCCCTTCAATGGCCGTTGCGCCGCCGGTTCGGCAAAGCTTTCGCCAAAAATCATCTGGCTGTCGAGGCCGCCGTAGATCTCGTGGTTTACATCCTCGATGCACGCGCCGGTCAGGTAAGGCGTCACGCGATGCAGCACCTGATTGGCGTCGATCGTGATGGCCGCCTCTTGCGCCCCGGCGGCGATGGCCAAAAGGCCGGAGAGAACCAAGCTTGGGATAAGGCGTTGCGGGCGTTTCATAAAGGATAATAGCCGCTTAAACCGTTGGTAATGGGCGAGCATGGCAAATCGGCTGGCTGCTGGCAATGGGCGAGCCCCCGGCGACCGGAAAATTCCCGCCCCCCCCGGTGTTCGCTGGACACCTCGGTTTTCCCTGTTTACGAGCTGGCCATGGCTTTGGAATTGACAATGTTTTCTGCGCGGTTTCCCCGTCCGCCGCGCCATCGGCCGCGCCAGACTTGCAAATCAAGGCGTTTTGGGGTTTCCTTGGTTCACGATGTTGCGACGCTTTGGCTTGCTGGTGTTGATTGGTGGTCTGCTGACGGCTGCGATTGGTTACGGCGCGGAATCGGCCGAGGTGAATCTGGATTATGTGGCCCAGCGGGCTTTGGAACGCGCTCGGACGCCGTTTCGCTCGCCCCGCGCCGACCTGCCAAAAATCCTCAACCAAGACAACCTCGACTACGATAAATACCGGGAAATCCGCTTTCGCCGGGACCGCGCCCTTTGGGCGCCGGAAAAATTGCCCTTCCGCATCGAATTCTTCCATCCGGGCTATCTCTATCAGGAGCCGGTGCATGTGAACGAATTCACCCCGATGCACACGCAGCCCATCCGCTTCGTGCAGGATTTCTTTGACTACGGCAAGTTGAACATTGCCAGCCAGATTCCCACCAAGACCGGCTACGCGGGCTTTCGCGTGCTCTATCCGTTGAACCAGCCGGGGCAACTCGATGAGCTCGGTGCCTTTCTGGGCGCGAGCTATTTCCGCCTGCTTGGCAAGAACCTGCGCTACGGCGAATCCGCCCGCGGTCTGGCCTTGGACAGTGGCGAGGGCGATCGCGGGGAGGAATTTCCCATCTTTACCGATTGGTGGTTGGGCAAGCCGGGCAGCGGTGACGACAGTTTGCGGTTGTATGCGATTCTCGACAGTGTGAGCTGTGCGGGCGCCTACGAATTTTTTATCAAACCCGGCGAAACCACCACCGCCAGCATCCGCGTCGTGCTGTATTTCCGCGAAACCAACGCCATAGCCGCCGTGGATAAAACCCGGAAGCCGCTCAAGACCATCGGCCTCGCGCCGTTGACCAGCATGTTCTGGTTCGGCAAGGACACCGAGCGCAAGTTCGACGATTACCGTCTCGAAGTCCACGACAGCGACGGTTTGTTGGCGCACATGGGCAACGGCGAAGTTTTGTGGCGGCCGCTGGACAATCCGCCCGCCACGCGGCATCAGGTGTTTCACGCGCCGAACATCAAGGGCTTTGGCCTGCTTCAGCGCGAGCGGAACTTTGCCGCGTATCAGGACATGTTCAACCTCTATCATCAGGTGCCCAGCGTGTGGGTGGAGCCGCAGGGCAACTGGGGCGACGGCGATTTGCACCTGGTCGAATTGAGCACCGGCTACGAAGGCCTCGATAACATCGTGGCGTTCTGGGATCCCAAGGAACGGCCCGCGCCGCTCCAGCCGTTTCGTTTCGGCTACACGCTGCATTGGGAAGGCGGTGCGGCGGATGTGAAGCGGTCGGAAAACCGCGTGGTTTCCACCCGCATCGGGCCGGATACGCAATTCCCGGGTGCCCGGCAATTCGTGCTCGATTTTGATGGGCCGGGGTTTGATAAAATTCCCGCCGACCAGCCGCCGGCAGCCATTGCCCACTGTAGCGACGGTGGCCGCATCGTGGACCAGTTGGTGTTGCGCAATCCGTATCTCGGCTCCTGGCGCGTGATCTTGAAAATGCTGCCCGATCCGGGCCGCCACGCGGCGATTGATTTGCGTTGTTCCCTGTTGCAAGGCACCAATGTTGTCGGCGAAACCTGGACTTATCAATGGAGCCAGCCCTGAAAATCCTCCCTGACGTCTCCGGGCAGATTGCCGGCCGCTCGCTGGAGGAATGGAATGCCGCTTACGTGAAAGTGGAAAACTACTTTCACGCCCTCCGCATCCGCAACAAGCCGCTGCTCGGCCAGATCGTCTTGCGCGTGCTGGAACGCGCCCAGCGCCGCGCTCCCACCGAACCCAGCCGCAGCGCCACGGAAATCGCCGCCGAAGAGATGGATCGCGTCGTTACGGACTGGTTCGCCGAAGTCTTGCAAACCTCGCCCATCGGCAGCGAGCAAACCCTCTCCACCCGTGGGCGGCTGGCGCTCCTGCTGGCGGACATGCCGGGCAAATGGCAGGATCAATTTCTCCGCCCTGGTCCGTGGCCGGGGGAATTTGTGGACGCCATGCGCGAAAGTTTCTTCCGCGCCGGGCCGGATTTCCAGTTGTCCAAGATGGCTCCGCGCCCGCTGGACCTCGGCCCCATCAGCACCCTGACGAATTTCGGCAACCTGCCTTACGTCCGCATGATTTTGGCGTGGCTCTTGTTCGGCCTGCTGCTGGTGGGTTTATTCTGGCTCACCCACGGCGGGATCAATCAGGTGATCGACTGGCTCAAGCCGAACAGCTGAAGCGGCCGCCCACCTCGGTCTGCCTAAAAGTGGTGCGCGCGAGAGGACTTGAACCTCCAATCCTTACGGAACCAGATCCTAAGTCTGGCGTGTCTGCCATTCCACCACGCGCGCAGCGTTGGCGTGTCGCATTACTATGGCCATATTCATTTTGCCGGCAAGCGGATTCGGGGGCATGTCGTGTCGTTTTCAAGGGGAGACTTTTGCGTGTGAGCAAAAGGAGACAGCCAATTAATAGACTGGTACATGGAGGCGGAGGATGGGTTTGGCTTTTGGATTGGGGGCGTGCTGGAGGTAATAGGTGTCGCCCTTTTTTGGTAGAGGTGACGAGTGAGCGAGGAGCGTGGAGGTGCATTGATGGGATGACGTTGTGATCTGGCGGGGACTTGGCCGTCGTCGCCAACGCGGACGCGGGGATTGCTGACTCCAGACAGCCCCGTCTTCTTTTGATCGCACCACGACAGTTTTGCTTCAGACAGGTGCAGCTCGGCTGAAAAATCCGGGCAGCAGACGCCAAGGAGGTGGGGGTGGGGAACCCCGCTGAAGAAACGTGCTGCTGCCCGAATGAAGAAATGTTACATTTGCGCAACGATTTGTCAACTGGGCTGCACCCCCGGTCAAAAAGCGCAAATCAAGCCATTGGGTGCCTAGGAGCGGGCGCTAAAACCCCGCTGGCACCTAAAATAATTGAACTCCGCCGGCTCCCTGCGATATCCTCCGGGTATGGGCCTTGCGACCAAACTCCTGCACACGCGCTATCGGGTGAACGACCTCGAACGCACGGTAACCTTTTACCGCGACGTGCTGGGGCTGGAGGAAATTAAACGGCATAAATCACCGCGCGGCTCGGAATTGGTGTTTCTAAGGACGCCCGGCAGCGAGGAACTGATCGAAATCACCTTTTTCCCCGGCAGCGGCCCCGTGCAAGTGCAGCCGGACCTGACGCATCTCGCCTTTGAGGTGGACAGCCTTGCGGCATTTGAAAAGCACCTCGCCGCGCACGGCCTGAAATTTTCCGACGGCCCGACAACCAGTTCCAGCGGCAGCACGTTTGCCTTCATTGATGCGCCCGAAGGCTACGAAATTGAATTGATTGAAAAGGCCAAAGTCGGCCACTGATTTTTTCACCTCTCAACCCCCCACCTCCGAACCCATAATATAATGAGCGTATTAATCGTCGGCACCACGGCACTCGATTCTATCAAAACTCCCACGAAGGAAAACTCCCGGCTGCTGGGCGGCTCGGCCAGCCACGCGGCCGTCGCGGCGAGCTTCTTTTCGCCGGTGAAACTGGTCGGCGGCGTGGGTGAGGATTTTCCCAAGAAATACATTGCGCTTTACCAGAAGCACGGCATTGACCTCGCCGGGCTCCAGATTTTGCCCGGCAAGACGTTTCATTGGTCCGGCGAATATGAAGTAAACATGAATAACCGCCGCACGCTGGCCACTGAACTCGGCGTGATCGAGACCTTCCAGCCGAAGCTGCCGACCGCGTATCAGAGCACGCCGTTTGTCCTGCTCGGCAACATCGCGCCCGCCTTGCAACTCAGCGTTCTCGACCAGATGAAGAAGCCCAAGTTCGTGGTCGCCGACTCGATGGATCTGTGGCTGAACATCGCGCTCCCCGACCTGCTCAAGCTGCTCCAACGCGTGGACGGCTTTGTGCTCAACGACAGCGAGGCCGAATTGCTGACGAAGGAAGATAATCTCTTCGTAGCGCTGAAAAAAATCCACCAGCTTGGCCCGAAATACGTCATCATCAAAAAAGGGTCGCATGGCTCCGTCCTTTCCGGGCCCAAAGGCGTTTTCATCTGTCCCGCGTATCCGCTGCACACCGTCGAAGATCCCACCGGCGCGGGCGATTCCTTTGTCGGCGGACTGATGGGTTATCTCGCCGCTGCCAAAGGTTCGATTGACGCGAACATTCGCCGCGCGATGGTCTATGGCAGCGTCGCCGCGTCTTTTTGCTGCGAAGGCTTTGGTTTAAACCGCACCACGAAGACCCAGCGCGCCGACATCGTAAAACGCGTAAAGGAATTGGAAAAACTGACGCGGTTTTAATTTCCGCCACCGAGTCGCAGCGCGCCTAGCGGGGGTGGCATTGCCGCCACGCGATTCGCTCTGTGTCCTTGGTGCCTCGGTGGCATTTCAATTCACAAACTTCGGCTCAAACACCGGGCCAAGCCCGTGTTTACGGAGCAGCTCGCAGAATTTGGCGATGGCCCGTTTCTCATCCTCGCCGAGGTGGAAGTGGATGTTCCGTTCAAAATAATCCCGGCGGAAGTCCGCATCAAACTCCGCCCGCGTCGCGATGATTTTTTCCAAGGTTTCCATGCCAAAGTGTTTTGCCGCGCGCAGTTCGGCGCGCAAAGCCTGATTTTCAATCCCCCGCCGCAAGGCCCAGACCGCATAGACAAACGGCCGGTGGGTCAGCTCCAGCCACGCGGAACCAAGATCGAAGATGGTATGCGCATGCGGCGCACGTTGAAATTCAATCGCCCGGTCGCCGATGAGTAGGACAAAATCCTTGTCCGCCGCCACCGCGTAATTTTCCAGCGGCTTGAACTCCGGCTTCAGGCCGCGTTCCGCCAGCAGCACCTTCAGCAGATTCACGCTGGTCAGCGACGCTGGATCGCAAAACACCTCCGTCACCTCCGCCAGCGGTTTGCGGTGCGCCAGCACCACGCTGTAAACCTCGCCGCGCGACGCGATGGCAATGCCGTCGAGAACATCGTAGCGATCGTTCAATAAAACCTCGGTGACACTGACCAGGGCGGCATCCAGTTCCTCCCGCCGGAGCATGGCGGCAAGCCTGGCCGGCGTGGCCAGGATGAGTTCGCTCTCAATGCCGCGCGTGAGCGGCACGGCGTTCAGGTAGGACACCGAGCCGATGCGAAATCGGGAAATCGCCGCGCCCATTTTTCAATCCCCCAGGCTGATGCCCAGCGAGCGGGCGGCGCGGACGAAGCCTTCGTCGAGCGGCACCGTGCGCAGTTTGCCCGTGGCCTCGGCGAGCGGCACGCTGTCCACAAATTTTCCGTTGTGGGAAACCATGCGGCCAAAGCGGCCCTCCGTGATGAGCTCCACCGCTTTGGCGCCGAACAGCGTGCACAGCACGCGGTCCATGAAAGTGGGGCTGCCGCCGCGTTGCAAATGGCCCAGCACCAAGGAGCGCGTCTCTTTGCCGGTGCGCTGCTCGATTTCGGCCGCCACCACCGCGCCGATGCCGCCGAGCCGGGCCTCGCGGTTTTTTTGCTGGGCACCGGCGGTGACAAAATCGCCACCCTCCAGCCGCGCCCCTTCGGCGGCGACCACGATGGTGAAATGTTTGCCTTTCTTTTCGCGATCTTGAATCGCGGCGACGATGCTCTCGTAGCGGAAGGGAATTTCCGGAATCAAAATCACGTCCGCCCCGCCCGCCACACCGGCGTAAATGGCGATCCAGCCCGCATAGCGCCCCATCACCTCCAGCACCATCACGCGATTATGACTTTCGGCCGTGGTGTGCAGGCGGTCCACCGCGTCGGTGGCGCAGGCCACGGCGGAATCAAAACCGAACGTGATCGTGGTTGCCGCGAGATCGTTATCAATGGTCTTGGGCACCCCGATGATCGGGATGCCGTGCTCGTGCATTTGCTGCGCGATGCTCAGCGAACCGTCGCCGCCCACGGAGACGAGCGCGGTCAGGCCCAGTTGCGCCATGCCGCGTTGGGTGGCATCGAGCAGTTCCTTGGGCAACCGGCGCGTTTCCCCGTGGCCCGTCTTGGCGGAAAACTGGCCGCGATTGGCCGTGCCCAAGATGGTGCCGCCGCGCTGCAAGAGGCCATCCAGGGATTTGTAGTCCAGCGCGCGAAAATTTTGCGGTTCCAGCAGACCTTCATAGCCGCCGATGATGCCGAGGGTTTCCCAACCGCGCTTGGCGGCGGTCTTGGCCACGGCCCGAATCACCGCGTTCAGTCCGGGACAATCGCCACCCCCCGTAACAATGCCAATCTTCATAAGGAGAATCTGCGTTAAAGTTGTTTCGACATGGTAGCCCCCGGGAAAACCGGCACAAAGCGAAATCGTCCCACCCGATCCTCCTCCCCGCCCCTCAAAAAGTGAGGCGGTGCGTGAGGACGCGGGTGAGAATGATTCAAAACCCGCTTTGCGCGTCGAAAATTTACTTGGCGTTGGCCTCCTGAGCATTCGCCCCCTCCGGTGGGGCGAACGTCTCCGCGAGCCGGGGTGCCCGTCTGGCAGGACTACTCATTGATGCATCTCGAGACGCCGCTGTCGGGCGGGCGTTGCCGTGTAACCCTTGTCCCATAATGTTTTTAGTTGGCAGGGCATTGTATGCCACACCATCACAAAGTGGGACTAAACACCTGCCCCATTCTATTAAGCGCAGGGCCGGGCCTCGGTGTGCCGGGTCGCAGCTCCGTCGGGGCAGGGGGTGGGACGTAGGCACGGGCAGAAATTATTTGGTCGCGGCGCCAAATACTTTCTGCAGCAGGTCGGTGGTCCGGGCGATGGGGTTGGCGCGGATATTCTTTTCCTCTTCGGCCACCAGCTTGAACAGTCCGTCCATCGCCTTGCCGGTGACGTAGGCGTCGATGTCGGCGGCGGAAAAATTCAAGGCGGGCTTGCTGCCGAACAGGCTGCCCAGTGTGTTCCCGGCATTGAACTTGTCGGTCATTTGCTTGTAACGCGCGGTGACGCCCACGGAGCTGGTGGTGTGCTGGACGATGGGATAAAATTTGGCCTGCAAGTTGGTTTGCGTGGTGCGGCGGAAGAATTGCGTGGCGGCATCCGGCGGTCCGGCCAGGATGGCCTTGGCGTCCGTAATGGTCATTTGCTTCATGGCGTCGCCAAAGACGCCGGCGGCCACGGGCACGGCTTGCTCGGCGGCGCGGTTCAGGGAAAGGACAAAGTCATCGGCCAATTGGCCCTGGCCAGCGAGGCGCAAGGCGCTTTCCACTTTCTGCAAGGATTCGGGTAACGGAATTTTCACGTTCCGGTTGGTGAGAAACCCGTTATTGCAGCCGAGCGAGGCCACGGCGCGGTTGATCCCCTTGCCGAGCGCCTCTTTCAAACCACCAACGACCTGGTCCCGCGTCAGTGCGGCGGCGGCATTGGTGCTGCCGGTCAATCCGGAGAAAAGGCTGGCCACCAGATTGGTCTTGGGGGTGGGTTTGGGTGCGGCCGGGGTGGGCAGGTTCGTGGCCACCGCTGTAACGGCATTCGTGGCGGGACTGGCGGTGGCAAGGGCATTGGTGGCCGCAGTGTTTGTGGTCGCGAGCGCCGTCTTCAACCCATCAAAGAAACCCGCCTGTGCGGCACTGTCCAACCAGACAAGGGTAACGATGAGCAGGAGGAGGTTGAATTTCATAAATATCGGTTCCTTTTGAACGGGCGATCTTGGGATTAACGCACGAGCCAAAGCCAACCTGCCAGCAATGGGGGCCGAAGCAAGCGGAAAGCAGCTAGGAAAATCTCCCCGGCTTCAGTCCATCTGTGGGCCATGGCCCCGCGTTGCGGTTGGGCCGTTACGCCCATTGCTGGCCAAGGCGGTCGAGTCCGGCGAGCTGCAAGTCAGCCGGGGTCATCACCGGATGTAATTGCACATCCGCCTCAAAGGTCAAAAACCACGGCTCAGCCAGCGCAGGAATTTGGGCGGCTTTAGAGAGATTTACCACCAGAAATCCCGTGCGTCGCCCGCTGATTTCGGTGAAGTAGGCGGACTCCGGTTTGAGAGCATCCATGATTTTACCGAGCTTGGCGCCAACGGTGCCATCCTTCACGGCGACATTGAACGTGGAGTGGGGCAGGGTGACAATCATCAGCATTCGCATAACAGCTCCTTTCATTTTGGCGGGTTTGACAGCTGGGGAGACCCTAATCCAAGTCATCCAATGGCGCAAGCGGGGGCCGGCTGTTCGCCTGTCCGCCTTCGTTGCCTCGTGACCCTAAGCGCTCAACTAAACGCCCGCCATTCCGCGTTGGGGCAATCTGATTGCGTCAGATTGCGGCCTTGCAACTCGGCGTGTCTCTGGACACGATGGCGGCATGTCTTCCATCCGATTTCTTCCCTGGTTCGCTATGCTTTTCCTGCCGCTGGGTTTGCGGGGCGAAAGTGCGAATGACGCGTTGATCCGAGCCACAGCGGCCGTGGTGGCGGCCACGCCGCGGGCGCAGGCGGACCCCACGCACCCGCAGTTTCACGTCGCCTCCCCGGCCCAGTGGATGAATGACCCGAACGGCCCGATTTTTTTCAAGGGTTATTATCATCTGTTCTACCAGCTCACGCCCGACAGCGACCGGAGCGGTATCAAGTATTGGGGCCATGTGCGCAGCCGTGACCTGGCGCAGTGGGAGCAGCTGCCCCTCGCCCTCGCGCCCTCCCAGGATCTGGGCGAGGAATCCATCTGGTCGGGCTGCTGCACGGTCAACGGCGCGGGCCAGCCGATGATTTTCTACACGAGTATTGCGCCGGGGAAGTCGGCGTTCGACCACGCGGAACAATGGGCGGCGATCAGCGATGACGATTTGATTCACTGGCAAAAGCTGCCGGCCAACCCGGTGTTGTCCGAGGCACTGCACGGCGGCAAAAAAGTTTATGACTGGCGCGATCCATTTGTTTTTCAGGACGGCAAAAAAACCTTTCTCGTCGCCGGCGGTCATCTGGCCAAGCCGGGCGAGGCGGCGGTGAATATTTACGAGGCGGAGAACGCCGCATTGACGCAGTGGCAATATCGCGGCGTGCTGTTCTCGCCGCCCGGCGCGCCCACCGCAGAGTGCCCGAATTTTTTCAAGCTGGGCCAGGAGTGGGTGCTGTTTGTTTCGCCCTACGGCAAGGTGCAGTATTACCTCGGTAGCTTTGACGCGGCGACGTGCCGCTTCACCACGCGCACCAACGGCCTGCTGGATTACGGTCCCAATTTCTACGCGCCGAACACGATGCTGGTGCCGGACGGTCGCCGACTGGTGTGGGGGTGGGTGAATGGATTTCCGGACGGGCGCGGCTGGAATGGCTGCCTGAGCCTGCCGCGTCAATTAAGCCTCCCGCCCGACGGACAACTTCAGCAGACGCCCGCGCCCCAGTTGAAAAAACTGCGCGGCAAAGGGATCGAGCAGCGGCGGGTGAAGTTGACGGGCGAAGGCGCGGTATTTGCCCTGCCCCCGACCAATATGCTGGAGCTGGCGGCGGTGATTGATTTGCAATCGGCCAAAGCCGTCGAACTGACGATCCGCAGCGGTTTGGAGGCCAACGCCATCCCGATGAGTTTTGACGGCACGCAACTGCGCGTGCTCGACGCCGTCGCCCCCTTGTCCCTGCCGCCCGGCGGGAAGGAATTAAACCTGCGGATTTTTATCGACCGTTCCGTGCTGGAGGTGTTTGCCAATGATCAGGTTTGCATCACCAAAACCATCCAGCCACTGGCGGTTGGCGCATCGCTAAACATCCGTGCCAACGGCGGTTCCGCCGAGGCAAGAACCGTTACCGCCTGGCCATTGAAAGGAATCTGGTAAGGTGCGCCAGCCCTGAGGCGCCGCCGAAATGAGTCAGGGTTAGCGGTCTGTCCGGTGATTTCTGTGTCGCCTGCCGCTGGCGAAGCCGCCACACTTGCGGGCGACATGACGTCCGCTGCTGCTGTTTCCACCGCGCCGCGTTCGCTTCGCGACCTCACGTTTGTGGAGCTGGAACGGGAATTCGTCGCGTCCGGATTGTCGCCGCTCCACGTGCGGAAGCTGTGGCGGGCGGTGCATCGCGATTTGAAAACGGATTTCGCGGGGGAGGATTTTGTTCCGCCGTTGCGGCATTGGCTGGCTGGAAATCTGGGTGACCGACGGCGCTTCTTCCTCGACGCCCCAACCGAGACCGCCGACCTCGCCAGCACCGACGGGCTTACGCGTAAGTTCCTGCTCCGTCTCGCGGACGGGCAGGCGATCGAGACGGTGGTGATGGGCTACGCTGGCCGCCAGACGGCTTGCGTGAGCACGCAGGCGGGCTGTGCGATGGGCTGTGTCTTTTGCGCTACGGGACAGATGGGTTTTGTGCGGCATCTGCTGCCCGGCGAAATCGTCGCACAAGTCCGCCAGGCGCAGCTCGCGCTGCGTGCCGCTGGGCACAAAAGCTTGCGCAATCTGGTGCTCATGGGCATGGGTGAGCCGCTGCATAATTACGATGCAGTGATGACGGCGCTGGAAATCATCAGCGACCGGGGCGGGCTGAACATCGGGCCGGGCCGCATTACCCTGAGCACTGTGGGCGTGGTGCCCGGCATTTTGCGGCTCGCAGCGGAGCGGCGTCCGTATCATCTGGCCATCAGCCTGCATGGCGCGACTGAGGCCGAGCGTTCCGCCTTGGTGCCGGTCAGCCAGCGGTGGCCGCTGGCTGAATTGATGGCGGCCTGCCGCACTTACTTTGCCCAAACCCAACGCCGCATTTTCTTTGAGTGGACGCTGATTGCCGGAACCAATGATTCTCCGGCCCAGGCCGAACGGCTGGCCCGGTTGCTCGCCGGGCTGGACGCGCACGTGAATCTGATTCCCCTCAATCCCACCAACGGTTATGCGGGCAGCGCCCCGCTTTCCGGCGCGGCGAAGCAGTTTAAGCAGGTGCTGGAAGCGGCGGGCATTCCCAGCACGATCCGCCAGCGGCGGGGGATCGATGTCGCCGCCGGGTGCGGCCAATTACGGGCGGAGAAAACACTGGCTCGCTGAGACGGTCGCTTGCGCTTTTTTTGCTTGGGCCTATTTTGTCCGCGCTATGGAAAATACTTTGTCGCCCCATTTGTTCTCACCGTTCACCGTCCGTTCCGTGACGTTGCGCAACCGCATCGGCATGTCGCCCATGTGCCAATACTCGGCCACGGACGGCTTCGCGAACGACTGGCATTTTGTGCACTACGGCGCGCGGGCGGTTGGCGGCGCGGGGTTGATCATTGTGGAGGCCACGGGCGTGGCACCGGAAGGCCGCATCACGCCGGGCTGCCTCGGCTTATGGTCGGACCAGCACATCGAGCCGCTGGCGCGCATCGCGAAGTTTGTAAAGGAGCGCGGCGCGGTAGCCGGCATCCAGATAGCCCACGCAGGCCGCAAGGCATCGGCGGATTTGCCATGGCAGGGCGGCGCGCATTTATCGGAAGCGCAGGGTGGTTGGCCGACGATTGCGCCCGGCGCGCTTCCGTTCGGCGATCCGCTGACCAAAGTTCCGCGGGCGATGACGGCGGCGGACATCCTCCGCGTGCAGAATGATTTTGTGGCGACGGCGAAGCGTGCCTTGACGGCGGGCTTTAACTGGTTGGAATTGCACGCGGCGCACGGCTATCTGTTTAATTCCTTTCTTTCGCCGCTCACGAATCAGCGCACGGATAACTACGGCGGCAGCTTTGCAAATCGTACGCGCCTGTTGCTCGACACGACGCGCGCCGTGCGCCAAGTCTGGCCGGACCAACTGCCACTGGCGGTGCGGATTTCGGCGATTGATTGGAAAGCGGGCGGATGGCAGATCGAGGACAGCATCGCGCTGGTAAAATTGCTGAAGGCCGAGGGTGTGGATTTGATTGATACGAGTTCGGGCGGGCTGGTTCCGGACGCGAAAATTGAGGTAAAGCCCGGCTATCAGGTGCCGTTCGCCGAGCAGATCCGGCACGGCGCCAACCTGGCGACCGCGGCGGTGGGTTTTATTACGGATGCAAAGCCGGCGGATGAAATTATTCGCAGCGGCCAGGCGGACATGGTGCTGCTCGCGCGGCAGCTGCTGGCGAATCCCTATTGGCCGGCGCACGCGGCGAAAGCCTTGGGGCAAAAAATCACGCCCCCGAATCAATACTTGCGGGCCTGGTGATCCCCTCGTCTGCGGCAGTTAAACATTGTTCGGGCCCGAGGTGGTCGCGTATCTTCACCGCATGAAATATAGGTTTATGGTTCTGGCGCTGGGCATGATCGTCGGGGGTGCGGGTTTTGGCTGTCATCCCGCTCCACCGGTGGAACCGGACGTCCCGAAAATTTCTCCACCCGCCCCCGTGACCAATGCCTCGCCCGTGGCCGTCGCCCCGGTGGCCAATGGGAGCGTCCCGACGGCGGCTATATCCTGCAATTTCGCGGGGTGGATGCGGCGGGAAAGTTGGATGCGGCCTATTTCAATCCTTCACCCATAAACGTGGCCCAGGCCCAGGCTTCCAAGGGAGATGGCCAACTGAAAGTTTTTGTAGAGCTGCGCGATGTGAATTATCCCGGTTGCACTTATAATCTGACTTACGATGCCGCCACTGATCAATTGACCGGAAAATATTATCAGGCGGTGGTGCAGGAAACGTATGATATTGCGTTCGCGCGGGTGAAGGTCAATTGACCGGTGTTAGCCGGTCGTTTGCCGGACGGTAATTTCAGGCGGCGGGCTCTTTTGCTCGCGCCACCCTGCCGGGCGCTTTAACAGGGTGGCGGTGCTCCCGTGGTTAAATCATTATTTCCCGAACAGGCCGCCGATGCTCTTGCCGATTTTGTTGGCGCCTGCGCCCACGGTCTTACCGACATCTTTAGCGGCGTCAGTGGCGCCTTTGCCGAGGTCGGTCACGGCGCTGCCCACGGCCTTGATGGTGGCGGCGGTTATCTGGCCCAGCACTTCCTTGGTCAAGGCTGCCGGCGTGATGCCTTCGGGTCCAGCGCCCAAACCTGAAAGGTGGATCGGCGGCAGCGGCAAGGTCATTTCCTTGCCCCCCATGCCGGTGAGGCTGACGTGAACTTTGGCTCCGGTGATCAGGAAATCGTCCACTTGCAGTTTCTTGGCCGGTTTCGTGGTGCCGGTTTCGGCCGGCGCATTGGTGGCGGATTTGCTGCCGGCGGCAATGGCATTCACGTTATCCATCAGTTTTTTAAGATTGTTGGCGCCGAAGGGACTGCCTTCAAAAGTGATTTCCGCATCGCGCACTTCGACCGCGCGGATGATCACCTTGTCCGCCAGCACGGACCGGGGGGCGACGCTCACGGCCGCTTTGCCCACGCTGATGGCTTGGGCCGTCTTGAAGCCTTCGGGGTTGCCGAGCACCAGACCTTTGATGCCTGCCGAGCCGCCCAGCAGCGAGACGCTGACGGAATCCACCTTGAGTGAGGTCTGGGTGATCTTGGGGCCGACCGTTTCCATGCCGGCCTTGATGATGTTGCCGAGGAACAAACCCACCACGATGACGCCAATAATGACGAGCACGAGGAGGCCAATGCTGACGCGGATTAGAATTTTCTTCATAGCCAGAGCAACCTGCCACCAACCCCGCCCATTGGAAAGTAAATTTCTGACGCCTATTTCCCAGTCAGTTCGCGGACGCAGTCGGTCATTTCATGAATCTGGTAGGGCTTGTTCAGAAACCGATCCGGTTTTACGGGGGCATCCGAAAAGACGTGTTCATCCACCGTGCCGCTGATGAGCACCATTTTTTGCTGGGGATTCAGGCGGCGGCATTCGCGGATTAAATCCATGCCGGTCATGCGCCCCATCGCATAATCGGTGATAACCACATCCGGTCGATCAATGGAAAACGCTTTTAAGGCCAGTTCGGGATCGCGAAAAGTGCGCACCGTCCAACCCGCACTGGTTAGGATGGCTTCCGCCAGATCGAGCAACATGGGCTCGTCATCCACCACAAACACATTAGTTTTGGTCGAGGCATGGGTTGGGGATATGTTCATGCGCTTGGTGGCGAAAAGCTTCGGCCCTTTATATATCATTCGTCGACCTTTGGCGGCAAGCGGGAATCACGGGCGGGGAAGAGCAAAAAATACGTTGCATCCGGGCCGTCAGGGATTAGAATTTATCTCCGGCGATAAATCCCTTCGCCAAAGAGGAATTGCTGTCATGAAAAAGAAACCAGCGCCCATCCCCGAAACCCCAAAAACTGCCGCCCAAGCCAGCCGCGTGAAAAAAACAAAAACTGATGCAAAGGTGGCGCCTGCACCTGCCAGAAGCGCAACTGTTGGCAGCGCAAAGCGGGTGCGTGCCCCGCGCCCGCCGCTGCTGGATTCCGCCCTCGCCGCCGCCAGGAAATTTCTCAAGCCCCGGGCGGGTGCCCAGGCCGCGCCAGCTGCCAAACCGGTCGCGGCTGCTGTGCCCGTTGCGCGGCCGGCTGCCAGCCGGAAAAAAAAGCTCGAAGTGCCGCCCATTTTGCTGGAGGGCGATGCGCCGTCTGTGTCGCCGGTCGGTGGCCCCGGTGAAAAGTTTTCCCTGGGGGCCACCCCGCCCGCGCAAAGTTTCTCGGGGGGCGAATTGCCCGAAAGCTACGGGACCAAAAAACTTTTTCTGACCGCCCGCGACCCGCACTGGCTTTACGCCCACTGGGATCTCACCCGGGCGCAGCAGATCGAACTCAACAGCCAGTCCAGTGATGGCCACTTGGTGCTCCGCATTTTTACCGGCAAAATTCAGGGCCATCCCGCCCATGAAATCCATGTCCACCCCGAATCCCGCCACTGGTTTGCGCATGTGGAGCAGGCGGGTAATTCCTACGCGGCGGAGCTGGGTTACTACTCCCTGTTTGGCAAATGGACCCGCGTGGCGGTTTCCAGCGGCACCGTCACGCCCCCGGATGCCGCCTCGGTTGAGAGCGGCGCGGAATTTGCCACCATCCCGTTTGAATTTCCGTTTGCCAAATTGATGCAGATCATTGAGGAAGCCGTCCGCGACAACCTGCCGCTGGCTCTGGCCATTGAGGAGTTGCGCCGGCACGGGCATCCGGACTTGCCTCGCTTCACGTCCTCGGGTCTCGCCTCGGTCGCGCCCGCCCCGTCGGGTCCCTCCCCCCCGCCCGGTTCGGGCCGCACCTGGACACCGGAACAGGAGAAGGCGCTCGCCAAGATCATCAACATTGACGAAACCCGGCGCGTCTGGATGGGCTCGCTTGAAATTACCGAACTCATTCGCCGCCGGCTGGAGCAGAATGTGACTTCGCCGGTGACGGGTTTTGGTACTTCCAGTCCTGGCCTGGCTTCCAGTCCCACCAGCCCGTTCGGCGGAGGGGGCGAAGCGGCGGCCAAAGGATTTTGGTTCAACGTCAACGCCGAATTAATCATCTATGGGGCGACCGAGCCGAAGGCGAAGGTCACGCTCGGCGGTCATGAAATTAAACTGCGTTCCGACGGGACCTTTAGTTTCCGCTTTGCGCTGCCGGATGGAAAATATGATTTGCCGGCCGTGGCGGTTTCTGCCGATGGCACCGATGGCCGCGCGGCGGAGTTGAAGTTCAGTCGCGAGACGGAATATCTGGGCGATGTGGGCGCGACGCCGCCGGATCCGGCGCTCCAGCCGCCGCTTCCGGAAAACCTCTGACGCCCAGTGTATGGACGCCCCTGAACGCAAAGCCTTGATGCTGGTCTGGTTGATTGGCGGGTTGCTGGTGGTCATCAGTGTTCTGGAACTGGGGCTTTACTGGGCCGAATGCGCCTTTGCGAAACCTCCGGTGCCGGCGTCGGTGATTCCCTGCGTGTTAAAATCCATTTCCGCGCTGTTGGGACTGGGTGTTTTCATCAAATCCAAGGCGCTGGCCGAATGGATTACCCACCAGTTCGACCTCTGATTTCTCGCGATGCAAGGCTATCTTTCCCTCGTCCTCCACGCGCACCTGCCCTTTGTGCGGCATCCGGAGCATGAAAAATTTCTGGAGGAAAGCTGGCTGTTTGAGGCGGTCACCGAAACCTACCTGCCGCTGCTGCAAATCCTGGACGGCTGGCGCCGAGATCAAATGGCGGCGCGGCTGACGCTTTCCCTCTCTCCTACGCTCTGTGCCATGTTGCTGGATCCGCTCCTGCGGTCACGGTATGAGCGGCATCTGGCGGGGCTCATCGAACTGGCTAAAAAGGAAATTCACCGCACGCACTGGGATCGCTCGTTCCGCGAACTGGCCGCGATGTATCTCGACCGCCTGCTGCGCGCCCAGACCGTCTGGCAGGCCGCCGGTGGCAATCTGGTGGCCGCCTTCAAACGATTTCAGGACGAGGGTTATCTGGAAATCATCACCACGGCCGCCACCCATGGGTTGCTGCCTCTCATGACGGGGCATCCCCCCAGCATTCGCGCGCAAATATTGACGGCGCGCGATCACTACCGCAGTTGTTTCGGGCGGGATCCGAGCGGCATCTGGCTGCCGGAGTGTGCCTATGCGCAGGGCATCGAGGCATTTCTCCAGGAAGCCAACCTCCGCTGGTTCATTCTGGATTCGCACGGCATCCTGCACGCCCACCCCCGCCCCCGCTTCGGTACGTTCGCCCCGATTTTTACGCCCAACGGCGTGGCGGCGTTCGGGCGCGACTTTGATTCTTCGCGCCAGGTCTGGAGCAAGCACGAGGGTTATCCCGGCGATCCGCGCTACCGGGATTTCTACCGCGACGTCGGGTTTGACCTGGATTTCGACTACGTCAAACCGTATTTGCCCTCGCCGGACACCCGCGGTTTTACCGGCCTGAAATATTATCGCATTACCGGCGGGACGGGCGAAAAGCAGATTTACCAGCGCGACCATGCGTTGCACGCCGCCAGCCAGCACGCTGGCCATTTTCTGGGTGAACGCATCGCGCAGATTAAACAAATCGCGCCCCTGTTGGATCGTCCGCCTATCATTGTGGCCCCGTATGACGCGGAGTTATTCGGTCATTGGTGGTATGAAGGGCCGGAGTTTCTCGACTTTCTGGCGCGTAAAATCTGCAACGAGCAGAAAATCCTTTCGCTCATCACCCCCGGGGAATATCTGCAACATCATGCCACCAATCAAATCGCCACCCCGGGCGCTTCCAGTTGGGGTGAGGAAGGTTACTGGCGCGTCTGGCTCAACGAGACGAACGAATGGATTTATCCGCACTTGCAGATTGCGCAGGACTGGATGGCGGGTTTGGCGGCGAAGTATTCCGCCCCGCCGGCGCCAGTGGCCCGCCGGCGCGCCGCGCACAAATCTGCGGTCAAAATGACGGCGCTTCAGGAGCGGGCGCTCAAGCAGGCGGCCCGGGAATTATTGTTGGCGCAGGCCAGCGACTGGCCGTTTATCCTTCGCGCCGGCACCAGCCCGGACTATGCCCGCCGGCGCGTGAAGGATCATTTGCTGCGTTTCCTTGCCCTGCACGAACAGCTCACCACCACTCGGGTGGACGAAAAATGGCTGGCCGAAATCGAATCTCGTGACAACTTGTTTCCGGACGTGAACTGGACCTATTGGAAGTGAGGTCGAGGGTGCGCCGGCCCTCCGCCAGGCTGGAATCCCTGGTTTTCTTTCCTTGATTTTCGGTCCGTCCGGCGGTTTCATTCTGCAGAAGGAATAATCAACATTATTTAACATCATGGCCTATACGACCTGCACCGTTCCCGCCGGCGGGAAAATCTCCCTCGCCAACGGTAAGCTTACCGTTCCGAATAATCCCATCATCCCCTTCATTCGTGGCGACGGCACCGGCCCCGACATCTGGGCTTCCAGCGTCCGCGTGTTTGATGCGGCGGTGGAAAAAGCCTGCGGCGGCCAGCGCAAGATCGCGTGGATGGAAGTTTTCGCCGGGGAAGAATCGTTCAAAAAATTCAACAACTGGCTGCCGGACGATACGGTTGAGGCGTTCCAGGAATTTCTCGTCGGCATCAAAGGCCCGCTTACCACGCCGACCGGCGGCGGCATCCGCTCGCTGAATGTCGCGCTGCGCCAGATGCTCGATCTCTACGTCTGCCTGCGCCCCGTGCAATGGTTCACCGGCGTGCCCTCCCCCGTGAAGCATCCCGAGAAGGTCAACATGGTCATCTTCCGGGAGAATACCGAGGATATTTACGCGGGCATTGATTTCGAAGCCGGCAAGGAAATGGCGCTCAAGACGATTGAATTCATCAAGACGAATTTCCCGAAGGAATTTAAGAAAATCCGCTTCGGCGAAACGCCGGAGGTCGTCGGCATCGGCATCAAGCCCGTGTCCAAGACCGGCACGCAGCGCCTCGTGCGCTCGGCCATCGAATACGCCATTGAGCAGAAGAAGAAATCCGTGACGTTCGTCCACAAGGGCAACATCATGAAATACACCGAAGGCGCGTTCATGCAATGGGGCTATCAGCTCGCCCGCGAGGAATACGGCGCGGAATTGGTGGACGGCGGCCCGTGGTGCAAGATTCCCGAAGGCCGGCGCGGGGCCGGCCTCATGTTCAAGGACTCCATCGCCGACATCACGCTCCAGCAGATTCTCACGCGCCCGAACGAGTTTGAAGTCATCGCCACGCTCAACCTCAACGGCGATTATCTCTCCGACGCGCTCGCCGCGCAGGTCGGCGGCATCGGCATCGCGCCCGGCGGCAACATCAACAACCTCACCGGCCACGCCATCTTTGAAGCCACGCATGGCACGGCGCCGAAATACGCGAACAAAGACGTGGTGAACCCCGGCTCGGTGATCCTCTCCGGTGAAATGATGTTCCGCTACATGGGCTGGAACGAAGCCGCCGACCTGATTCTCAAGGGCCTCAACGGTGCCATTGGCTCGAAGCGCGTCACCTACGATTTCGCGCGTCAGATGGAAGGCGCAACGGAAATCAAGTGCTCCGCGTTTGGCGATAACATCATCGCCCACATGTGATTTAAGGTGAAACTGCCAGCGGCGGTGGCCTGGTGGCCACCGCCGTTTTGCTTGGAAAGTGGAATAATCCTTGTATCGAAAAATAAATTACGACAAAGTTTCGCGTCTATTCTATTGCCATGTTGCCCTTTAATAAAAAAATCCTGTTTGTCGGCTACGGAGCCGTTGCTCAATGCGCTTTGCCCATTTTGGTCAAGCACATCAAAACCCCGGCGAAAAACCTCACCGTCATGGATTTCGAGGATCGCCAGGCGGCCCTCGCCCCGTGGATCAAGCGCGGCGTGAACTTTGTGCGCAACCGCGTCACGCGCGAAAACATGGGCGCGCTGCTCGGCAAATACCTTTCCGCCGGCGACGTGCTGATTGACCTGGCCTGGAACATTGAAGCCGGCGAAATTCTCGCCTGGTGCCACGAAAAAGGCGTGCTCTACATCAATACCTCCGTGGAACTCTGGGACCCATATGAGCACTCCATCGGCGCCACGCCGCAGAAGATGACGCTCTATTGGCGGCACATGAATTTGCGCAAGATGATTTCCAAGTGGGACGTGGCCGGCCCGACCGCGGTGCTGGAGCACGGCGCGAATCCCGGGCTGATTTCCCATTTTACCAAACAGGGCTTGATTGATATCGGCCGCCGTTCCATCAAGGACAAGAAGATCACCGGCAAGGTGGCGGAAGAGGTTCAGCAGGCCATCTCAGATCAGAAATTCAACGTCCTGGCGCAGAAGCTCGGCGTGAAGGTCATTCATTGCAGCGAGCGCGACACGCAGGTCACCAAGCTGCCCAAGCAGGTGGACGAATTTGTCAACACCTGGAGCGTGGAAGGCTTTCGCGAAGAAGGCACCACGACTTCCGAAATGGGCTGGGGCACGCACGAAAAAGAATTGCCGCCCAACGCCTGTGTTCACCAAGAAGGACCGCGCAACCAAATCTGCCTCGCGCAGATGGGCATGAACACTTGGGTGCGCACCTGGGTGCCGGATTACAGCATCAACGGCATGGTCGTCCGCCACGGCGAAGCGTTCACCATCTCCGACAAGCTCACCGTTTGGAAGAATGGCCAGGCCATGTATCGCCCCACGGTGCATTACGCCTATTGCCCGGCGGATGTGGCCATCGCCTCGCTCAACGAACTGCGCGGTTATAATTACCAGCTCCAGCCCAAGATTCGCATCATGAACGATGAAATCTCCAGCGGCTCGGACATCCTCGGCGCGCTGCTGATGGGCCACGGCTACAATTCCTGGTGGGTTGGCAGCGACCTGAGCATCGAAGAATCCCGCCGCCTCGTGCCGCACCAGAACGCCACCACCATGCAGGTGGCCATCTCGGTGATCGGCGCCGTGATGTGGATGATTGAAAATCCCGCCCAAGGCGTGGTGGTGCCGGATGAATTACCGCACGAATACATCCTGAAGATCGCCAAGCCGTATCTTGGTAAATGGATTTCCAAGCCGTCCGACTGGACGCCGTTGAAGGATTACAGCAATCCCTTCAAAGGCTACAACCAGCCGAACATCGACGCCAAAGACCCGTGGCAGTTTAAAAACTTTTTGATTAACAACGCCGAACGCCGCTAAGCCATCAAGTTTTCTCCACGGTTCATTGGCCTTCGAAGCAGGCTGCCTGTTTCCCATTTTTCAAATAAATAATGATCACTCCTACCGCGTTGAAAAAACTGGCTGCCCAGCATGGCACGCCGCTGTTCGTCGTGGATCACGCCGAACTGCGCCGCAACTTCACCACGTTCAAAAAATACCTGCCGCGCGTGCAGGCCTACTATGCGGTGAAGGCGAATTCGGATCCGGCCATTGTTAAAACTTTCTATCAGGCGGGGGCCAGTTTCGATGTCGCCTCGATGCCGGAGTTTGAAAATGTTTATCGGAACATCAAAGCCATGCCCGCCAAGGCGCGGCAGGATTGGATTTGGGACAAGATCATCTACGCCAATCCCATCAAGCCGATTGAGACGTTGCGCGAGCTGAACCAATACAAGCCACTGGTCACCTTCGACAATTTTGAGGAAATCAAGAAGATCCAAAAGCACGCCCCGCAGGCGGGGTTGGTGTTGCGTCTGAAAGTGGCCAATACCGGCGCGATGGTGGAACTGTCGTCCAAGTTTGGCGCCTCGCCTGGGGAAGCGGTGGACATGATTCTGGCCGCGAACAAGGCGGGTTTGATGGTGGAGGGGCTGAGCTTTCACGTGGGCAGCCAGACGACGAATTTTGAGAATTACGTGCAGGCCATCAACCTCTCGGCGAACATATACAAGGAGGCGCGCGACCGGGGCTACTCCAAGATGAACCTGCTGGATATCGGCGGCGGTTTCCCGGCGCCGTATGACGCGAGCGTGAAGCCGTTCCAGGAGCTGGCCAAGGTCATTAATCAAGAGTTGGACCGGTTGTTTCCGAAGGACGTGCAGATTTTGGCCGAACCCGGCCGGTTCTTCTGTGCGACCTCGGGCACGGCGGTGTCCAAAATCGTCGGCAAAGCCCGGCGCGACGGCAAGCTGTGCTATTACATCAACGACGGGGTTTACCACACCTTCTCGGGAGTGATTTTCGACCATTGCCATTATCATTTGAAGGCGTTCAAGAAAGGCTCGACGGAAATCTGCTCCGTGTTTGGCCCCACCTGCGATGCATTGGACGTGGTTTCCATGGCGGAAAACCTGCCCGCGAACCTCGAAATCGGCGATTTGCTTTACAGTGAGCAGATCGGCGCTTACAGCCACGCGTCCTCGACCTATTTCAACGGCTTTCCGCCGGCGGCCGTGGTGCATGTGAATCGGTAGCGCCAAGGGCCCGCCGGTTGGCCCGTTGCTTTGGCCGCAGTTCCCTCGCTGGGTGGACGACGATTTGCGGGCCGGTGAAATCTGCCGCCGATGGAGCGATTTTAATTGCCAGCGCGTTGGTTTGGTTTTAGGGTCAAAGCAAACCCGAGGTGATTTATGTATTTTGGCGTCGATTATTATCCTGATCAATGGGTCTTCCCCTTCGGTGGCACGCTGGATCAGCCGGAGGCCCAATGGCGGCAGGACGCGCAACTCATGGCCACCGCCGGCTTCAACATCGTCCGGATCGGGGAGTTTTCCTGGGGGCTGTGCGAACCCGAAGACGGCAAATTCAATTTCGACTGGCTTAAGCGCGTCATGGACATTATGGGCGAGCATGGCATCCAGGTGATTCTCGCCACGCCCACGGCTGCCCCGCCCATTTGGCTGGCCAAGAAACATCCCGAGATCCTGCCCGTGGACGAACACGGCCTCACCAAGCATGAGGGCACCCGGCGCGCCGTGTGTTTAAACAGTGATGTCTATTGGACCTATTGCAAGCGGGTCGTGGAAAATCTGGCGCGGGCCTTGGGCAACCATCCGCAGCTCATCGCCTGGCAGATTGACAACAGCCTGGGTGGCAATTTTACCGAAGCCTCCTTCAACGAAGATGCGCGCCGTGACTGGCACGGCTGGTTGGAGGCAAAATACGAAACCATCGAACATCTCAACGAGCGCATGGGCCTCCGGCATTGGGGCCAGATGGTTTCGGCCTGGAACCAGGTGCCGATGCCCATGGCGGCCCCGTCCGTGCATAATCCCGCGTTGCTCCTGGATTGGTGTCGGTTCGGGAGCGATACGATCGTGCAATTTGCCAAGATGCAGGCTGATATTTTGCGGGCCCTGACGCCGGAGCGCCCCGTCACCACCAATCTCCGTGCCTTGCGCCACCGGTTCGACCATTTTGACCTGGCGAGCGTCCTTGATTTTGTTTCCATTGAAAGCACGGCCGTTATCAAGTCCAAGCCATCGGAGATCGCCTGTGAAATCGACATGCTGCGTTCCCTGAAAAAGGACGGCATTCGCGCGCCCGCTGGGGATGCCGGCTTCTGGGTCATGGAGCAGAAGGCCGGCAACGTCAACTGGCAGGAGGTCAACTCCCTGGTTCGCCCCGGAGTGTTGCGGATGTTCACTTACCAGCTCGTTTCCCGCGGGGCCAACGCCGTGCTGTTTTTCCGCTGGCGGCAGCCGCGCTTCGGCTCCGAGCAGTTTCATGGCGCCGTCCTGCCGCACAATCTCGAGGGCAGCCGGCGCGTGTTCAATGAAATCACCCAGATTGGCGAGGAATTGAAGCTGCTGGCCCCGGCGATCAAGGACACCAAGGTTACGGCCGAAGCCTGCATTCTCTACTCCCATGATAACGATTGGCTTTTGCAGCAGCCGAACCCCCCGAATAAATTTTTCAACCTGCGCGAGCATATCCAGCTCATTTATAATTCGCTTCACGACCGCAACATCATTGTGGACTTTGCGCGGCCCAGCGAAGACTTGTCCAAATACAAGATCGTCTTTGCCCCCTCGCTGCACCTGCTTTCGGGCGGCGATTCCGACCGGCTAAAACTTTACGTCCAGAACGGCGGCACGCTCATCAGCACCTTCAATACCGGGCTGGTGGATGAAAATAACCTCGCCCCGGATAGCGGATTCCCCCATGACCTGACGGATTTATTCGGCCTCGAGGTGCAGGAATTTGACATGCTGCCGCCGACCGAAGAAAACCATCTGACGTTCAAAGGCGCCTTCCCCACCAGCCACCTGCATCCGGCCAAACTCTGGTGCGACCTCATTGAGCCGAAGGGTTGCCAGATTCTTGCCTCCTACTCCAAGGATTTTTACGCCGGCAAGCCCGCCATGACGTTAAACACCTTTGGCCTCGGCCGGGCGATTTACATCGGCACCCAGAGCCACCAGCATTTTTACGATGATCTCGTGGTCTGGCTGCGGCAGACCATCGGCTTGGCACCGCTTTTGAAGGTGCCGGAAAATATCGAAGTCTCGTTGCGCACCAAGGCTGGGGCGCGGGTCTACTTCCTGCTCAATCACCAGAATTCGCCGGTGCGCATCCAGTTTTACAAGCCGATGCACGATTTTCTCACCGGCAATAACATCGTGGGCAACTACGAGTTGCCGCCGCACGGCGTGCTGGTGCTGGATGAGCATCCCGACGCCAAACCGGTGGCGTGAGGGGGGATGCTGGTGGGCGCTGAGGGATTCGAACCCCCGACCCACAGCGTGTAAAGCTGCTGCGCTACCGCTGCGCCAAGCGCCCGACCGCCGCCACGCTACCAGAGCCGTCCGCGTTGGCCAAGCCAGATATGCGGGGATTTCGCCTTGCCATTCGCCGGATTTCCCTTATTTTCCCGGCTGCCTGAACGCCGCGTGTGCGGCTGTTCATTTGAGGCTGAGAAAAATCGTTAAACCAAGAACCTAACCTTTAACCTCCGTTGCCCCGGCAGCGTTCGTTAGTCAGTTAGGCAATGGAGTCTTCAAATTCCCCCGGGAATGAAGTCTCCCCGTCCGTTCGTCAAGTTATGTTAACCATGGAAGAGGCCCTGAAACAGGGCAGCAAGCTCGTCGCTCAAGGCGAGATCGTCAAGGGCACCGTCATTGAAGTCCGCAACAAGGAAGTCCTTGTGGACATCGGCTATAAGAGCGAAGGCGTCATCCCGCTCAACGAATTTTTGGAACCCGGAGCGGTTCAGGTCGGCAGTCAGATTGATGTGCTGATCGAGAAGCTGGAAAACAAGGAAGGCACCGTTGTCCTCTCGCACGAGAAGGCCGAGTTCAAGAAGAACTGGGACAAAATCCTCACGATCTGCAACGAAGGCGGCCGCATCATGGGCAAGGTCAAAGCCGTGGTCAAAGGCGGGCTCATCGTCAACGTGGGCGTCGAGGCGTTTTTGCCGTCGTCCCAGATTGACGTCATCACCCCCAAGAATCTCGCGGGTTTCGTCGGCAACAGCTACGAGTTCAAGGTCGTCAAAATCAATCAGGAACGCCAGAACATCGTGCTCTCGCGCCGCGAACTGATCGAAGCCGAACGCAACGACAAGCGCGCCAAGCTCCTCGGCGAAATGGTGCCCGGCGACATTCGCAAAGGCACCGTCAAGAACCTCACCGATTTCGGCGCGTTTATTGATTTGAACGGCCTCGATGGTTTGCTCCACATCACCGACATGAGCTGGGGCCGCCTCACGCATCCTTCGGAAATTCTCAAGGTCGGCCAGGAGCTCGACGTGGTGGTGCTCGACGTGAACAAGGAAAAAGAACGCGTCAGCCTCGGCCTCAAGCAGAAGATGGCCAATCCGTGGGACAACATCGAAGTGAAGTTCCCTATCGGCACCAAGGTCAAGGGCAAAGTCGTCAGCCTCATGCCTTACGGCGCGTTCGTGCAGCTCGAACCCGGCGTCGAAGGCCTCGTCCATGTCACCGAACTTTCCTGGACCAAGCGCGTCGCCAAACCGAGCGACGTCCTCAAGCAGGACCAGGAAATCGAAGCCGTCGTTCTGGGTATCAACCGCGAAGAGCAGAAAATCTCCCTCGGCGTCCGCCAGTTGGAAAACAATCCGTGGGACAGCGCCGATGCCAAATACAAGGTGGGCGAACGCGTCAAGGGCAAGGTCCGCAACCTCACCAGCTACGGGGCCTTTGTCGAACTCGAAGAGGGCATCGACGGCATGGTGCATGTCTCCGACATGTCCTGGACCCGGAAGATCAATCACCCGAGTGAAATGCTCAAGAAGGGCGACGACATCGAAGCCACCGTGCTCGAAGTCGACAAGGCCAACCAGCGCATCGCCCTCGGCATGAAGCAGCTCGAAATCGACCCGTGGGAAAAGATCGAGACGCTTTACAAGGTTGGCGACCTCGTGCAAGGCAAGGTCACCAAGCTCGCCAGCTTCGGCGCGTTTGTCGGCCTCCAGCACGAAATCGACGGCCTCGTCCACATCTCCCAGATCAGCGAAGAGCGCGTGGAAAAGATCAAGAACGTGCTCAAGGTCGGCCAGGATGTCAGCGCCCGCGTGGTCAAAATCGACCGCAACGAGCGCCGCATCGGCCTGTCCATCAAGGCCGCTGCCTACAGCGACGAACAGCTCAAGGAAGAGCAGAAAATGCTCGACGCGCTCAAGCCCGGCGAAGACCTGGTTGCCCTGCAACACGCCTTCGACGCCCTCGACGACGTCAAGGTTTCCGAATAACCCCCGGGTGCCAAATTCAAAACGGCGGACTGGTTACAGTCCGCCGTTTTTTATGCCCCGGCTCGAAGGGTGGAAATTACCAGAGTCGGGGCCGGGAAAATCCCCGGCGTTTGCCGGGCTTTTCACTTCGCGGGAAAACCGTGCAACTCACCCCCTTCTGGAGCGCTGAACGGCTCAGGAATTTTCTGGCCGCTGGGCCGCTTTGATCTTTGCCCGCAAATCCTCCCGTTCGGAGGTGTCGCCGGTGCCGCAATGGCTGGCAACGTGGGGCGCATGGGGTTCTTCCTCGTTGTGTGAAAAAGCGCCCCGGGCGCCCGCGGCCGGGGAATTGATGACCGCTTTCGCCTTGGCCAGATGGCCTTTGCCGATGGTCGCGCCGTTGAACGCGCGCGTGGCCAGTTCCGGCGATGTCGGATACGGCTTGGGCTTGGTGCCAAAGTTGTAGCTGAAATTCTTCCAGTTGTCGCCGGACTGGTAATTGGTGCCCAGTGCGCCGCTCGGATCGTAGCCGCAGTGCACCATGCAATGCTCGCAGCGTGGATCGCGCGCCACGCCATTCACCACGCCGTATTTTTCCCAGTTCACCTTCGTCAGCATTTCCTGATACCCGTCGTAATGACCGTCGGTCATGAGGTAGCAGGGGGCTTTCCAGCCCTTGATGTTATAGGTCGGAATGGCCCAGGCGGTGCAGGTCAACTCGCGTTTGCCCGCCAGAAATTCCTGATAAACCGGCGTGCCGAAAATGGTGAAGTGTTTGCCCCATTCCTGAATCTTGGCGAATTTCTGCCGCGTCATGTCCCGCGTCAGGAAAAATTCCGTCGGGTTTTTGCCGAGCCGCTTGACCATGTCCTTCTTGGCGGCGTCGTAATCGTAGCCGGGCGAAATCGTGTGGCCGTCCACTTCCAGCGACGAGAGGAACTTGAACATGTCCTCGATTTCCGTCACGTCGGTCTCGCGGTAAACCGTGGTGTTGGTGGCCACTTGATAGCCGCAAATCTTCGCCATTTTAATGGCCGCGATGCATTCCTTGAACACGCCTTCGCGTTCGACGATGAGGTCATGCGTGAATTCCAGGCCGTCCACATGGACGTTCCAATACAGCCATTGGGTGGGGCGAATGACGGATTTCGCTTTGGCCGTGGCGTCCGCCTTGCGGATGGCGTCGGCCTCTTTTTCGGTAATGAGGTTTTCCGCGATTAGTTGCTTCAGCGTCGGCTCCCCTTCGGGCGAATAAATGGCGGCCAGGTAATCGCGCATTTTTTTGCGCATGAACACGCCGTTCGTGCAGATGTAGATCACCCGCTTTTGGTCCAGCAGGCCGTTCACCAGCTCTTCGATCTTGGGATAAATCAGGGGTTCGCCGCCGCAGATGGAAACCATCGGCGCCGCGCATTCCGCCGCCACCGCCAGGCACTTTTCCAGCGGCACCATGTCCTTGAGGTTGGTGGAATACTCGCGGATGCGGCCGCAGCCGGTGCAGGTCAGGTTGCAGGTGTGCAGCGGCTCCAGCTGCAGCACCATGGCGAATTTCGGGGTGCGCTTGAGCTTGTGCTTGATGATATGCCTGGCGATTTTCGCCGTCAGCGCGAAAGGGAAACGCATAGAAAATTAACGAGCGGTGGCGACTAAATTGGTGCCATCGGTGGCCGGCAGCGGGGCTTTAATCAGGCCGGGCAGGATGAAATCCAGCGGCGAGACGGTTTTGCTGGCGTTGATGCCGCCGCAGCCGCTCATCGCCAGCGGCACGGCCGCCAGCAGGAGCAGCCACCGAAAATTCCGATTTAATCTCACTTGCTGAGTATAAATCCATCCGGCACGATGGCAACTGCTAATTGACTGCATCATGCCGCTGCTCCCGCCCAACTCCCGAATCTGGTTCGCGGTTCTTTTGTCCGTGGGCTGGAGCCTTTCCGGATTGGCGCAGGGGGCCGCCCATCCGCTGTTTCGCGCGCGGGCCCAGGCCGAATTTCTCCGCACGCAAAGGCAGTTTGAAGCGAATACCAACGATCCGGTCGCGGCCTGGAATTTCGGGCGGGCCAGTTTTGACTGGGCGGATTTTGCCACCAACGAGGTCCGGCGGGCGGAGCTCGCCCGCCTCGGCATTGCCGCCTGCCGCCAGGCGCTCGCCCGGCCGCCGCAATCCGCCCCGGCGCATTATTATCTCGCCATGAATTATGGCCAGTTGGCCCAGGCCGAAGCCCCCTCCCTGGCGGCTTACAAACTCGTGAAAGAGATTGAGCGCGAGTTCAAGGCGGCGGCTGATCTGGATGAAAAATTTGATTATGCGGGACCCCCTCGCTGTTTGGGGCTGTTGTATCGCGATGCCCCCGGTTGGCCCCTGAGCCTGGGCAGCAATCGCAAGGCGCGGCAATGGCTGGACCGCGCCGCCGCGCTCGCGCCGGACTTTCCGGAAAACCCGCTTAATTTGGCCGAAACGCATCTGAAATGGCATCAGCGCGCCGAGGCGGAGAAGGCGTTGAAGCAATTGGCGGCCGTTTGGCCCGTGGCGCAAACCAACCTCGTCGGCGTGGCCTGGGAAAAAAGCTGGCAGGAATGGACCGCCCGGCGGGCGGCGGTCCAAGCCGAATTCGCCCGGATCTACCAGGGAAAAGGCGGCTCCTGAAAACCGCGCCGGATATTTAAGTGGCGCGGCCCCGGCGGGATGGATTAACCTCCTCGGCAAATTCCGTTCGATAGCATGGCTCGAAAATTCATTGCGGCGCTGGCCGACTCGTCGTTGTTCCTGCGCGAATGGCTCGCCCATCCGCAGCGCACTGGCGCGGTGGCGCCCAGTTCGCCCCAGCTGGCGGCGGCCATGGCGCGCTGGCTGCCCCGGGATCCGGAAAGCTACGTGCTCGAGCTGGGCCCCGGCACCGGCGCCGTTACCGAAGCCCTGCTCAAGCGCGGCTTGCGGGAAAACCGGCTGGTGGCCATCGAAAATAATCCCGCGCTGGCCAAACATCTCCGCAAACGCTTTCCCCAGGCGCACATCATTGCCGGCGACGCCTGGCAGATGGACACGCTGCTCGCGGCCTTGCCGCTGCCCGTCCCATCCGTGGGCGCGGTCATTTCCAGCCTGCCGCTGCTGAATTTTTCCAAGGAGCAGGCTGACGACCTGGCCGCCAAGATCCGCGCGCTGCTCGAACCGCGCGGCCGCTGGGTGCAATACAGCTACCACCTCGCCAAAAACCGCAGCCGGGGCGCGGATGATTTCCGCCTCGTCGCCTCCAAAATCGTCTGGTGGAACCTGCCGCCCGCCCGCGTCCACGTCTTTCAGAAGTAATCCCGGCGGCGCGGCGCGGTTGCCCTGCCGCTACGGCTTCAGCGGCACCTCCATCACATCGCCGTTCCGCAGCCAGAGGTCGGGGATTTGATCCGGGATGTGACAATCCAGAATCCACACCTGCGGCTTGGCCGGGGCCGATTCGTGCCGCGTCACCTTTACGCGGGTGAGATCCGCCGAGGAAAACAACGCTTGGCGCGCCTCGGCCGTGGCCAGCACCGCGCCAATCGGCGCGTCCGTCCGGCCCGCCGGCACCAGCAGGCGGGTCGTTTTGCCGCCAAATACCAATGTTACCGTGCCCTTGCGGCCCTCGGCGATGGCGCTTAATTCCGCCCCGGTCAAGCCCACCGCCGCTTCCTGCAAACTGTGCAACCGCTCGGGAATTTCCACCGTGTCGCCAAATTCCAGCGGCACATCCTGGGCGCAATCCACGCTGTTGGTGGCCGTCAGCAGATCCACGGTGATCCGCTGGGGCGGCTTCCCGATTTCCCGGCTGGGGCGGACGATGATGATCTGCCGGAGATCCGGAAAAGCGGGGTCGGTCCTTCCCGATGCGGTCGCCATGATCGCCTGCAACCGCGATTGAAAGGTTGTGGCTCCCGGCCCGATCGTTCCGGAGCCAGGGGTGGCGTAATGATTATACAGCGCATCCAGCAGGGTAAAATGGTTCCAATCGTTCGTGCCCCGCTCAAAAACTTGGGCGGCAAAATTGGCCGCCGGCCGGGTGACCATGATGCGATCCCAATCCGGCAAATTGTCCAGTGCGCCATGCTGCCGCAGCAGATCCGAAATTTTTCGGGCCAAATCCGAATCCGACGATCTGTAACTGCCGTTATATTTTCCCGGCTCAAAAGGGGTTCGACCGTGATCCTCCTCCTTGGCCATGTCCAGCGCCGTGCGGCGGGAAGCATGCCGGGCGTTGACGTCCACCGGCTTCGCCAACAGGAGATTCACCATCGGCACACTCTGGCGCCACACCGCCATCATCAGCGGCGTCATGCCGTTGACGCCGGGCGCATTCACATCCGCCCCGTAGCGCACCAGCAACTCGGCGCTGGCTTCCTGGCCATTTCGAATCGCGCTGACCAGCGCGCCCGGCGCCTGGGCCTCCGCCCCCGTCGCCAGCAACAACTGGAGCGATTCCGGTTTGTCCAGCGTGGCATTCACCAACACATGATTCGTGTCCGCCTTGAGGCAATTGGGCACGCCTAGCAGCAACTTCAAGGCTTCCGGTTTGTCCAGCGCCGCCGAAAGCACCGTATTTTTCGTATCCGTCTTCAGGTTGGCGCCGGCCTCCAGCAGCAATTTCACTAGATCCGGCCGCGTCAAGGCACCATTGAGCGTCGAACAATTTTGGCCCGCATTGGGATCGGCCTTGGCCGCCAGCAAGGCTTTGACACCTTCTGCATCCCCCCGACCGGCAGCGTAACCCAAAGCCGTGGTTCCTCTCTTATCTTCCAAATTCAGCTTGGCCCCGGCTTTGATGAGTTGTTTCAACATCGGCAAGTCTTCGATAATCGCGGCCCACAAGAGGGGAGTTATTCCTTGATCGTCCGTGGTATTGATATCGGCGCCCTGCGCCAGCAAAAAAGTGACCATTGCCGGACGCCGTGCGTTTACCGCCGCCGTCAAAGGAGTCCGCCCTTTCACCCAATTTTCTCCTTTCATCATGCGGGCTTCCAGATTGGCCTGATGCTGGAGCAAAACCTCCGCCACGGACAAAAAGCCTTTCTCCGCCGCGCGATACAATGGCGTGGTGCCGCCATCATCTTGCGCATTGACGTCCGCCCCGCGCGCCAGCAGCAATTCCACCATGGCCTTGCGGCCTTCCGTCGTGGCCGCAAAAAGTGCTCCCTTATCCATCAGCGCCCCGTTGTCGAGGAGGAACGTGACCGCCTGCATCCAGCCTTTCTGGGCGGCATTGACCAGCGGTGTTTTGCCGTCGGTGGCAGGGGCGGGAGCGTTGATCAAATCCGGGCTGTTCTTGAGAATTTCCTTCAGCCGCGCAATTTCCCGATCTTCCTCCGACGGGGCCGGAACGGATAAATCTAATAACTCCGCTGGCTTGTGGGCGTCCAGTGCCGCGAGTTGTTGTTTTAACCGCAGCACTTCTTTTTCCGCCGCGCGCATCTCCGCATCCGTGGCTTTACCCATTTTGACTTTGGCCTGCGCCTCGGCCAAATCCTGTTCCGCCAGGGCAATCTGGCGGACGAGCAATTCCGTTTGCTGCTGGGCCGTGGTCGGCCGGGCGGTATCCAGCGGCGCCCCCATCCCCGCGAGATTCTGCCGGCTCAAGGTGACGAGCGTGGTTTGATCGGCAAAATCGCGGAGCACGCGCTGGTATTGCCCGGCGGCCTCGTTGGTCTTGCCCTGGGCGCGGTAGCATTCGCCCAGCCGGAACACCGCCGTGGCCGCCAGTTGCCGGTCCTGGTCAAACTGCGTCGCGAGCAATTGGTAGCTCGCAATGGCGGCGGGTAAATCGCGGCTCGCCTGCTCCGCAAACAAGCCCTTTTGCAGCAGGGCGGTCAGTGAGTTGGTTTGCGCTGATACCGTGAGCGCCGCTGCCAGAAGTATTCCAAGTCCCCATTTCATATTCATAGTGTGTTGTGCTGATAGACTGCCAAAAAGTTTCCCGCCGTTTGTCATGCTTTTGCAAAATCGTTTATTGAACCGCGAAACACGCAAAATACGCGAACTATTCTGCAAACAAACCTGAGCCAAAGGATTCATTTCGTGTATTCGGCGTATTTCGCGGTTTAAATTTCCAGTTTGTAGCCCACGCCGTGCACGGTCTTGAGCCAGCGGGGCGCCTCGGGGTTTTTCTCCACCTTGGCGCGCAGGCTGGCGATGTGGTTGTCCACCGTGCGCGTGGTGGGAAACGCCGTGACGCCCCAGACCACGTCCAGAAACTTCTCGCGCGTCACCGGCTCGCCCTCCGCCCCGGCCAGCAGCCGCAGCATGGCAAATTCCTTCGCCGTCAAATGCACCGGTCGCTGGCCGCGCACGGCGGTTTGCCGCGCCAGATCCACCACCGTGTCGCCCAATTGCAATTCGGCAGGCGCCTTCGTCTTGCGCTCCGCCCGGCGCAGCAAGGCCCGCACCCGCGCCAGCAATTCCTCCGAGCTGAAGGGTTTTACCAAATAATCATCGGCCCCCGCGTCCAGGCCCACCACGCGGTCCTCGATCTGGCTTTTGGCGGTGAGCATGAGCACGGGCGCTTCGCAGCCCAGCCGGCGCAGTTCGGCGCAGACGGAAAAGCCGTCCAGCTTGGGCATCATCACGTCCAGCAGGATCAAATCGGGCTTTTCGGCCAGCGCCCGCTGCAAGCCGCTCTCGCCATCCGCCGCCGTGAGGGGCCGGTAGTCTTCGCCCGCCAGCAAATCCGCCAGCGCCGTGCGCATCGGCGCCTCGTCTTCAATGATCAAAATGCGTTCCATAAAATTAACCGCCAAGCCACCAAGCCGCTAAGCGTTCATTCTAAACTTCGTTCCTTGGTTGCTTGGTTGTTCAAAGCCAGTTCAATGGTAAACCGGCTCCCTTGGCCGACGTCGCTCTGCACCGTCACCCGTCCGCCATGGGCTTTGACAATGTGCTGGACCAGGCTGAGGCCAATGCCAATGCCCTGCGTCTCGCGGCGCAACTCGGAACCGCGTCGGTAAAACCGCTCAAAAATCTTCTCCTGCTCCGCCGCCGGGATGCCGGGGCCATGATCGGCCACGGACAGCCGCACTCCGTCGGCCGCCGAGGCCAGCGTCACTGTCACCGTTTCGTCCTTGGGCGAATGCTTGATGGCGTTGTCAATCAGGTTCACCAGCGCCTGCTGCAGTGCGCGGCCGTCCACGACTAATTCGATGTCGGAGGTTGAAGGTTGAAGGTTGAAGGTTTCCAGCTTCACCCCGCGTTCCGCGGCATAAGGCTCCAGCAATTTGACCGTCGTCGCCACCAATGTCCGCAGGTCGGTCGGCTCAAACTCGTATTGTTTGCGGCCCTGCTCGATGCGCGAGAAATCCAGCACGTTTTCGATGAGCGACGACAGCCGGCGGCATTCCTGGCCGATGAAATGGAAATATTCCTGTTGCTTGGCGGCGTCGGCAATTTTGCCGCGCTCCAGGTTTTCCGCCATGAGCCGCACCGAGGCGATGGGCGCCCGCAATTCATGCGACACGCTGGAGACAAAGTTGGATTTCTGCTCGTTGAGCGCGAGCTGACGGACAAAGGCCCGGCGTGCCGCCAGCAACGCCGCGACCGCCGCCGCCAGCGCCAGCACAATGAGTCCACCAAACAGCCAGCTCCGGAGCCGTTGCCGGGCATAAAGCAGTTCCGGGTTGGCCAGCGAGACCTGGACGCGAAATGGATAGGCGAGTTGGTAGGATGAGAAATCTTTTAACATCTCATTAGCTTGCCCCAGCGAGGGGAAATGGGGTCGGTTTCCCGTGGGCAGCTTGGGCGAAGATAGCGGGATGGAAGTGCCCGCCCATTCAAATTCCACCAAGGCGTAAGCGGGCAGGGAAATTCTCGCTTTGGTGACGGCCGAGGTCACCGCCTTGGCAACCACGATTTGGGGGAGCAACATGTGGCGATACCCCGCGGCTTGGGATGATGCAGAGTTGGTTGATTTTATCTGATATTGATCCAGCCCAATAAAATATGTTCCCAGCTTGGAATCCACCCGGAACGCTGCCGATTTCCAAGTGTTGGTGGGGTATTGTTTCCGGAAGTCGTCCATCACTTGCCGGGCGACGGCATTGGCATTCCACCACGCCCGCAGGGTGGCGGCGTAGGGTTCCTGCGCGGTGCCGCGCGCCACCCGCTCCGTCTCGGCGATGAGCGCCGGTGAAAAAATCGAGGGCGCGTAGTTAATCATCCACGCGATGGTGCTATGGCGAATGAAGTTTTCCGGCAAACCCGCGCCGTCGGGCAGGCGCCGCAAGGCCTGATGGCTAATTAATTGCCCCAGCGGCAAACCGGCGTCCGACAGCTTGCTGGAATTCCCCCAATGAGCCCAAGCATAGTCGGCGATTTTGGCCATCGCTTCCGCTACGGGCAAACCCTGCGTTTGCGCCAGCAGCAACACAAATTCGGCATTCGCCTGTGCATCCTTAGACGGATGGGTGGCCAGAAACTTTTCGACCACAGCTTGGACCGTGGCCGCCTCCTGCCCCGCCAACTCCGCTTGCTTCACGGCCAGCCAAAGCGCTTGCTGTTCGGCCGTTAGCTGGGCCAGCCACGCCGGCGGCTCGGGCGGCATGGCCAAAGGGCCGTCAGCTCCATAAGCATCCTGTTCCGCGGGCGGCAGCGTGAGGAGGTCGATTTCGGGATTGGCCTGCTCCCAATCCCGGATCCGTTGCCACTCGTTGCTTTCGGTGACTGCGCCACCGGCCCAACTGGATAATCCCAAATCAGCGGAGCGGTTAGCCGCCAGACTCCAGATTGCAATTCCATACTCGCGCAATGCCCGTGCTCCTTCACTGGCGATAGCCTGCGCCACGCGTTGCGCCAATACTTCTCCCGCCGCCCGCGCCTCCTGTTCGGCCAGCACCCGGTCCTGACGCAATGAATACAAACCAAAGGCGGCCAGCAACCCCACGGGCAGCAGGATGAAACCCGCCTGCCGTAAGAATGGGGAGGGCTTTTGTTGCGGCAGCGCTTTGAATTCAGCCGAAGCCCGCCATCGGTTGCGCGCCTGCCAACTCAGAAAGAGAAACAGCCCAAAACACCCGGTCATGAACAAAGCGGGCAGAGATTTTTTCCAACTCATCGGCTCGTGACCGAGATGGGCGACCGCCAACTGCCACCCGCAAACCACCCCGTAAAAAATGCATGCCCCGCGCAATCGGAGGTAGCGTGTTCGGGGGCTGGCCTTTACCTGCGGTTGATATCTGCGGCTAATCAGTGCGCCCAGAATCAACCCCAGCAATAGCACGGCGTAGAAGCTTAGCCAGATGTAGGTTGGTTCAGTCATGTGCCAAAAAAACCAGCAACAGCGATTGATTTCGGTTCATCTACGACAGTTTGCGGTAGTGACGGGCATCATTTGTCACGGTTTTGCAAAATCGGGCCGCCCGCTGGAAGCGTCAGGCCCAGCATTTCCACCGGCGGCCCGCCCCGTTACTTGGCCGGTTGGAACTTCTGGAGCTGTTCCAAAAGCGCCCGCCCTTGTTCCCCGGCCGGTCCTTGCATTTCCGGCAGCTTCGTCGCCGTTTGCGCCACTCGCAAAGCATCGGCTTGGCGATTTTGCTCCATCAGAAAACTGATATACCGATCCACGGCTTCCGGCGAATCGGGACCCAGCGCCCACGCCTGGCGGAAGGCAAAGTCCGCCTCCCGCGCCATGGCCGCCTTGTCCGCCGCGCTGACCGCATGGTTCATGCGCCACACATAAAGTCCGGCCTGGCTGGAGCGCAGCTTGGAAAACATCTTGTGCGAATAGGCATTTTGCACAAACCGGGGATCGCCCTCGAAGCCGCCGAAATCCTGCCGGCCAAATACTTTTTCCGCAAAATCGGCCACTTCGGCCACGGTCGTGTCTGGCTTCAGCCAGTCGCCGATCATCGGCGCAACATATTGGGTCCAGTAATCGTGGTCGGCCTGCACCACGGCGGCCGCCAGCTCGGCCATGGGCGGGCGGTTGAGCTTGAATATCAGGCCGTGCGGTTCCAGCTGCGGATACATCCAGTCCAGCGGAAAGCTCTCCTCGACGTAAAATTCCCGCGTGGGATTTTTGTCGAAAATGGTTTTGACCAGCCGGCCGTTGATTTGCATCACGGCCACCTGACCGCTGATCTGGATCCGGCCTCCGTCTATCTGCACATTTTCGCCGGGCTTGAGCTGGTTGCTTTTTTGCCGCCGTGCCGCGTCTTGGGAGTATTCCTCGAAACAGGTTTGCGAATCCCGGAGCGTGGGAATGTATATTTTCCCCCCATAAATACTCCGTAGATATTCCAGATAGCTGCCATCCGCCAATGCGTTTTGCGTCAGCACGAAAAAGGGGTCGCCGGTCACCTGCGAAGGGCACAAGGCCGTGACGATGAAGCGGCCCGGATCCGTGCCGCCAAAATAAATGCTGCCCGCCGGGATGGCATCAACGATCGCACGACCAAAGGCGGAGGCGTATTTTCCGTCGCCTACATTGAAGGCTTCAAACGCCCCCCAGACTTCCTTCGCCGCTTCCCAGTGCGGTCCGCGCCAGCGCTCGTCAATCTGGCGGTTGCCGGCGTATTGCCCCGCGTGCGTTCGCAATTTCTCAAACGCATTGCTGATGGTCAGCCAGTTGCCCCCCGCCGCCGCCTTGAAAAATGGGGCCAAACCGGGGGCGGCTTCGTTGGTGGCGGCATCGCCCTGCGCCCGCTTTTCCGCCACGAAATGCTGGAGTTGGGCAACCACGGCCGCCTCCGGAGACGCTGCGGCCACCCGGGCCGGTTTTTGCGAACAGCCCGCCAGCATGGCGGCGGACAAGATGGCCAAGCCCCGGGCGAACAAGGTATTCTTCATAAATTGGTTGAGTGAATGCCACCCAATAGACACCAACGCCGGTCCGATTTGTATCAAAATCTTTCACCAGCGCGGTCGCCCCCCGCGAAACCGATTTAGAATTATTCTAAATCTTGACTTGCGTTGGCGCTGCGGTAAATTTTCCACCCATGAAGGCGCGCCGCCCATCGCCCGACGACCAGCACCTGACCGAACAGTTGGGGGCCACCGGCTTGCGGCTGACGCCCCAGCGGCAGCAGGTCTATGATGTGCTGGTGCATAAGCGCGATCATCCGACGGCCGAAGAGGTCTTCATTCGCGCCAAGAAGCAGATGCCGGAGATTTCCCACGCCACGGTTTACAACTGTCTCGACGCTCTGGTAAAATCCGGGCTGGCCCGGCCGGTGACGGTGGATCGCGGCGCCACGCGCTTTTGCCCGAACATGCATGAGCACGGCCATTGCCACTGCGACGCCTGCGGGATGGTTTTTGATGTGGCTTTGCCGGCCAATTTGCCGGGCGTGGCGCTGCCCGCCGGCTTTAAGCTGAAGCGCTACGAGGTGGCGCTTCATGGCACCTGCGCCGAGTGCGCGCCGCAGAAATAATTTTAGATGAGCACCGCTACCGATACCATCGAGAGCCTGGTCAAACAGGAATACAAATACGGCTTCGTCACCGATGTCGAATCCGAGTCCACGCCGCCCGGCTTGAGCGAGGATACCATCCGGCATATCTCAACCAAGAAAAACGAGCCGACCTGGCTGACCGATTGGCGCATTAAGGCCTTTCGCTATTGGCAGACCATGCCGGAGCCCACCTGGCAGTTCGTCAAATATCCGCCGATTGATTTTCAGGCCATCAGCTACTTTTCCCAGCCCAAGCCCCAGGCCAATGCGCCGAAAAGCCTGGACGAAGTCGATCCCAAGTTGCTCGAAACCTACGAAAAGCTCGGGATTCCGTTGCGCGAGCGCGGCCGGCTGGCGGGCGTGGCGGTGGATGCCATTTTTGATTCGGTTTCCGTCGGCACGACCTATCGCGAGGATTTGGCCAAGAAAGGCATCATTTTCTGCTCGTTTAGCGAAGCGGTGCATGATCATCCCGACCTGATCAAAAAATATCTCGGCTCGGTGGTGCCTTACACGGACAACTATTACGCCGCGCTGAATTCCGCCGTCTTCACCGACGGTTCCTTCTGCTACATCCCGAAGGGCGTGCGCTGCCCGATGGAGCTTTCGACCTATTTCCGCATCAACGCCGCCAACACCGGCCAGTTTGAGCGCACCCTCATCGTGGCCGACGAAGGCGCGCACGTGAGTTACCTGGAGGGCTGCACCGCGCCGATGCGCGATGAA
>CAIMLG010000147.1 GCA_903842235.1 uncultured Verrucomicrobia subdivision 3 bacterium
GTGACTGCGATTCATCCGGAACCGAAACTTTCCCGGACTACTTGACTCAGGTCGCCGCAGTTTCTCATCGCGGCTTGCTGCCAAGTCCCTCATTCGCATTTGACGATGTGCGAACATCGCCAGAGGAACTGGTGAATTCTGCCTCGCCGGAACTTGCGCTCCGGTTTCAGAGGAGCCAGATCAACCAGCCTGACCTGACTTTTCCCCGGTCGCCCGGGATTATCCTGAAACGAACAACTTCAATTTTACTTTCCGCTGCCCGCTTCGTTCTTTCAATGAACTGGTTACATCTTAGCACGTCTTTTGCTTTTGCCTATGAATTGATATCCACCACTTATTCACCAAAAAACGGCGGTGACGAAAATGAGGTAGGCGCCGATTATCAAATAGAATCAACAGCATTCTCCGTCTGTCCGCCGGAATTATTCACCAAAAAACACCGCTGCTTTGATGGCGGTGAATAACTTCCCCTCGGCTGATTTCGCAAATTCCCACTCGACAGGGATTTTTTATGCCGACAAAGTCGGCTTCGTGAAACATCTGCCTTTTGCGTTGACGACGACTGCGGCGGCGACTTGGGCCAATAGCCTTGGTTTGGGCTTGCTCCGGCGTTACGCGTTGAATTTATCTGCCCATGTTGGTCGCGGGCACGCTTTCGGATATCTTCGACGGCCTTCTCGCCCGCCGCCTTGGCGTGGCCACGCCGGCATGGCGGCGGTATGACAGCATTGCCAATGTCATTGATTATCTATTCGTGCTGGGCGCGGCATGGATTTTGTGCCGGCCGGTCCTTGAGCGGAACGGGGGGCTGCTGGCGCTGATCATTTTATCGGTAGCGGCAGGGGTGCGCCTTTGCTGCGCGAAGTTTGGAAAATATCCCGCCACCCATTCGCGGTTGGCAAAATTCTACGGCCCGGGCCTGCTTAGCGGTCTCATCGCGCTGCTGGTTTTCAATGCCGGCGGTTGGATAATCAACCCGCTCGCCAGCGTGGCACTGGTGACAAACACCGAGATGGTTGTCATCCATTTGCTGATGCGCCAGCCGCCGGTGGATGTGAAGACGGTTTTTGCGTTGCCCCCAACCGGCAAACCATAAAAGCCGTCCTTGGGGACTGCCTTTGTAGGGTGAAAACAGACGGACCTTTTTAGCTCAAATGATTCGCCGTGTCCGCGAGGCCGGTGACCACTTCTTCGCGGGTTTTCAAATTGCGGATGCGGACGTAAGCGTCGTTGTCCATCCGGGCGGTGTGGGCCACCTTCAAATCCATGGCCCGCTTGAATTGTTTATCGGGCTTGGCGGGGGTCAGTGGATACTCCACCGCGTAACCGGCCGCGCGTAAATCGTGAATCAGCTTGAGCGAAATCGATCGCAGCGCCTCGTCTTCGATTAGCACAAAGACATCCATCGGTGAATCGAATTTTGGCAGTCGCCCCCGCGCCCGGAGCAATTCCGTGAGCACCACATCCCCCATGCCGAAACCGAGCGCCGGTAGGTTCACCTTGTCGCCGCTGATGAGCTTGACCAGGTTGTCATAGCGCCCGCCGCCGGCGATGGCGCGAAATTCACCCTTGCGGTCAAACGCTTCAAACACCACGCCGGTGTAATACGCTAGGCCGCGAATGACTTTGTAATCAATTTTTACAAAGTCGCGCAGGCCGCGCGCCGTCAGATTGTCCAGAATGGTCTTGAGCTCGACTGTTGGCTCGCCTTTTTCGATGAACTGGTTGACGGCCTCCAGGGAAAAGCCGATGGCTCGCAGCTTCTGGTCGCTGTGCTCGGGCGCTTCGCGTTCCAGTTTGTCGATGATCTGGTAAAAAGCGTATTCATGCGCCATGTCGCCGCCCCCCTGCTTGAAAAAGTCGTACCACGCATTGCGGCTGCTCAAGCGGATGACAAAATCTTCGCTCGTCAGGCCGAAGGCGCGCAGGGTGTCGATCAGCAGGGCAATCAATTCCGCGTCTGCCGCCGGATCGCTCTCCCCGATGAGGTCGGCGTTGAACTGAAAGTGCTCGCGCAGACGGCCTTTCTGCTGGCGTTCGTAGCGGAACAACTGTGGGATCGCGAACCATTTGATGGGCTTTTTGTAATTTCGCTCGTGCGCGGCGACCATGCGAGCCAGCGTCGGCGTCATTTCCGGGCGCAGGGACACCGCCCGCTCCCCTTTGTCGGTAAAATTGTAGAGCTGTCCGACGATTTCCTCGCCGGACTTGGTAGTGAAGAGTTCCAGCGGTTCCAGTGGCGGCCCGTCGTATTCCCGGAAACCATAGCGGCAGGCTGTGGCACGCCATTTCTCAAAAATGTGTTGGCGGATGTCGGCACTCCACACATCCGGATGCGGGAGCGGTTCGGGATAGAAATCACGAAATCCAGGCAGTCGTTCCATAACGGCAGGGTAACTAAAACCGCCGGGGCGTTAAAGCGCTAAAGCATTGAAGTGGGGGAAAATCCCCCTTTCCCGCTTTTCTTGACCGGGGCCTTACGCCTTGGGGGTCAGCTTGAGCACCTCAGCGCGCATCTCTTTTCCGGCCTTGAATTTAACCATGGCGCGGGCCGGAATGGGCACGTCGGTTTCCGGCTTGTTCGGATTGCGCCCAACGCGCGCTTTGCGGATTTTTACATCAAACACGCCGAAGTTGCGCAATTCCACCTTGTCCCCCTTGGCGAGTGCTTCGGCGATGTAATCCAGAGTTTTTTGCACCACGTCGAACACCTGGGTTTGAACCAACCCGGTTTCTTCGCTGATGCGCACTACGAGGTCGCGTTTGGTGAGTGTCATAGTTTTATAGTTTGATGGTTAGGAGGAAATTATCTGTTGGTCGTTAACCGGCACTTGAAATCCACAGGCTTGTGTCACCCAACCGGGTAACCAGCCTGCGTGCCGTCCGAATTGTGCCGGATTTTCCAAATAATGGAGCCTTCATGCTATTGGTTATATATTTGACTAATAACCCTAAGTGTCTAAATGTCAAGAAAAAAGGTGGCGCGATTTAAATCTGACCATAACGGGCATCGGTCTTTCAGATCGAATGGGCGCGGACTTGGGTGAAAATCACCATTTTTTCTCTTGGTTCCGACTTTTCGTGGCGTCCGCGCAGGACCCGGTTAGGGACGACATCACTCCACCAGCGGATCGAGTCGCCGGTCCAGCAGAAGATGCTTGCGAACGTAATCAAAGACCGCGTTTTCCAGCGAAGTAACGGGGGCCGCGTAGCCCGCGCCGCGGAGGCGCAGCAGGTTTGCCTGGGTGAAATACTGGTATTTATCGCGGATCGCTTCCGGCATCTCGATGAACTTGATGACCGGTTTCTTTTTCAGCGCGGTGAAGACGGCATTTGACAGATCGATCCACGTCCGCGCCTGCCCCGAGCCGATGTTGAACAGGCCGTTCGCCCGCGGGGTTGCGGCCAGATGCAAAGTCATGGCCACACAGTCTTTAACGTAGAGAAAATCCCGCTTCTGCTCGCCATCCTTGAAATCCTTGCGATAGCTCTTAAACAACTGAATCACGCCCTTGCTCTGCACCTGCGCAAAACTCTTGTGGACCAGCGAGCGCATGTCGCCCTTGTGATCCTCATTGGGTCCAAAGACATTGAAATATTTCAAACCACAAATATTGTTCAAAAAGCCGGCGCGCTTGGCATGCAGGTCGAACAAGTGCTTGGAATAGCCATACATGTTCAGCGGGCGCAGCGTATCCAGCAGCGACTCGTTGTCCTCCATACCTTGTGCGCCGTCGCCATAGGTCGCGGCGGAAGACGCATAGACAAAGCGGGTTTTGTTTGCCAGCGACCACCCCGCCAACTCCCGGGTGAACTCGTAATTGTTTTTGATGAGGTAGGTGGCATCCTTTTCGGTCGTGGCCGAGCATGCGCCCAGATGCAGCACCAGATCAAATTTTCCCAGCGCGCCACTTTGCAAACGCGGCAACAGGTCGGCGGCTTCGACGTAGTCGGCAAAGCGCAGCGGCGCGAGATTGCGCCATTTGTCGGTGGTGCCCAGAATGTCGCAGACGACGATGTTGTCACAGCCGCGCCGGTTAAGCGCCCAGACGAGCGCACTGCCGATAAAGCCTGCGCCGCCGGTGACCAGCACTCGCGAATCAGAAAAATCGTTTGGTTTCATTATCTTTTACCAGCCTAAAACGTGGGCAAAAATCAGCGGCGCAACAATCGTCGCATCGGATTCGATGATATATTTCGGCGTCTTCATCCCGAGCTTGCCCCAGGTGATCTTCTCGTTCGGCACCGCGCCGGAATAGCTGCCGTAACTCGTTGTGGAATCGCTGATCTGGCAGAAGTAGCCCCAAAGCGGAACTTTGGTGCGGCCCAGATCCTGATGCAGCATCGGCACCACGCAAATGGGAAAATCGCCCGCGATGCCGCCGCCAATCTGGAACATCCCCAGCGGACTATTCTTCGTGGTCTGCGTGTAGAATTCCGCCAGCCACGTCATGTATTCGATGCCCGTGCGGACGGTGTGGACGTTCTTCACCTCGCCGCGCATGACGGCGGCCGCATACATGTTGCCGAGTGTCGAGTCTTCCCAGCCGGGCACAACCAACGGCAGATTTTTCTCCGCCGTCGCCAGCATCCAGGAATCTTTCGGGTTAATCTGGTAATGCTTCTGGTATTTGCCGCTGCGCAGCACTTGATACAAAAACTCGTGGGGAAAATAGCGTTCGCCCTTTTTATCCGCTGCCGTCCAGACTTCGAGCATGGCTTTTTCCATGCGGCGCATCGCTTCGCCTTCGGGAATGCACGTATCCGTCACCCGGTTCATGTGGCGATCCAGCAACGCCTGTTCGTCTTCGGCCGAAAGATACCGATACTGCGGCACCCGCTCGTAATAATCATGCGCCACCAGGTTGAACACGTCCTCTTCCAGATTCGCCCCCGTGCAAGTGATCAGATGCACCTTGTCTTGCCGGATCATTTCCGCCAGCGACAGCCCCAGCTCCGCCGTGCTCATGGCCCCGGCCAAAGTGATCATCATCCGCCCGCCTTTGTCCAGGTGTGCAACGTAGCCTTTCGCCGCATCCACCAGCGACGCCGCGTTGAAATGCCGGTAATGATGCTGGATGAACCGGGAGACCGGCCCGCCCGTGAGTTTGCTCGGCTTTTTCTTGGGCATGATGATAATATTCCTGCTGTTACGATACGAGGCGGCCCGCGAATTGCCAACCAAATTCAGGCTGGCAACGGCATTTTACGCCGGCGAAATCCACCCGGCCGCCCCGGCGGATAATCCGCTTGAAACTTGAAACCTGAATCTCGAAACTGGGCCCACATGAACCGCCTCGTCGCGAAATTCGCGCAACTCAAGTCCGCCGGCCGGAAAGGCCTCGTCGTTTACCTTGGCGCCGGCGATCCCCACCTCGCCGCCACCCGCGATCTTGTGCTCGCGTTCGATCAAGCCGGCGTTGCCGTGGTGGAACTGGGCGTGCCCTTTAGCGACCCGCTCGCCGATGGTTTGGTGAACCAGCTCGCCGCCCAGCGCGGCTTGGAATCCGGCACCACGCCGCCCAAGCTCCTTGCCACCATTGCCGAGATCCGCCTGCGCTCGCAGATTCCTATCGTCCTCTACATTTATTTCAACCTCATCCACAAGGTCGGCTTGGAGAAATTCATTGCCGACGCCGCCCAAGCCGGGGTGGATGGCTTCCTCGTCCTGGATCTGCCCCCGGAGGAATCCGACAACTACGAAGCCCTCATGCAGCAAGCCGGCCTGTGCCCCATCTACCTTGTGGCCCCCACCACGCCCGAAGCGCGCATGGCCAAAATCGTTGCGTGCAGCCGCGGGTTTATTTACTACATCTCCCGCGAAGGCGTCACCGGCATGCAAACCAGCGTGGCCACCAATCTGCCCGCGCAAATCGCCAAGCTCCGCGCCCACACGCAACTGCCCATCGCCATCGGCTTTGGTATTTCCAATCCCGCCCAGGTCCAGGCCGTGGCCCGCGAAGGCGACGCCTGCGTCGTCGGCAGCGCCATCGTGAATCAAATCGCCACCCACGGGAAATCGCCCGAGCTGGTTGCCACCGTCGGCGCGTTTGTGAAATCGCTGGCCGATGCGGTGAAGGCGCTTTAGCCCGCCGCTTCCGCAGCGGAACGCCGAGTCCTCATGAAAATCTTGCGGCAGAAACCGTCCGTTTGATGGCTTTTCTGCGGGTTTTGATGTCCGCGCCGCCATTTTTACCGGCTTTTCGTGCTTTAGTTAAAAGCGGGGCAGCCGGGAACCTCGCATTGACAATTGTCTCGACTGATTCATAGTCGAATCAAACCAGTGCAAGCTGTGCATGAATACCAAATTCGTCATCTTCGGTGGATTTCTCGTGGCTGTTTATCTGGGCAGTTATTTTGCATTGTCTGAGAAAGGGGTCACTGGCTCGCGCGGCTGATAAAATATATCCATGAATAATTTTAGAATCCAAACTTTTCAGATTTTTTTTGCTGGGGCTAAAAATTATGAATTGCAAGGTCAACTTTGCCGATCTTTTGATACATTTTGCGATTCAATTTTAGCTCTGATTTCAATAGGTGTATTGGATTTCAAGCAAGCGGCAGAAGGCATCATCTGGATAGAGGCTCACGGCGTAATGGATATACTTACCAAATGCGAAGAGCTAATTAAGCAGCTTCCAGAATTGGAGGAGCTTGATATTTTCAGCACGGTAGGTGCCGCTCACTCTGCCAGCCTGATGAACAAACATGAAACGGCGGAATATTTAGTTCGACGTGCCCAACAGCCCGGCCGCCATTTTTGGAACGAGTATGCGCGGGCAATGCAATGTCTAGTGACGAAGCAGCCGTATGAACCCAAACTGGGCAAGCTGGCGGGTTCCCAGAAATACTGGGCCGCCTATCTGCCCTTCATCAGCGACATCACCAATGGCCGCGACCTGACCGGTTCGCTGGAAGCCATGTGGCAATCATTCCAGAAGCGTCAGGCGGATAAACGCATCACGGATGACGGGGGCGTCATTGTGGAAGGCTCGGCCAAGCAGCCCACGCACTGGGATTTCCGCGCTGAAGCGTTGAAGGCTTATGCTGCCTACAAATACGGTCTGACGTTTCCCAGTTAGCGGCTCGAAGGGGTCCGTTTGTTCCTTGAAAATTGCGGTGGCTTTTGTCGCAAATCAGTTCGGTAACCGCCGCCTCAATTCGAGGCGCGGCGGCGCCCGCCGCCGTTTTCTGGGGTTTGCATCCGCGCAATTCTGTGTAAGCTGCCGGCAGATTCATTTATGAGTGCTAAAGCCAAGCCCGACTTCAAGGATCGTTTCGTCATCATCATGGCCGGCGGACGCGGCGAGCGGTTCTGGCCGCTGAGCCGCGAGCAGACGCCCAAGCAGTTGCTCGCCTTGCTCGGCAAGCAATCGTTTTTGCAGGAAGCCGTACAGCGCGTGCTGCCGCTGGTGCCGCTCAAAAATATTTTTATCATCACCAACACCGCCCAGGCGGCGGCGGTGCGGAAGCAATTGCCCAAGCTGCCCAAGGACAACGTCGTGGCCGAACCCATGGGCCGCGATACCTGCGCGGCGGTGACGCTCGGCGCGGCGCTGGTGGGCGCGCGGTCCACCACGGGCGTGATGGCGGTGCTGCCGGCGGATCACGTCATCCCGGAGGCGAAAAAATTTCAGCAGGTGTTGAGCGACGCCTTCGACGTGGCGGCGCAAGGGCAGGTGATTGTGACCATCGGCATCAAGCCCAACGAGCCGGCCACCGGCTACGGCTATATTCACACCGGCATGGAATTGCCCACGCCTCCCGGCAGCAAGCCGACTAAGACCACGTTCTACAAGGCGGAACGGTTCGTGGAGAAGCCCAACTTCGAGACCGCGCTGGAATACGTCAACAGCGGGCACTATCGCTGGAACGCGGGCATGTTTGTCTGGAGCTTCATCACCGTGACGAACGGCTTGCAGGCGCATCAGCCGGAGATGTTCGCCGCGTGTCAGCGCTGGTTCAAGGTGGCCAACCAGCCCGCCAAGCTCGCCAAAGTACTGGCCAAGGAATATCCGGCGATCAAAAAGGTCTCCATTGATTACGCGCTGATGGAAAAGGCGCAAAACGTCATCGTGGCCGACGGCGCGTTTGAGTGGGATGACCTTGGCGCGTGGCCCGCGCTCGCCCGGCATCTCAAAGCCGACGCGGAAGGCAACTGCGCCGTGGGGGATTTCATCCACGTGGACGCGGCGCGGAATATCATCTACGACGCCCGCACCAAGCACCGCACGCCCATTGCCGTGGTGGGCCTGCGGGATTCCATTCTGGTGCAGACGGACGACGCGGTGCTGCTGGCGCACAAATCCCAGGCGCAAAAGATCAAGGAATTGGTGAAGAAACTGGCGGAAGATAAGCGCTTGAAGAAGCTGGTGTAGCCGCCGAAGCGGGTAGCCGCGCTTGTGCAAGCGCGGAAAACGGGCTGGCAACCGGCGCTTCCGCGTTTTTACAAACGCGGCTACGTGACTACGGCTGCCACAGCGCGGTGGAATAACCGGCAAATGCCTCCCAGCCCGTTGTGCCCGACCGGTAATGAAGGGTCGCATTGGGGACTAAGCGTCCATCATAGCCCCTGTTGTTTCCCCCCCAACTGACGCCAAATTGAGGAGCGTTCCCCTTAAAATAGAAGGCTGTCAGCCGATCGCATCCGGAGAAAACGTAACTTCCGATGTAGGTAAGGCTGCTTGGGAAAGTCAGGCTGGTGAGGCTGCGACAACCACTGAACGCGTTTTCTCCAATTGTGGCGACACGGTTGCCAAAGCTGACATTGGTCAGGTTGAAACATTCCGTGAACGCTTGGTATCCAATGTTGGTGACGCTGTCCGAAATCGTGATGCTCATCAGCTTGCGGCAATTAAAGAACGCACCGTGTTCGATGCGGGTGACTTTACTGGGAATTGTGATGCTGGTCAGGCTGGCGCAGTGGGCGAATGTCTGGGTTTCAATGCGGGTGACGCCTTTGGGAATAACAATATTGGACAGCTTATCGCAGTATTGAAATGTCCTTTTCCCCAGGTTGGTGACACCGTTGCCCATCACCACCTTGGTCAGAGAGGTGCTGCTTTCAAAGGCTCCCTCCCCAATGGAGGTAGCACTATTGGGAATCGTGATACTGGTAAGCGGCATGGGAAACTGCCTTCGAACAGAAGGCGGCCGTTTTAGATCATTGATTCAAAAACGCGCCGGTCGCATAGACCCTAAACGCATAGGCCCTAAATCCAACACCGGAGAAAGCGCGGTGACCAATAGCGGTGACCGGCAGACCGTTGAGGGTTTTGGGGATAATGACATCACCGCCGGGGCCGTCGTAGTATGTGATCGTGAGGGTGCCGTTGTTGGTCGTGTAAGTGTAATCTTCAGCCTGCCCAGCGGCGGGCAGCGTCAAAAACAAGAGGAGCGTTAACCGTTTCATGGTTTCCATGGGGTAATATTGCCTACGTTGCTCAAATTTTCCCGACGCGGTCAATTTCAATCTTATTCCAGCCGGATCCACGTTTTTACAAACGCGGCGGCTATTTTTCCGGCCACGCAAGGCTTGACCTTTGGTCGCAAATCTCCATTATACGCAGCCCGGCAGATTCTCGCCGCTTTCCTGTTCGTGCCCCTTGTCACGTCTGGTATATTAAGCGACGTGAGTGAACCGGTCATTTACGATATGCAACACATCCGCAACATCGCCATTATCGCCCACGTGGACCATGGCAAAACCACCCTCGTGGACTGCCTCCTCAAGCAGTCCGGCACCTTCCGCGCCAACCAGCACGAATCGTCCGAAGAGCGCCTGATGGACTCGATGGACCTCGAAAAGGAAAAGGGCATCACCATCCGCGCCAAGAACGCGGCGTTCAAATACAAGAATTACCATATCAATATCGTGGACACTCCCGGCCACGCCGATTTCGGCGGCGAAGTGGAGCGCATCATGAACATGATTGACGGCGTGCTGCTCGTGGTGGACAGCGCCGAAGGTCCGCAGGCGCAAACGCGCTTCGTGCTGCGCAAGGCGCTCGAAGCCGGGGCCAAGCCGATTGTCGTCATCAATAAGATTGACCGCGAGAACGCCAACCCCAAAAAGGTGCTCGACCAGGTGTTCGAGCTTTTCGTGTCGCTCAATGCCACGGATGAACAACTCGATTTCCCGTTCATTTATTGTTCGGCCAAGGAAGGTTACGCCAAGGTTGAGCTCGAGCACGTGGCCGGCACCATGGAGCCGCTGTTCGACGCGATCGTGAAGCACATCCCGCCGCCGCGCGCCAAGGCGGGCGACGGCTTCCAATTGCTCGTCGCGAACCTCGATTACTCCGAATACCTCGGCCGGATCGCGTTCGGCAAGATATACGAAGGCAAGGTCAAAGTCGGCGATCCCGCCATCTGCCGCCACGGCAGCGGCAAGGTTTCCAAGAACAAAATCACCATGCTCTATCATTTCGAGGGCA
>CAIMLG010000148.1 GCA_903842235.1 uncultured Verrucomicrobia subdivision 3 bacterium
CGGCGGCACCCACGCGGGGGAGTATGACCTGTTCAACATCACCGGCACCGCCAGTTTGGCCGGCACCTTGGGACTGACCACGGCCAACGGTTTCGCGCCGACGAATGGCGAAACATTGGTGCTCCTCGAGTCCAGTGGGGCGCGGTCAGGCGGATTCAATAATCTAGTCAACCAGACACTCTTGTATGCGTTCTTGACGAACATCGCTCCCAATCAAGTTTCAGTGACTTGGACGCAAATCTCGTTTCTGGCGATGGCCCAGACGCCGAATCAGGCTGCCGTGGGGCGGACGATTGACGCGGCGGTCAAGGCCGGCCAGCTCGCCATTACCAACGTGACGACCATCTTGTACGGTCTCCAAGCTAACCAAAACGCGGCGGCGCTGAATCTACTCGCGCCGGCGGAATTGAGTTCGATGTCGATGGTTTCGATGGCGGCGCTGGAAGGCTTTGGCGGTCAATTCATGACCCGGGTCAGCGATCTGCGGGCGGGGTCGCACGGGTTCGAAGGCCGAAACATGCATTTCTACCCCTCCAGCGAGGCCGTCGGCAGCCACGACACCTTGCCCTTGGTGGCCGAGCAGGCGAGCGAACCGAATTGGGTGAATGCCATGCTGAGTCCCGCGCTGGACAATCCATGGGGGGTGTATCTGGAAGGCAATGCCACCTATCTGGACGTAAACAGCGATGGAGCCACCGGTGGCTACCATTTGTTCGGAGGCGGACTCGCAGTGGGTCTGGATCGCCGGATAAATGAATATCTGATACTCGGCGGAACCATCGGCTGCACGGAGGACAAGGCCAGTCTGTCCGGGAACGGGCACGTGGATGTGGACAGCGGACAGGGCGGGCTGTATGCCGTCTGGATGGATGGCGGGTTGCATCTGGAAGGTATGGGGGTCATGGGCTACAATTCCTACAAAACCGTCCGCCAAGGCTTGGGGGGCGACGCCTCTGGTCAAACCGATGGCACCGTGTGGAGCGGCCTCCTCAGTGGCGGCTACGACTGGCACTTAAACCATTGGAATTTGGGGCCCCAAGCGTTGGTCCAATATTCTTCCATGAAGATTAACCAGTACACCGAACAAGGCTCGGCGGCACCGCTCATCATCTCCGCCCAGACGCAGAATGAAATGTATTCGCAACTCGGCGCGCACATCAGCTATTACAAATTGACGGACAAAGCCTGGGAGATCATCCCGAACCTCAGTCTCGCTTGGCGGCACGATTATCAAAATGGCGGCATTGCGATCGAATCCGCGTTCGCGAACGGGGCCGGCGGCCTCTTTACCGTGCACGGCCCCACGCTGGGCACTGACAGCGCCGTCGTCGGGGCCGGCGTGTCAATCCAATGGACCGACACCGTCAGCACCTACATGAATTACACCACCGACTTTGGACGCACCGGCTACATGATGCAAAACCTGAGTCTCGGTGTGTGTTACGGCTTCTGAGCGCACCCTCCACGGGCCGCAGCCCGATGCACAACAACGAGGATGCCGGCTGGTTCGGCGCAGGTCTCCTGATCGCGCCGTAGTGTAATCTGCCGAACCCCCGCATTTTAAGGCTTTTTGGAGGCGCGGGCAAGTTGGCGGGCGGTGGCGGGGAGGATGACAATCCGGAGCGGAACTTTTGATTTGGATTCTCAATCAATCAATTAGATTCAGGCTCAGTTCTTGAACTGTAAGGCCGCTTGCTCAAACGCTTGGCGGAACTTGTCGCTCTCTTCCCACGGGCCAAGGTATTGCACCAATAAGACTGTGACCAAGCCGACTTGGCGGTGGACGGTAAACTTGGTCGCGAACGCGCCGCCGTGGCCACACCATCCGTTACCGGCTAGCCAGCAAAAGCCGTAGCTGTCGGATAGGCCGGGGGCGGTTTGGCGGCGGGTCATTTCGCGGACGGCGGCGGCGCTCAGGTACCGGTGCCCGGCCCATGTGCCATCGTTGAGGATCATCCGGCCGAATTGGAGCACGTCGCGCGCCGTGGAAAACAAGCCGCCGGCCGGGAAGGGATACCGGCGGCGGTCGTGGTACGGAGATTTGAGGTGGGTGATCGGCGTCTCTTCCAGGCCGGTGTTGGCGGCGTTGGGTTTGTAGGCGCGGGCCAGCCGGCGGATTTGGGCGGCATTGGGCCAGAACGTGGTTTCGGTCATGCCAAGGGGTTGGAATAGCCGGGTCGCCATGAAAGTTTCGTACGGCAGGCCGCTCACGACTTCGATGATGCGGCCGGCGGTATTGGTGCCGGCATTGGAATACTCGTACTTGGTGTCCGGCTGGAATTGCAGCGGCGTCATCGCATAGCTCAGCACGGCGGTGCGCAACGGATGGGTGTCCAACGTGGGTTGTTCCAGTGGCGTGCGGGGCAGCAGGCCGCTGGTGTGCGTCAGGATGTTGCGGACGGTGATGGGATGGGTCGGGCGCTGGAGCACGGTGTGGCGCTGGTCTTGCTTGGCGATGACCATCTGGCCCTTGAACTCCGGCAGGTATTTCTCGACGGGGTCGTCCACGTTCACCCGGCCTTCATCCACCAGCATCATCAAGGCGGTGCCGGTCATCGGCTTGGTCATGGAGGCGATCCAGAAGAGGTTATCCGGCTGCATCGGCTGGCGGGTGGTGAGATTGGCGAAGCCGATGGTGGAGGCGTCGAGGATTTTATGTTTGGTGGCCACCAGTGTGACGGCGCCGGCCAGTAACTGTTTGTCAACGAATGGTTGCAACGCGGCCACGATGGGATTCGGCCGGTTGCGGGTGAATGCTTTGACGTTGTGTTTGGTTGCCATGGGTCAATGGTATAGGCGATGCGATGGGGAGTTGTCAAAAGGGCACTGCGGGGAAACGACCCTTCGACAGGCTACCAAAGAACCTTCCTCATTCGGCCAGTTTTGGGGAGAGGGAGAACCCGTGCGCCGCGGCCATTTTATTGAGGTAGCGGAGCGTCTGCTCTTGGTATTTCTTTTCATAGTCGGCGATCCCGCGCTCCACGTAATCCAGGCCCTTGGTCATCAGTCGGTAATAGAGCACGGCCAGTTTCCGGGCAATCGCCGTAATCGCGATCGGCGCGCCTTTGCGCGCCTTGAGCCGGCGGTAGGCC
>CAIMLG010000149.1 GCA_903842235.1 uncultured Verrucomicrobia subdivision 3 bacterium
AGAAGCTGGAAATCCAGGGCGTCGGCTTCAAGGCCGCCGTTCAAGGCAAAGTTGTGAATCTGAGCCTCGGCTATTCGCATCCGTTGAACTACGCGATTCCCGACCCGATCAAGGTGACGGTTGAGGAAAACACCAAGCTCACCATTGAAGGGCCGGATAAGATGATGGTTGGCAAGGTGGCCTCCGAGATCCGCGCCTACTATCCGCCGGAACCCTACAAGGGCAAGGGCGTGCGCTATGCCGGCGAACATGTCCAGCGCAAGGAAGGCAAGACAGTCCAATAATATTTTAGTTTACGGCCTGAACCGTGAACCCCTTGAGATGAGAACCGAAAAAAAATTAAAATTGAAGCAATTGCGCCACTGGCGCATTCGCAAACGCGTCAGCGGCACGTCCGAACGCCCGCGCATGAGCGTCCGCTTCACCAACGAAAACATCCACGTCCAGTTCATTGACGACGTTGCCGGCAAGACTTTGGCGGCGATTTCGACGGTGGGCAAAAGCGAAGCGAAGGATGCCGCCGCCAACGTGACGGGCGCGAAAAAAGTGGGGGTCTTGGCGGCGAAGGACGCCTTGGGCAAAGGCATTACGACCGTGGTTTTTGACCGCGGCGGCACCCGTTATCACGGGAAAATTAAGGCGCTGGCGGATGCCGCGCGCGAAGCCGGATTGAAATTTTAACCTGAACTGGAGAATTTATTGTGGCTGAAAACGAAAATATTTCCGAAGCACCGGTGGCTCCTGTGGCTCCCGAGGCGCCGAAACCCCAGTCGGAATTCCGCGGTCCGCGTGGCGGTCGGGGTGGCCGCGGCGGCGGGGGCCGGGGCCGGGGCCGGGATATTGGTGAGAACGCCTTTGAAAAAGGCGGCGATGAGACCGTGGAAAAGGTGGTCTTCATTAACCGTTCCTCCAAGGTGGTCAAAGGGGGTCGGCGGTTTAAGTTTAGTGCGCTGGTCGTCGTCGGCGATAAAAAAGGCCGAGTTGGTCTGGCGCTCGGCAAGGCGGCGGAAGTGGCTGACGCCATCCGGCGGGGCGGCGAATTGGCGCGCTCCAAGATGGTGGCCGTCTCGCTCAAAGATGTGACGATTCCGCACGAGGTTTATTCCACCTATGGCGGGGCAAAAATTTTGATGCGCCCGGCCTCGCCCGGAACCGGCATTATCGCGGGCAAGACGGTTCGTGCCGTTTTGGAATCCGCTGGGGTGAAGGATATTTTGACCAAATCGCTTGGGTCCAAGAACGCAGCGAACGTGGTGAAAGCGACGCTGAATGGCCTGTTGAGCCTGCGCACACGCGAGCAAATTTACAGCGCGCGCGGCAAGCAGATTAAAAAAATTGAAGCTCCGAAAGCCCCCGACGTAGTGGCTGCCTGATTAATATTTTATGCGACTGCACAATCTTAAACCCCGTCCCGGCGCAAAACATCGCCGTAAACGGCTCGGTCAGGGTGAATCCAGTGGCCGTGGCAAAACCGCCGGCCGCGGTGGCAAGGGCCAGACGGCCCGTTCGGGCAGCTCGATTCGTATCGGTTTCGAAGGTGGCCAGATGCCGCTGATTCGCCGCACGCCCAAGCGCGGATTTAACAATGCCCGGTTTACGACGGCTTACAGTCCCGTCAATGTTGGCGACCTGAACCAGTTTGAAAGCGGTGCCCGGGTTGATGAAACGGCCCTGCGTTCCGTTGGGTTGGCCAATGGTCCGGTGCTGGGCATCAAGATTCTCGGCACGGGTGAGTTGACCAAGAAGTTGACAGTAGCGGTCAGCGCCATCAGCGCCTCGGCCAGGACAAAAATCGAAGCCCAGGGCGGTTCGGTGGAAATTATTGTCAAAAAGTCTGCGGTTGCCGCCAAAAAATAACGGGGTTAAAGAATGTTTCGCTCCATCGCCACCACCCTCGCTAACTGTTTCAAGATTCCGGAACTGAAATCACGGATTTTGTTCACGGCCGGCTTGCTGGCGGTTTGCCGCCTGATGGCGGTCATTCGCATTCCAGGCTTGAATGGGGATGCGCTGCATAGCTTCTTTAGCAGCAAGGGGGGCGGGGATGGATTGCTGGGGATGTATAACACGTTTGCCGGGGGGGCGTTCGAGCATTGCGCCATCGGTTCGCTGGGCATTATGCCCTACATTAGCGCCACGATCATCATCCAGCTGCTTACCGCGGTTGTGCCACGTTTGAGTAAGATGGTTCGGGAAGAGGGTGGGCGCACAAAAATCATTAAATACGGACGTTATCTGACCGTGCTGTTGTGCATCGGTCAGGGAATCTATTTTGCCAGCACGTGGTTGCATCAGGAAGGGCAGTTTTCGGGGATTACTGAACGTTTGGTGGAATTTGATAATCCAATTCTCTATTATTTTGTGGCCGTTACCATCATGACCTGCGGCACCATGTTGCTGATGTGGTTGGGGGAGCAAATCACGGAACGCGGGATCGGCAATGGTGTTTCCCTGGTGATCACCATCGGCATCCTGGCTCGCCTGCCGCAGGCGGTCACGGCCTTGATTGACATGTTTTCGACTCATGGCGGGATGACGACGGCAACCCATAGCTACATGGGCACGGGAATCTTGCTGGTCCTGTTAATGGGGCTGGTCATTGGGGGAGTTATTGCCATCACTCAAGCGCAACGGAAAATTCCCGTGCAATACGCCCAGCGGGCGGTGGGTCGCAAGATGTATGCGGGCGGCACGTCTTTTATGCCGCTGCGGGTCAATTATGCGGGGGTGATGCCCATCATTTTTGCCCAGTCCATTTTGATGTTTCCCGAACCGCTTTTACGCTGGCTGGCGAGTGCGAGTGGCAGGTTTCCCCATGTGCAGGATTTTTTCCGCTCCCTGCAAATTCAGATGGGTTATGGCTCATTTTTGTATCTGGCCATTTATTCAGCAATGATCTTGTTCTTCTCCTATTTCTGGGTGGCGACGCAGTTCAATGAAATTCAAATTGCGGACGACCTCAAGAAAAATGGCGGGTATATTCCGGGGGTCCGGCCCGGGCAGGGGACCAGTGACTATCTCCATCATGCCATGAGCCGCATCACCTTGGCGGGGGCGATTTTTCTGACGGTGATTGCCACCATACCGATTATTTTGGCCCGGCAATTGGAAATTCCGCAGAACGTGGCGCAATTTTTCGGGGGCACCAGTATTTTGATCGCGGTGGGTGTCTTGCTCGACACGATGCGTCAGGTGGAATCGCATTTAATGATGCGCCATTACGACGGCTTTCTGAAAAAGGGCAAGATTCGCGGCCGGTTTTAAATTTTGTGGCCGGGATAAAGCTCAAGTCAGCGGACGATTTGAAATTGATGCGCCCGGCCGGTTGGATGGCGGGCAAAGTGTTGGACGAGATCGCCGCGTTCATCAAGCCCGGCCTCACGACGCTGGAAATTGATCATTTTGCGGCCGAGCGGATCAAGAGTTACGGCGGCAAAAGCGCGTTTCTTGGTTATCACAAGTTTCCGTGCCATACGTGTCTCTCGGTGAATGATGAAGTGGTTCACGGGATTGCATCGGAACGGCAGGTGAAATTTGGCGATCTGGTCAGTGTGGACGTCGGGGTGACCTTAAATGGATTTATCGGGGATACGGCCCGGACGGTGGTGGTGGGCGGATGCAATGTCGTCGCGCAGCGATTGCTGGATGTAACGGAGCAGTCGCTCTACTTGGGCATTGCGCAGGCAAAGCCAGGCAACCGGGTGCTGGATATTTCGACTGCGGTTCAACAATACGTTGAAGAAAACGGATTTAGCGTGGTGCGGGAATTTGTGGGCCATGGCGTGGGCCGCTCTATGCACGAAGAGCCGCAGGTGCCGAATTTTGACGAAGGTAAAAAAAATTCGCCCAAGTTAAAGCCCGGCATGACCATTGCGATTGAGCCGATGGTGAACGCGGGCCGAGCGGACATAAAAATTTTGAAAGACGGCTGGACAGTGGTGACGCAAGATGGTTCACTATCTGCCCATTTTGAGCATACCGTCTTGGTTACTGACGGCGAGCCGGAGATTTTGACATGGGCCAAGATGCCTTTTGCGTCGAAGCCCGCGTAACGGAAGCGTTGCCCAACGGCACGTTTTACGCGGAATTAAGCAACGGCCATCGCCTGACGGCGTTTGTAGCGGGGCGGGATAAAATAAAATTTACCGGCGCGAAAGCCGGGGACACGGTGAAGTTGCAATTGACGCCCTACGACTTGAGCGTGGGGCGTATTTTAGTCGAAACGAAAAAGATTTAAGCATGAAAGTCAGAGCGTCAGTCAAAAAAATGTGTGAGCACTGCAAAATCGTCAAACGGCGCGGGGTCATCCGTGTCATTTGCACGAACAAACGCCACAAGCAACGTCAAG
>CAIMLG010000150.1 GCA_903842235.1 uncultured Verrucomicrobia subdivision 3 bacterium
AGCCATCCATCCATTTTTTGCTTACCAACATTGCGCCGGATATGACTAGCTTTTAATTCGAGCCTTCGAGAAATCTCTTCAAAATCCAGATTCTTGCCAGCGATTCGGAGCGTCGCTCGAAAGCGTTTGTAATAGACTGGCTCTTTACCTTTCAGCTTGGGATAGTCGGCAATTAAGAAGTCACGCAGGGTAACAGCCTTCTTCATAAAGATAATTTCAATAGGATATTTCGCCGCGGCTGACTCCGGTCACTCGCCCGACATTGCGCCCGGCGGCGGTTGTCCATCCCAAATTGAATCGCTGCGATTACGACATTACGAGCAAGCCGCCGGGGACGATTGAGGGGGAATAATATCTGTTGAAGTCGCTGGCTTTGGCTTAACAGATGCAAATGCCATCGGCTAAAGCTGTATTTCAAAAAAGAAAAAATGTCGATTCGTTTTGTTCATCCACGCTGAACCGAGATAGCCAGGCTTGTCCCACACGTCGTAAATCTCGACTGGATCAGGTGCAAACCAATCAGGGGTTTCGTCCGAATGGATATCTGTGCGAAAGCTTCTAGCATTGGCAGGAGAAACCTCAATAAAACCAAGCTTCTTTAGAAACGTGTCCCGCCATTCTGGCGTCGCTTCGACTTCAAAATAGTAAATATGCTCATCCGTAAAGTGATTCGATCTCCAATATTTCGAGTGAATCACTCTGACCTGTGGGGGTTGGTCTTGGTTGAAAGCCCGATTCCAATTCTTGGTATCGTCTTCCCAAGTGCCAGCATGTAGAATGCTATCAGTTTGGGCGGCGAAAAAGGCGAAGATGCCCGGTTGAAATGTGACAATTGCCAAAAATAGCGCAACGGCAAAGACACCACCGCCCAGAAATAGTTTGGTTCGCTTGCTCATCTTGAAATTGAGTCGTCCACTGTCAAAGTCATCCGCAAAACACCGGTTGCTTGCTGCCCGTCTCCCAAATTTCGCCGCGGCTGACTCCGGTCACGCGCCCGACATTGCGCCCGTCGCCGCCGGTTGTCCATCCCAAATTGTGGCGCGCTGCTTTCGGGCCGGCGGAAAAACGCCAGCGGGCTGGCGCACTCCAAAAGCTGGCGCAAATCACCGCGCCCCTCGCAAACGCGAAGCGTCGGGGAGTGCGGCGGCCCTCCGCCGCTTTTACTTAAACCACGAGAAATACGCGAAAATGGCCTTTTCCCTTTGGCGTGGTTCGTGTTTTTCGCGGTGCCATTCATCTTTTTGTTGAGTTGACTCATCTCTTCGGTGCGTTTCGGCGACGCGGCGAAACTGGCGGAGCGGATTCCAAAGGATTAGTTTTAACCGCGAACGAGTCCTTGCAGACGGGCACAAAAAATATGCATTAACCGCAAACCATGCGAAGAAGAAACGCATGACGACTTTCAAAACTTCCCGGGAGCTTCCCGCCACCATGGATCAAGTGTTTGCCGCGTTCGACCCGGAACGCCTGGCGCGCTGGTGGGGGCCGGCCGGGTTCACCAACACGTTTCAGGTGTGCGAGTTCAAGCCGGGCGGGCGCTGGTCCTTCATCATGCACGGGCCGGACGGGGCGAACTATCCCAACGAGTGCGTGTTTGCGGTGATCGAGCCGCCGCGCAAGGTGGTCATCCACCACGTTGTGGAACCGAAGTTTCATTTGACCATTAAATTGGCGCCGACGGCGGAAGGCACGACCGTTTTCTGGGCGCAGGCGTTTGAGGATTCCGAAGTGGCCCGGCGCGTCGAACCCATCGTCGTGCCGGCCAACGAGCAAAATTTGGACCGGCTGACGGCGGAAGTTTTGCGCCCACCGGCATGAGGCCGGTCGCCCCAAACAAAAACAAAACCGCCCCGAAATCGGGAAGTTCCCGGCAGCGGGGCGGTGATGAGAGCGGCGGTGGACGGGGTTATTTCGCGTCAAAGGACGGGGGCGCATCCGCGGCGGCAGTGCCCCAAGTGGGATGGGGCGCGGGGCCCAGGTCGAAGTCGAGGCGGGTGGTGCGCTTCTGGGTCAATTGATCCACGGTGAGCCAGAGCTGGGAGCTCGGCTGGCCGTTGAGGCGCAGGGCTTGCACATATTTCGCGGTGGGCGAAGTCTTCTTGGCGGCGATCTTCAAGTCGTGGCCATTGGGCAGATGCAGGGTGGCTTCGGGGAAGAGCGGGCTCAACACGGTGAAGCCGCCGATGCCCTGAATCTCCGGATACAAACCGAGCGCGCCGAAAAGATACCAGGCGGACATGGCGCCGCTGTCGTCGTCGCCGGGAATGCCGGCGGGATTATTCTGGAAGCAACTGGCCATGATCATGCGCATCCGGTCCTGGGCTTTCCAGGGTTTCTGGAGCCAGTTGTAAACGGGCACAATGCCGAAGCAGGGTTCGTTGCCGGCTTCGTAGTGCTTGCTGGTGTAGGCGTAGCCGGTGGCGAGCTGGGAGGTGAGTTCATCCAGCCGCGCTTCGGCTTCCGCCTGGCCGCCGATCTCGCGGACGAGGCGGGCGAGGTTGTGCGGCACGCCCCAGGTGTAATGGGCGGAGTTGCCTTCGGTGAAGCCGCCGCCGCTGAAGCGGTCAAACGGGCCCACCCAGGAGCCGTCTTTGTTGCGGCGCTGGAGGTATTTGGTCTCGGGGTTGATGAGCTTGAATACGCTCTGGGAGCGATCCAGGAAATAGGCGTAGTTGGCCTCATCGCCGGTGGCGCGGCAAACCTGGGCGATGGCAAAGTCGGCCACGGCGTATTCCACGTTGAGGGAGCAGGCGGAATGCATTTCGCCTTCGGCGCAATAGCCCACGGCCATGTAGCTGGGCAGGCCATCCCAGGTGACGTTGCGCACGCGGCCGCACCAGCGCTGATTTTTGCCGGAATCGACCATCACGTTCTTGAGGGCGACGATATCCATGTTCGTGGCCCCAAAGGCGTAGGCGCTGGCGATGTAGGGATCGGCGGGGTAGCCGTTCATGATGATGGTTTCATCGTTGAGCAAGCTCCAGAGAGGGAAGCCGCCGCCGCCTTTGAATTTGGTTTGCTGCGACATGGCGAGCATGGACATACAGAAGTCGCTGGCCATGTCCGGCCACATCAGCCCCCACAATTGCGCCTGGGTGCGGTAGGTGTCCCAGCCGGAGAAGGTGCTGAGGAAATGGCGGCCTTTGGGTAGCGTATGCACAGCGTCGTCCATGCCACGATACTGGCCGTTGACGTCTTCAAAGATGGAAGGCAGCAGCAGGGAATGATACACGGCGGTGTAGAAAATGGTCGTCTGCGTTGGATCACCGCCCGCGACTTCAATGCGGCCGAGCTGTTCGTTCCAGGCCTTTTGCACGGCTGTTTTGACGGCGGCGAAATTCCAGCCGGGGATTTCGGTGTCCAGATTGAGCTGGGCGTTTTCCATGCTGACGAACGAGATGCCCACCTTCATGGTCACGGGGCGCTGGCTCGTGGTGTCAAAGGTGAGATAGCTGGCGAGCCGGGTACCGCTGACGATCGTGGCGCCGGGATTCTTGCTGGCGCCTTCCCAGGTGCCGAACGCTTGGAAGGGTTGGTCAAAACGGGCGGTGAAATAAATGGTGTAATCGTTTTCCTTGGATTGGCAGAACTCGCCGCTCTTCACCCAGCCGCGCAGGAGGCGGTTCTTGGAATCAATTTCCAGGTGGCCATCGCGCACGCCGTGCTTATTGCCGTTCGGGTTCAGAATAATGCTGCCGCTGACCCCGGCGGGAAAAGTAATGCGGGCGATGCCGGAGCGGGTCTGGACGGCGGTCTCAAAATCAATGTTCGGGGTGGCCAGCTTCACAGCGTAGTAGCCGGGCGATGCGCTTTCATCGGTGTGCGCATAGCGAGAATAATAAGCCTCCGGCTGGGTGACGGGCGACTTGGCGAGATCGCCGGTGCAGGGCATGAACGGCAAATCGCAGGTGACGTCACAGCCAACGCCGCTTTGGTGCAGCAAGCCAAAACCGGTGAGCTGGTCATTGTTGAAATTGTAGCCAACCGCGCTGCCTTTGAGCGTGTGCGGGCTCCAGGAAATCATGCCAAAGGGCGCCTGGGCACCCGGATAGGTATTGCCGGAGCCGGGCACGGTGCCGATGAAGGGATTGACCCAGTGGGTTAAATCCGCCGCCGAGGCCGACAACATCGCCCCGCCCGCCAATAAACCGGCCGCCAATAGGATGGATTTCATACGCATAATTTTCGCCTCACATTACATGGTTGGTAAAAGTCTTAGGTGTTTCGCGGCATATTAGATGAAACGCCGGCCCGTTGTCGATGGGCACCGGTGCCAGAACAGCGGGGGAAAGGTGCCAAGGGAATGAATTCCTTCACCGGTTCCCTCAGAATCGTTCCCGCTGGCTGACCGCTATTGGGCGGACACGGACACATTGTCCACCGTGTAAAAATTCGCGCCGTATTCCCGCACGCCGATGGTGCCGGCGGCGTAATCATTATCCATGAATTCGTAAACCGGCTGCGTCGCCGCGCCCAAAAACACGCGGAAATGGCTGCCCTGCGCCACCACTTTCAGATGAACGGCCTGTTGGGGCTCGATCGCCGCCGGTGCCGTGCCGAGCTGGTGCCAGCTTTTGCCATCGTGCTTGCCCACCACCACCTGTTTTAGCGCAGCGTTGAGGCCCACGTAATAGCCCTGATGCGCGTCAGCCCCGGTGGCCACTTGGCCGGCCCGGAACATCAACCCGCCATTTCCCTTGGCACCAATGGCAATGTCGGCTTCCACCACGCCGTCGCGGAAACGAAGGTTTGGCACCACGGCTTTCATATAGCCGTTGTCTGGACCGAGCGACAGTTTCCCCTCGCGCACCGAGGCATTGCCGCCATAGAGCACCCAGTCCTTGAACGTGCCGTCATCGAAGTTGGCGTGAAAAGCCGACGGCGGCGTAACCGGCGGGCCCAACCACGGAAAACTGGTGATGTGCAGCGTGGTGGCGCCAATGGGCACCAGCGTGACGGTTTCCTCGGGCTGCGCCGATGCCACCGGGCTGATGGGCGGATCAAACGCCATGCGGCCGCTGGGGGCCAGCGTCCATTGCGGCAACCGGCGGGCCTTGGCGGTCAACTGCACCGGCACGGAGTCGAATAAATAGGGATTGGCCGGCACTTTTCCCTGGCGGAAGGTAAAGGATTTTTCGGGGGCAGCCGGATTCACCACCAAGCCGTAGTTCCACGGGGTGGTCGGCTCACATTGCAGGTCATTGTAACCGTGCGGCTCCGCATTGAGCGGGCTGAATTTTTCGCCAATTTTCAGGGCGTAAACCAACGGGCCGCGCTCGACGCTCACCGTATTCAGCACGCCGGGCACGACGGTCACGGACATGGGGAATTGCAGATTCACCTGGTCGCCATTTTTCCACGTGCGATTGAGCACGAAGAAAGTGCCGGGTTTGACGCCCGATTGGATTTTGCCGTTAACCGTCACCACCGGCTGGGCGCACCAGGCCGGAATCCGCAGATGCAGTGGGAACGCCACCGATTTCGCCACCTGAACGGTCAGGCGAAGGGAATCTTCAAAGGGATAACTGCCGGCTTCCGTAATGGTCACGGGCTGACCGGCGATGTTCGCGGTCACTTCCGTGGGCGCATACAGAATCGCCGCCAGTCCATCGTCCGCCGAGGCCAGCCACGCGTGCTGGGCGAACTTGGGCCAGCCCATGTGCAGATTGTAGCAGCAGCAGTGGCAGCCGGAATGCGGCCCGGGCGTCAAGCCATCGGCGTATTCCTGATTGAACTCCTGCGGGCCGGGCTTGGCGATGACTTCGTTGGGCAGGGTGTAATATTGATACTGCTTGAAATCCTTGGCCAGCCCGGCGGGCAGGCCGTTGAAGGCGATTTTTTCCGCGCGATCCGCCCAGTCCGGCGTGCCCAACACCCGCGTCGCCGTATAGAAACTTAACATCTGCTCCACGAACGAGCACATTTCCGTGCCCTGGCTGGGGCTGTTGCCGGAGAGGAACTCGGTGCCGGAAGTCATACCGAAGCTCAACCCGTTGTCGCGTGCCAGATGATTCCACCCGGCGATGATCGCTTCGCCATCGGCGCGCACTTTGGTGAGTTCATACGTCATCAGCGGAAACTTGAACGCCTGCGGCACATTGACGTTGTGGTAGGTGTAGAACGTGCCTTGATGCTCGAAGCGGTTGTGGGCGTAGATATCCACCCAGTTCCAGGCCTGCTGGCGCAGCAACGCCGCCGTCGCCAGCAGCGATTGGTCGCCGGTGCGGTTGTAAAGCCAGAGCACCGTGTCCATTTCGTCCGCCGCCCGGGTCTTGCCCCACTCAAACAGCGGGCGCCGGGCCAAGTTCGCCGCCATGTAGCAGTAATAATTGGTGAGATGCTTGATGACGCGCGGATCGCCGGTCGCTTCGTAATAATCGCGCAACGCCCAATCCACCACCATGCGCGGCCACCAATCCACCTTTTCACGTTGGCCCGGACCATAAAAACCATCCGCCTGCTGGCTGGCCAGAATCGCGTCAATCCACACCTGCGCCTTCTGTTTCAAGCCGGCGTCATCCAGCGTGTAAGCCAGCGGAATCAGGCCCTTGAGATAATACGGCCCCTTCTCCCAGCCTTCGCCCCGACCGCCGCGCCAGCCGTTGTCCGGCCCGATTTCGGGAATCACCGTCTCCGCATTGCCCGTGAGGCCGTCGCGCTGATTTTGCAACTGCGTGAGCAGCCAGCCCTGGGCTTTGACGGCACCGAGCGGCAGATTGGCAAACGGCGTTTCCGCCAGCGGCGCCAGATTAAACACGGCCGGGCGCGGTTCGGTGGCCATGACGGTGACGGCCGTGGCCAGCAATAAGAAAACAGGACGAAGCATAATTAAAGAATGGATAAAACTGGCGCCAGGGCGTTCAAAATCTGGGGCGGCATAAAAATGATGTTGCTTGGTTTAGCGATGACGTTTTCTACTGGTTTTGCCAGCCGCCAGCAATGGGAAAACAACCCCGAAGCAAAAAGAATTTTGCACCAAAAAACTTTCGCCTTCGCATCAGGCCGTTTGGAGGCGCAAACATTGACACGCTCAAACCTTTCCCTATGATCAGATGCATGAAAGCCCGTGCCATTCTCCTCCTCTCGTTGACTGCTTTGTGTTTCCGCCCGGCCCTGGCCGAAACCTTGCGCGAAGCCGCCCCCAAGCGCTTGTTGATCGGGGCCTGTGTGAACACCGAGGAGCTGAAGAATCCCAAGCTCGCGGCGATCATCGCGGAGCAATATAACTGCCTCACGCCGGAATATGAGCTCATGCCGGAATTCATGGTGGATAAGGGCTGGCGCTTCACCTTCGAGCGCGGCGACCGCGTGGTGGCTTTTGCCGAAACGAATAAAATGCCGCTCTTCGGCCACATGCTGGTCTGGCATTTTGTGACGCGGAACTGGCTCTTTGAGGATAAAGACGGCAAGCCGCTGCCCCGCGCCGAGGCCTTGGACAACCTCAAGCGGTATATCGAAGGCGTGGTGGGGCATTACAAGGGGCGGATCGTCGCCTGGGATGTCGTGAACGAAGCGATCAGCGACCAGGCGAATGAATTTCTACGCCCCACCCCGGCCCAGCGGGCCATCGGCGATGATTACATCGAGAAAGCCTTTGAATTTGCCCACGCCGCCGATACCAACGCGCTGCTCTATTACAACGATTACAACATTGAGCAGCCCGGCAAATTGGAAAAAACCCTTAAGCTGATTCAGTCGCTCAAAGCCAAAAACGTTCCCATTGATGCCGTCGGCATTCAAGGCCATTACCTCCTCAACTGGCCGCCCACGAACATGATTGATAAGGGCATCGAAGCCCTGGCGGCCACCGGGCTGAAAGTCATGATCACGGAACTGGACGTGGACCCGCTGCCGCGCGATACCAGCGGGGCCAACATGGCGGTGACGGAAGCCGGGGCCAATCCCTACCCGGACGGCCTGCCGGCAGACATGCAAGAAAAGCTGGCGCGCCGCTATGGAGAAATCGTCACCGCCATTGTGCGGCATCCCTCCGTGACCATGCTGGGCTTCTGGGGCACCGACGACGGCCATTCGTGGCTCAATGATTTTCCCGTGAAAAAGCGCACAAATCATCCGCTGCTGTTTGACCGGCAACTCCAGCCGAAACCGGCGGTCGACGCCGTGATCCGGGCGTTGAAGACCGGCAAGTGAGGCGCGCCTGGATTCGGGCGCCGCGAATGGCGCTTTATTCCCCGATGATTTTCACGAGGACGCGCTTGCGGCGGTGGCCGTCGAATTCGCCGTAGAAAATCTGCTCCCAGGGCCCGAAATCGAGTTTACCTTTCGTGATGGCCACGACCACTTCACGGCCCATGATCTGGCGTTTCAGGTGGGCGTCGGCATTGTCCTCGCCGGTGTGGTTATGCTGGTATTGGCTGGTCGGCGCATGCGGCGCGAGTTTTTCCAGCCAGACCTCGTAGTCGTGCAGCAAGCCGTCCTCGGCGTCATTGATGAAGACGCTGGCGGTGATGTGCATGGCGTTGACGAGGCAAAGCCCTTCCTGCACGCCGCTTTTCCGGACGAGCCCGGCCACGGTGTCCGTGATGTTCACAAACCCGCGGCGGCCGGGCATTTCAAACCACAGGTGTTCGGTAAGCGATTTCATGGCGCCTCCAGTTAAGCCGCCAAGGCGCCCGACGCCAAGACGAAAGCACCGGCCGACGCCACGACCGTAGCGTATTGCCACAAAATTTGTAATGCCCATTGAGTAAGCAGGTGGTGTTCCCCCTCACCCTGACCCTCTCCCGCCGGGAGAGGGGACAGCCATTGTAACCCTCCATAAAACTCAATCACTGGCGAACCATCTCCGACTGGGTCTGCGCCGAAAGCTGGGAGCATTTCCCCTCTCCTAGCGGGCCGGGGTGAGAGAGAGGCTCACCCCTTGCCAAGCGCTACCATAATTTATTGGGTCGCTCTAAACCGAAACCATTTTTGCCGGCTGCGGCTGGCAGACTTTGATCTTTGGCCAGCGGGCACGGATTTGCTCCTCAAACCAGTTCCGCGCCGCGGCGTCGCCGTGGCCCAGCAGAACCGCCCGCGGCGCCACTTGCCCCACGAACTCCAGCAAATCTTCCCGGTTCGCGTGCGCCGTCAGATCGAAGTCCTGCACGTCGCATCGCTTCGTCATCTGGCCCGCGCTCGGGCTGAACACAAACGTCTCGCCCGGCTTCGCCGCCTTCAGATGTCCCGCCGGGGAATCCGGGTCCGCGTAGCCCACAAAGAAAATGCTCTGCTTCTCGTCGCCGATCATCCGGGTGGCCAGCGTGTGTGCCGCCGTGTTCTCGCTCATCATGCCGGCGGTGATGACAAAGATTTTCCCGCCGCTCAGCTTGATGTTGTCCGCCGCGCCTTTTTCCAGCACGACCAGTTGCAACGCGTCGTTCAAGTGCAAATTCGTATGCTGCCGGTGGGTTCGCGCCGCCTCGATGTCGTAAATCTCCGTGAAGACGCGGCCCAGCCCGCCGATATAGACCGGCTGCTTCTTCAATTTGCCCTCGCGCATCAGCAATGCCAGCAGCGCCAGAATTTCCTGCGTCCGGCCCAAGGCGAACGACGGGATCATGATGGCGCCTTTGCGCTTTTCCGCCGCGTGGATCGCCGCCACCAGGCGTTCGATTTCTTGTTCCCGCGTGAAGCCGGCCGGCACGGCGCGGTTGCCGCGGGTCGTCTCCATGATCAGCACATCCGCCTTCACGTCCTCAAACCGCGCGCCCTTCAAAATCGTCTGGTCGTGGAAACACACATCGCCGGTGTAAAACAGGGTTTCCTTTTTCCCGCGCAGCAGAATGCCCGCCGAGCCGAGCGTGTGGCCGGCATCAAAAAATTCCAGCGTCGGCGAGGGCACGCCCGCCCGCTGCTTGTGAAACGCCTGCCACTCCACGTCGCGATTGTATTTGAACCCTTGGAAGCGCGGCGCAATGTCGTCCAGCTCATCGTGCGTGTAGAGCGGATATTCCTTGATGCCCAACTCGTCCCGCTGGCGGGTCATCACGTTCACCGAATTGTGCAGCACCCGCTCCGAGAGCAGATAGCTCAGCTCCGTCATCAGCACATGGGCCTTGGGAAACTGCCGCACCGCCAGCGGCAGCGCCCCGACGTGATCGTGATGGCAATGCGAGAGGGCGATGGCATCCACATCATGCGTGCCGGCTTTGTTGAGCAACGGCATGGCCGCGCGGCCCTCGCGTTTGGGGTGCATGCCCGCGTCGAGCAAAATGCGGTGGTCGTCCAATTCCACCAGCCAGGCGCTGGCGCCGATATCCGTGTCCGGATTCAAATTCGTGATGTTCACAGTTCGTTATTAAACCACGGATCGAATGAATTTACGATATGCGATTTTCGATTTACGCGCCGGGCAAAAACTGGATGCGCGGCGCCGCCCAGAGAAAGCGACCCGCGCCAACCCCGGAATCTGCATCCGGCTTCGGGCGGATCCATTTACCCCGCTTGTGTTGTCCAACCCAAGCGAGCGGGCGGGTCAACTTGCGCCCGCAGCGCGTCAATTGCAGATCGTAAATCGAAAATCACTTCGCCGGATACCGCCAGACCCAGTCGCCTTCCTCGAATTTGGGTTGCGAGCCGCCTTTGGGGATGAACACCACGCCGCCGTCGTCCCTTTCATTCCAGCCGATGGAATACAAAACAAATTGTCCGTCACTCGTGCGCCGGTATTTCAATGGCCCGCCGCCGATGACATCGTGGGGCACTTGGGCGATGAACTGCGGCGCGAGCGCGTCCAGCGCTTCAGGAAATTCCCCATGCACCAACCGGTAGCGCTCCAGGGCAATGGCCGTGCGCGCCAAATCCACGGAAGCCTGGGCGTGGGCGAATTTTTCCACGACGGTGCCAAGCCACGGAAGCAGCATTTTTTCAAGAATGTTGTAGGGCGTGGTTTTCTTTGTCTCGGCGCGCAGAGTTTCATCTGCGTGCCGGGCGGCGGCGGGCGAAACAGTTTCCTGACTCACGTCCGCCAGCGGGACGTAATACGCAACCACCATGCGGGCGCAATTAAGCTGGTTTTGATAAAACCAACCGGTTGGGATCAACGGGTATATGCGTGGTGGAATAAGAGGAACACCACCTTGAGAAAACACCATCCAAAGATCCTGCCGGTTACGCATCAAAGAATCAGTGCTGGCGCTTAGAAATCCCAATTCGCCGCGCATGGCAAATTTGTAGTCCGTCAGAAAATCCAGCTTCGCCAGTTCCGCGTCGAGGGCGACGAACTGTGCGTCCGACCACCGGTGTTCCGCCAGTCCTTCGAAAATCGGCTGAAGCGTGATCTGCAACATTGCAATCCGCACCAGATGGGAAATTAGAAACGGTTCGGTGTGGATGGAATCCGTCAGGCGCAACGAAAGTTCTACATCCGCCAGCGCCTTATCCGATTGGCCGGCGTGTAATTCGGCGATGGCACGTAGTTGCAAAACCAGCGTGCATCCTTTCATTACAGCAATTTGCGGCAGTAAAATAGCCGCTGGAGATTCACAATCATAATCAAGCGGAAACCGCGAGTAAGGCAACTGGCTCGCTTGGCGTAATTCTTCAATCGCCAGATTGTATTTGCTCAACGCTAGCAAAACATCTTCGGCGGGCGATTGAAGCTGCGGCGCGATGGGAAATTCATTGGTTACAATTGGTGAATGCCGGTTTGTTTGAGCCGGTGCCCGATAATATGCCTGCCACGGCTTGAGGTCGGTGGTGGTTCCCCTCGCCCAGTCGCCGTTGGTTGGAGAATCGTTCCAACGATTTTCGCGCTGGAGATTCAAAAGCAACCGGTTAGTAAAATTAGTGCGTCCATTTTCGGCAAATTTATCACCAAACCACTGGCGCGAGCGTTTAGGTCCAAGCACTGCCTTCATTGATTCAACCCAGATCGGCGTCATGGCAAAATTCTGCTCCTCCGGCACCGGGGCGGGCGTCACGCTGGCTAGATCAAAATGTTCGCCCTTGGCCTCCCATTCGTGTTTGAAACTGTTCCACGCGTGCCAGCCACGCCAGTCTTCCTCCGCGTAAAACAGCGCAATCAGCGTGGCGAAGCAGGCGAGGCCAAAGATAAACTTCTTGAAGTTGCGCCAGCAACAAAGCCAGCGGACAAACATCCACAAACAAAATATGGCGGTGGCGACGACGAGACTTGAAATTAAAGTTTTAATTGTATCCGACGGAATTAACAGCCTGGAATACGGTCCGATAAAAATTAAATAGATGATCAAAAAACCAATCGTGGTGGCGGCCATTAAAAGCAGCCAGGCAAGAAATAGTCCGGGTGTTTTTAGAGGTCTTTTCCAAATGCTTTTCGGTTGTTCGTCCATAAATTTCCGTTTTTCGGAGGGACGAGTGCCACGAGTCCCCTTTTTATTTTTTGTCATTCCGGGCCTCGTGGAACTCGGCCCTCCGATAGTCACACCGCCACCAATTCCATCCGCTCGCCGCGCGGCCCCGGCACATAAGTCTTGGACCGGTCGGCGACGCATTCCTCACGCGGGCCGATGAGTTCGGCCAGCAAAATCTGCTGCTTCCGCAGTTCCACGATCACCTCTGGCGACGGCGGCGCGGCTTTTTCCGCCCGCCGCGGCGCGGGCTCGCCCAGGGAAACATTTACCGCCAGGATGAAAACCCAAACCGCCGCCAACCCGGCCCACGCCGCCGGAGCCGGCCAGAAAATTGCGCGCACCCGCGCCCGGATGGTCGCCGCGCCAGTCGCCGCGCCGGTAGCCGCGCTTGTGAAAGCGCGGACGTTCCGCCGATTCACATCGGCGGCTACGAGAATTTCCGCGCGCCAGGCGGGCGGGATTTCTTTCAGCGGCTGACGGCGCAAGCGTTGTTCAAACTCGTTCATTTGATTTCCTCGTAAAGGGGACGCAACTGCGTCCGCAATTTGTCTAGGGCGTAGCGATAGCGGCTGGCGGCGGTGTTCGGGGGGATGCCCAGCGCCTCGGCGATTTCTTCAAACGTCAGGCCGGACCACAGTTTCAAATGCGCCACGGCGCGCTGTTCCACCGGCAGCTCGGCCAGCGCGACGGCCAGTTCCGCGCGGAAAAGGGCTTCATCCGGGTCGTCCGTGGCGGCAAAGGGCGTAGTCATTTCCGCCGCAAAATTCTCCTTGGCCCGCTCCCGCGTGCTACGGCGGCGCATCAGGTCAATGGCGGCATTGTGCGCCAGCCGGATGAGAAAGGCGCGTTCCTCGCGGACGTCGGCCAGCAACTCCGGGTTGCGGGCCAGTTTGATGAAAATTTCCTGGAGCAGATCCCGCGTGTCGGCCTAAGCCCGCGTGAGGTTCAGGAGAAAGGCGAACAGCACTTGGGCGTGTTCATCGTAAAGGCGGGCGATGTCCGGACGGGCGGGCATTTTCATAATGACGCGCCGCGCCGGGGAATTTGTCTAGCTTTTATCGCGGGCCAGCGTTTCCAATTCTCGCGTCCACCGGCGACAAAGCCAGAGCGGAATGATACCGAAAACGCCGAAGGAACAGTCAATCAGCCGCCACCAAACCGGAATCCCGCGCAGGCCGCCGAAAATAAACGCATAGGGAATCACCAAAACACAGGCGATGAGGCCGAAGTCAAAGAGCCAGCGGTTGCGCACCGGATCACGCCACGCGCCGACAAACACCAGCGCGATCATGAAATGCCCGAACGCCAGCCAGTCGGTGCTGTAAAAGAGAAATTGATACTGGCCCTGCGTGGCGGCCAGCGCATCCCGGATTTGCACCAGCCAGTGCGCCCAGCCCACGGTGCCGTGGTCGGCTCCCACGGCCCGCGCCAACAGCCGCACTTCCGTAGCCAGCGGGATGGCCGTAACCCCGCTGATCAGCAGTCCAAAGATAAAAAAGCCCGTCAGCCAGCGGATGCGGCGGCGGAGTTGAGAGGTGGGGTTCATTTTATTGCTTGGCTGGCTTTCTGAGTCGCGGAAACAATTGGGCAAAGATAAACAGCAAGATCGCGACAGCCGCCTGCCCCGCCAATAGACAGCCCAGCCCAACCACTAATAGACTGGTCCAGAGCCAAAATTGAACTTTGAGTCCTGCCGCATTGGATGGGGTCGGCTGGTGTTTGCGGCCAAAGAGAACACGAAATGGGTTGAGCAGAAATACCAAGCCAAAGACAATTTGCACCGCTAGGACAATGAGCACGAACTTGGGCAAGAAGCCGCCGGTTGTGACGGAGATTCCAGCCACTGGCATCTGCGTCAGGTTGAATAAAATGGCGGCTTCACCCAGCAAGGGCGCATCGGCCGCATTGGAGAGGAGCCGGGGTAACAACCGCGTTCCATTCGGCAGGGGCCAGGAAGTAACCAGCATTTCAGCGGTCAGCGGATAAGCGTGTTCAAAGTGGCCGTTGGCCCGGGCAGCACCGACGCCGAAAGCACAGGCGGCACATCCGTAGCCACCCAAGACCAAACCGGAATCCACGTCGAAATACCAATTATTCCCAGCCAAATCGTTAGGAAATTCCCGAAACCCGGCACAGGTCCAGCTTTCCTGCCAGAAATAGCGAACGTAGCGTTCATACCACTGGCGCGCTGGCTCGGGCCAGATACCGGGCGCAAATAAGGAGACATACGAATTGCCACAGCCTCGGGCGATGCTGGTCGGCAGACCGGCTTTTGCGTTGCCATCGTAAGGCACCAGACCGCGTCGATCCAAGGCCTTATCTTGAAAGCCCCGCAACGCCCGCGCCACGAAAGCTGCATGATCTGTCCCTAAAACTTGATCGGCGCGGTGAATCATGGCCACCGACGTCAGCACATCACCAGGATAGCATTCGCCGGGATAGTCATCCAACCAACCATGCGGGCTGGCATCCAGTTCAGCTGCCAGACTATTCACCTGATCCGTCAGCAGGGGAAAATACTGTTTATCGCCTGTGAGCCGGGCGTGGCTGGTCAGGGCGGAAATGACCAGCATCCGGTAAAAGACATTTTCCGTTTTGAGATAATTGGTGCCCCAATGAATTTTCACCCAATTCGCCTGGGTCGGGTCAATGACCAGTTGCGTGGCCGCTTCAATGGCTCCGCGCGCATAGGTTTTGGGCGCCACGGCACTGGGGGCGGCATCCTTGTCCCAAGCCTCCTGCAACGATTCGGTGGCCAGCAGATAGAAAACGGAGCCAAAGAGCGGCCACTCCGTTCCGGAAATATCCTGTGTGGTCAGTTCGGCCGCCCGCTGGGATTTCAACCGTTTATTGGCCCATGCCTCGTATTGGCGAGACAAGGCTTGATGAAACTTCCAGGCGGATTTTGGGATGCCGGGGGCGCGCAGGTTGGGATCCGCCAAGTTTTGGATAACGGTTCCCGCAGGAATCAACAGAAACCACAACACCAGCAGGATCATTATGACGGCATTGGCATACCGACAAAGCTTAAGCCACCGGCTACCCGCAATATCAATTCCCTCGGAGGTTTTCATGAAAGCATGAGTCTGCATATCGCCTGGAAGATTGTCTCGAAAAAACTGCCCTGGAAGCCGTCGGCACCGATGAATTGCACCGGGCGGTTGGCTTCCCAAATAAACGGCCGCAGGATCCAGCAAATCTGGCTGCCCAGTAGCAAATTCACCATGAGCCACGCCAGCAGAACCTGGTAGGCCTGTTTCGCCGTGCCGGTCCACTGGCGCAGCAGCGGCAGCAACTGCACGTTCCCGAGCACGCCCGCCAGCCCGACGAACAGGGCCAGCATTAGTTGCAGAAAGCTGTATTCCGGTGCGGCCAGCGTGGTTTGAACCGTGAGCGGCGGCGTGTTCCAGACCAGAAACCATGCCACCGGACTCAAAGCGCCCAGCACCGCCGACGCGATGGCAAAGGTCATCAGCACCACGGCGAAGGATTGCCGGAAGCTCGCATTCAGTCCCAGCAAGGGCGCGAGCAAACCATTGATCAGCCCGTTGCCCAGCGTGGTCAGGAGAATCACCAAGGGCAGCTTGATGCCGGTGTAAACCGCCTGGAGCGGATCGCGCCAACTGCCGATCACCGCGCCATAACTACCGGCGCCCGCCACAATGGCGAGCAAGCAAACGCCCACCAGCCACGAAAAGCGGTGCTGCAACCAGCCGCGCACCTGCGCCGGCTCCGCCCGGAGCAGCGGGCTCAAGGGGATGGCGGCGGACGCGTTCACATTGAGCGGCTTCCTCGATGGTGTCGGTTAATCACGGTTAGCCCCGTTCCCTTTGCTGGCTTGATCCATGCATTCACCCCAATGCGCCACGAAGAATTGTTTCGTCTTGGGCAGGAACGAGTCAGACGTGCCGATCAGCGGGCGCAAGGCGGTGGTCATTTGCACCATCACCAGCATGAAAATGATGACCCAGACGTTGAACCCGGCGTTGGACTTGGCCTGCGCGTGCGAGAAACCCACCGACAAAAACCGCAACCCGAACGCGGTGGAAATAAACCAAAACGCCAAGTGCAGAAAGCCCATCCACGCCACCGAGTTGGTGGACTGCGAGAAGATCCAGGCCACCGGCGCAAAGCCGACGAGCAGGACGGTCATCAGCGTCAGCAGGCCCGCCACGAGGCCGAAAAGTTCTGCCAGCCGCACTTGCGCGCCGCTCAAGCTGGCAAAAATGTAGAGGCTCGGCAGACAGATGAGCGCCGAGATGAGCAGGCCGCCGGAGATTTTCACCGGGGCCGCCCACCATTGCACGCCGCCCGAAAAGGAACCCACCACCGCGCCGTAAACCAGACTGCACACAATGCTGACGAACAGCAGCGCGCCAATGAGTTTGCCCGCGCCCGGCTGGCGAAGCTGAAACATGACGCGGCGCGGGTGCCGCAGCACGCATTCCACGGCGGCGAGAAAATTGCTGATCGGCTGGCGCTCGGCGGGATCGTCGCCCAGGGCGTTTTGGGTTCGGGGCGTGGCCGGCGGAATCACCGGCGGCGCTTGGGGCGGGATTTGGGGCGGGAGGGGATCGTTGATGTTCATAACAGTGTTCAGTTGGAGGTTTGGTTTAGTTCAGTGGAAAATGGTTTGGAGCGTGTGGAAGACCGTTTCGTAAAAATTGCCATGCCAGGCGTCCGACCGGATAAAGGCCACCGGCAAGGCGGGCGACCCGATGAACGGCCGCAAAATCCACGCAAGCTGGCTGCCGAGAAACAAATTGCCGGCCAGCCATGCGCCCAACACCCGCAGGGCCACGCGCTGGCCGCCGCCCAGCTTGACGAGCAGTTGAAACAACCGCACGTTGCCCGTCACGCCGGCCAGCGCGATCACCGCCACGTGCCCGAGCAGAATGAAATTATACGCCGGGTTGGCCCCGGCCCCGGCCACCAAGGGCGGCGCGTTCCAGGTCATAAAGGCAATCAGTGGACTGAACGCGCCCAAAATGGCGGCCACGATGGCAAAGCTCACCACCACGGCGGAAAACGACTGCCGGAACGGAATATTGAGCCCCAGCAACGGTGCGAGCAGGGCGTTGAGGAGCGCATTGCCCAGCGTGGTGAGCAGGATGATGAGCGGAAATTTGATCGCCACAAAGAGCGCCTGCTGGGGATCGCGCCACCAGCCCATCGCCGCGCCATAAGCGCCGGCACCCACAACGATCAGACTCAAGTGCAACGCCAGCCGGTGCCACTGCCATTGCGCTGTCCACCCGGCAATCCGCTCGGCCTCGCCGCGCAGCAGCGGGGGGATTTCCGACGGTCGCCGTAATATTGGCTTGGCAGGCATGGCAATGATTATTATCGCCTTTCAATAACTTGGATCGGGGACGTCAATTTTGATCACGCTGATACCAGTCAATGTTTCGCGTCACGAAAAACACCACCGCCATCGCCACGAACAGGCCGGCCGTGCCAAACAGCAGCGAGTAATCCTGAAGTTGCAGTGCGATGTAGAGGAAACCGTAAACGGCCGTCAACATGCCAACGACTACGAGTGTGCGCTTCCCGCTCTGGAGCACTTTGGCGCAGTAAAACCAGATTAGCAGCGTGGTGGCCGCCGCCGCCGCGAGATAGGCTAGACCAAAGGCCAGGAATTCGGACAGCGACAGCAACCCGAGATAAAACAGACAGAGGGCCACGCCGACCAGCGTGTATTGCAAGGGATGGAGGCGGAGCGCGGACAGGATTTCAAACAAGAAGAACGCTGTAAAAACCAGCCCGAAGAATAAAGCGCCGTATTTGATGGCGCGTTCGACGTTGCGGTAGGAATCAATGCCCGACAGGAAATTCACACCAAAAAGTGAGCTATTCACCGATTCCGGACTCAAGCTGGCAGCATTGTCCCGGTCGGTCCATTGCTGGGCGTAATCGCGCCCGTATTGAGCGAGTTGCCACCTCGCTTCAAATCCGGCGGCGGTAACGTTTCGCTCGGACGGCAGGAAGGCGCCCTGAAAACTGGGATCCGGCCAGGGCGAGGAAAGCTTTATCAGATTCTGATCCGCGACGGGAGTGAAACGAATGCCCCCGCTGCCATTTAGCGCGAGGCCCAGTTTCAGCTGAATTGGGCCGCTCTTTTCCCGCAGGCCGGGGACACGCGCATGAACGCCGGACAGAAACCCTTTCAGCTTGCAGCCGGGCAATAACGGAATGTGACTTTCGCCCCATTGCAATTGCAGCGTTTCTTTGACGCCGCGCAAATCGGGAATGGCAAAGGTAACCAGCGCGTCATCCCACAAAACATCCTGTTCCGCGATGCGCAGATTGGCGAAATCCGGACGGGCGAACTGGCCGGAGAGCTCCAGGTTTCCCGCATAAACCACCGCCTGATAAATGCCCCGCCGCAATTGTTTGGGGTTGATGTCGCCAGTGATAAACAATGACGCGGGCAAAAAATACGCATTCGCAACGGCGGTTTCCACCACCTCAATCTTTTCCAGCTTTCCGTTCGCCATGGGCTGTTCCTTCCATGATTTGAACGAGTAACGGTAGGGCACTATCAGCACCGGGCCGATGAGGCTTTGTTCCCGGCCCCAGACCGAGGTGATTTCGGCCACCGCCTGATTGCGCCGCTCCAATCGTTCACGGAGGACGGAAGCAATCATTCCCAATGGAATCAGTAGCACCAAAACCATCAGCGTAATGCCCGCCATTTTAAAGAAAATGGCGCGGCGACGGAAAAACTCAGCAATGCCGGATAAAATCGTATTGGTTGGTGTATTCATAAGGCTTTAGGGGATCTGGGGTTGCTTGCCTGGCGTTTACGAAACGTGGCGTAGAAAAATACGGGAAACACGGAGACGATGGCCATACCGATTGCAATGCACAGTAATCGTTTGGGTGTCACTCCCAAGTTGATGGTCAAGCGCGTGACCATAATGATTCCCACCAAAGCGGCCGACAAAGAAACGAGCGACAACGCAACGCTCATCGTCACAAAGATGATCCGGCGGGCTCCCGTAAATGGATGTGCTGTCGTGCGCCAGACCTTGAGAGCCAGAAGCAGCACCGCCGTCACCATCAAGGATAAGAGGAACAGGCGATTGATGGTGACGCGAAGGCCATCACCAGAACCATAGTCGCCGTCATCTACGAATTTAAATTCCCGGATGAATACGTCACCAGAACCAAGGAACTTGACGGGCATGGCCCAACCATTTGCGAGCAAATAGGTTCCCGCTGCCGCCAACAAGATGCCGATGCCATAAAAACTGATTGGCAGGGCGCTCAATCTTGGCTGGGATTCCGGCAAGCTTGAGTTATTTCGAAGGCAGCGAGACATAGGTAGCGTATGGTTCTACAAGTGCGTGGTTTGATAAACAACCCGGTTTGGCCGATAAATCGCACAGCCATTGCTCTACTTCAGCAATCACACTATCCGGCGTAGACGTGCCGGCGGTGATGCCAACCGAGTCTTCCGCTTGAAACCACTCTGCCTGCAGGTCGGCGGCGGTCTGGACGTGATGCACGCGAGGGCAAAATTGCCCGCAGGATTGGACGAGTTCGCGGGTGTTGTTGCTGTGCTGGCCGCCGATGACCACGACCACGTCGCTGTGTTTGGCCAGTTCCACGGCGGCGTGCTGGCGTTGTTTGGTCGGCTGGCAGACGGTGTCCACGAAGCGCACTTCGGCCTGGGGAAAGCGTTCGCGGATGCTCTGCACCAGCGCGCGGACGCGTTCAATCGGCTGGGTGGTCTGCGCGGCGACGCCGAACCGGGGGCGTTCACGCAGTTGCGCCACGTCCTCGACGTTGAGCACTACGTCGAACACCGCCAAATCTTCGGTGATGCCGCGCACTTCCACGTGGTTACGCTGGCCAATGATGACCGGGTGAAAGCCCTCTTTCACCAGCCGGGCCACGGCGCGATGGGCGGCGTGCACCAGCGGGCATGTCGCCTCCAGCACGCGCAAGCCGCGCGCGCGGGTCTCCGCCAACTTGCGCTCAGAAGCCCCGTGGGCGGTGATCATCACCTGGGGCGTGGTCACGGCGGCGGCTTCGATTTGGAACTGGACGCCCTGCGCCCGGAGCCGGGCCAGCACGGTGTCGTTGTGGACGAGGTCGCCCAGCACCGTCAGCGGTTGGGTGGCAGATTCCGCCTCGGCCAGTTCAATGGCGTCGCGGACGCCAAAGCACATGCCCAGATGTTCAGCTCGGAGGATTTTCACAGGTTTACTTTGCAACACAAAGTAAAAGACTGCGCCGCCGCAAAGTTGTTCAAAGATATTTTCACGGGAGTTTGTTTTGCTGGACGATCTGCTCCAGCAAGGTGATGTATTCCGCAAAGGCTTTGCGGCCGGCGGCAGTCAGGGAGCAGGTGGTCAGCGGCCGCCGGTTTTGGTAGGATTTGGCCACGGCAATAAAGCCTTCCTCCTGCAAAATGCGGAGGTGCGTGGTGAGGTTGCCGTCGGTCATGCCGAGCGTATCGCGCAGTTCGGTGAACGAGAGGTCCGGCGTGGCCGCGAGGGAAGACATGATGGCCAGCCGGCCTTTCTCATGAATCACGCGGTCAAGCTGAAGGAACAAGTCTGGTTTCACGCGGGGTGTTTTTTCTCGGTGAAGTAGAGGTAAATGCCGTAGGCGAGGTGCAGCGCGCCGAAGAACAGGCCCATGAGCAGATGGGCGGTAAACGGGCGCGGCGAACTGTTACAGACCAGATAAACCGTCACAATGCCCATGACGCTGAGGATGAAGATCCACCCAAACCAGCGGATCCCCCGGGGCATGAAGAAACCGGCGGAATGCAGCGCGCAGCCGTAAAAGAGCATCCAAACCAGCACCACCGGCAGGTTGATCGTCCAAGTCACATCCAGCAGCACCAAGATGGCGCTGATAAACAAACCGCACAACAGCGGCGGCAACAAGGCCTGGGCAACCCGCCGGGTGGGCGGCGACCAAAAGGGCTCCTGAGCCCTGCCCGCCTGCCGCCGCGCCAACAGAAAGGCTCCGATCACGGCCACAAACGCCGCTCCCAGCCACAGCCCGGCAAAGGCGCGCGGCGATTCCACCTGGCACCCCAAGCCAATGCCAGCGGTCAGCAGACCCATGCCGCCGGCGAACAGCGTGATCGGCGCGAGCGCCCGGCGATAGATGGCGGAACGCTCCATTAACGTGCGGATGGTTTGGAGATTTTCGGCGGCCCAGTTCGGATTCATGTTTCGACTTTGCATCACAAAGCAGTTGTCGGCAAGTGGAAATTTTTCGGCGGCGGAATAGCTTCGGCGCCAGTTGAATTTTTCCCGCCCATACCGGCGCGCCACCGAATTGCCCGCCGCCGGACATTTAGCGGTGTTCTTCCGGGCGCATCTGTGGTTAATTTCAGGCCGATGCCGCCGCCCAAAAAATCCTTCAGTTATGCCCGCGCCAAAGTGCTGGCGCAATGGCGCGGCGTGGATTACGCCCCGCTGGAAAAAGCCCGCGCCACGCCAGCGCGCCTGCCCGGCGCGGTTTTGCCCGATTTGATGAAGGAATTACGGCTGGATGCGCGGCAGGCGGAAGCCGAGGTCGTGAAGGTGTGGAACGCGCTGATTGACCCGGTGGTCACGGCGCACGCCCAGCCGGCCAACCTGCACAAAGGCACCCTGTTTGTGAACGTGGACAGCAGCGTGTGGCTCACGGAAATCGTCCGCTATCGCCGCAAAGAAATCCTCGACCGGCTTCAGCACAGCTTCGGCAAATCGGTCGTTCAGAAAATCTCTTTTCGGATTGGGTGAGGTGAGGTGGGGGAGTTCAATTTCCACCCGGCCGGTCGCGGCCGACAGCCAACACGGCTCGCGGGGACGCTCGCGCCCCCATTCCTCACCGCATCCGCTTCAACTGCGCCGGGGTGACCAGCCAGGCGAGCAGGGCACATTTTCCGGCGCGGAGTCGTTCCAGCTCCAGTTTGGCCAGGCCGCCTTTTTTCAGGACGAAGCCGCCGTCACCGCTGCCAGTAACGAACAACGAGATCCATTCGCTGAAATCCGGCTCGTGACCGACGAGCAGGACATTTTCCGGCACCGGCTTTAATCCGCGGATGGATTTTACCAGTTTGTGCACGGAACCACCCGGCTTCAGCTCGTCTGCAACCGCGAGGCGTTTTTTTAATTTTAACCCTGCCGCCACGATTTCCGCCGTTTGGCGGGCGCGCAGCAGCGGGCTGGAAAAAATCGCGTCGAACCGCAGGCCCATCGCCCGCAGCCCAGCCCCAACGAGGCGAAGTTGCCGCCGACCTTTAGGCGTGAGCGGGCGGGCCGCGTCGTTGGCGTAGTCGAACTCAGCGCGCTCCACCGCGAGACCGTGGCGCAGCAAATACAAATTCATGCCGGAACATGGCACCGCCCCGCGCCCGGCGCAATGGCCGCGCAAGGTCATCATTTTACTTTTGGTTTGGCCGGCCGGATTCTCTATGCTCCCGCGCCATGGCCACCCTCCGTCGCGCCGTCATTGATGTCGGCACCAACTCCGTCAAGCTGCTCGTCGCCGAGGTGACGGGGCGGGAGGTGCGCCCGGTGCATGAGGAAAGCCGGCAGACGCGGCTCGGCAAAGGCTTTTACGAGACGCGGCGGCTCCAGCCTGAACCCATCGCCCGCACGGCTGAGGCGGTCGCGGAATTTGCCCAAACCGCCCGCGATCACAGCGCCGAAACCATCCGCGTCATCGCCACCAGCGCGGCGCGGGACGCGGCGGATCCGCGCGATTTGACCGAGGCGATTTTGCACGCAGCGGGGTTGAAAACGGAGATTATTTCCGGGGCGCAGGAAGCGGATTGGGCGTTTCAAGGCGTCGCCACGGATGCGGAGCTAGCCCGCCAGCCGCTCCTCCTGCTCGATGTCGGCGGCGGCAGCACGGAATTCATCCTGGGCCACGGCCAGACCATCAGCTTCGCCCACAGCTTTGCGCTCGGCACGGTGCGGCTCATGGAAAAATTCCCGCACAGCGACCCGCCGACCGACCTGGAATTCAACATCTGCCGCCACTGGGTAAAGGAACTGTTTCAAGCCGAAGTCCGGCCGCGCCTGGATCCGGCACTCCAGCACCAGCGCGCCGCCGGCGAAATCCGGCTCGTCGGCACCGGCGGCACCACCAGCATTCTCGCGCGCATCGAAAAGAGACTGCCCCGGTTCGACCGGGAAAAAATCGAAAACACGGTTTTGTCACAGGAGCAGGTGGTGGCCCACCGAAAAATGCTTTGGCAACGGCCGCTGGCTGAGCGAAAGGAAATCATTGGGCTGCCCAAGCTGCGCGCGGACGTCATTCTCACCGGCGTGCTGATTTACGAAGCGGTCATGGAGGAATTTGGTTTCCCGGAACTACGCATCAGCACGCGCGGCCTGCGATTTGCGGCGGTGATGGAAAGTTAATCGTCACTTTTTAGCGTTGGTTCTGAAAAATTCCCAGATCACATCCGTGGCCTTCAATTTCGCAATGTCTTTACCGGCGAAACTTTCCGGCAGCAGCGATTTTCCGCCCGGCCAGTGATGCCCGTGGCCAGCAAGGGTGTAAAGCACCACGCTCGGCGCGTTGGTCGCGGCACCGTAAGCCACGCCTTTGGCACCATCCCGGTCATACACCACCCACGCGGTTTCCGGACAGGGAAACAGCTTCACCCACTGGCGAATCATTTCCTGAGTTGGCGGCTTGCGGCCATACGTCCGCAACCCAATGTGAATGGTTCCACCATCGAACGGATTCAGGGGATCCGCCGTGCCGGTGATGTAGAGGAGAGGAACGGGCTGGGCCGGCGCCAGATTCGCCAGCCAGTCCGCGCCGGCGACCGGGGCCACGGCGGCAAAGATCGGCGACAATTCCCGCGCCACCCGAAAAGTCATGGAAGCCCCGTTGGAAAAGCCGGTGGCATAAATGCGCTGTTCATCCACGCTCAGATGGGTTTTCAGATCGGCCAGCAGCCGGGAAACAAATTTTACATCGTCGGTTCCGCGCTGAACCGCCCCCAGATTGGAGCGTTGGGAACCGTCATTCCACGTCTGCGGGTTGCCGCGAAATTGGGGCGGCTTCGTCGGATCCTCCGGCGTGCCTTCAGGAAAAACCGCCAGAAAACCGGCCTGCTCAGCCTTCTCCGCCCAACCCGTATCCCGCATGGCTTCCTGGGCCGTGCCGCCGCCGCCATGAAACATCATTACCACCGGCCATTTTTTGGCCGGGTCATAGGCGCGCGGAACATGAACGACATAGCTTCGCTTCACGCCGTCCACCGTGAGGGTATAGGTATGCGGGCCGGGAGTCATGCGTTCCCCGGCCGGTGGTTCGGGAATTTCGGCGGACAAGGCCGACCGGCTCAGAACCAACCAGCTCGCCAGCCCGCCAGCCAACATCAATTTCAAGGAATTCATGCACGAATTTTCCCGTCACCGCGCCCGGGCGCAAGCTATTTTCCAAACGCTGAACCCAGCCAATCGTGGATTTACATTCCCAGCGAAACCCCGCAGAGTGCGGCGCGGAAAAAATGCCCGGCGGGTGGCGCCATTGGGCCCATCGGTTATATTACCGAGGCGGAATGACACACAAGACAACACGATTCTTAACGGCCTCTTTATATGCGCGTTTTAATTGTCGGCTGCGGTTACATTGGTCGGCCGCTGGGCCAGGAACTGGGGCGGCAAGGCCACGCGGTTTTCGGTCTGCGCCGCAGGCTTTCGGCGGCGGCAGAATTACAAGCCGCCGGTATCACCCCGCTGCACGCGGACATCACGCAGCCGAAAACGCTCACCCAGTTGCCGCAGGATTTTGACTGGGTGGTGAACTGTTCCGCATCCGGCGGGGGCGGGGCGGACGACTACCGCCAAGTTTATCTGGAAGGCAACCGCAACCTGCTCGCGTGGCTCGCCCAATCGCCACCGCAGAAGTTTGTTTATACCAGCAGCACCAGTGTTTACGCACAAAACGATGGCTCGGTGGTAACCGAGGAAAGTCCGGCGGAACCGGAAACGGAGACGGCCAAGGTCTTGGTGGAGGCAGAAAAATTTCTGCTGGATTCACACAGCGGCTCGCGGGGACGCTCGCCCCACCAACATTTCCCGGCGGTGATATTGCGCGTGGCGGGGATTTACGGGCCGGAGCGAGGGCATGCATTCAAGCAATTTCTATGCGGCGAGGCGCACATCGAGGGCGACGGTTCGCGCTGGCTGAATATGATTCACCGCGACGATTTGATTGGTGTCATCATCGCCGCATTGCGGACCGCGAAACCCGGTGAGATTTTCAACGCAGCGGATTGCGAGCCGGTGACGCAGTTGACGTTTTTTGAATGGCTGGCCGCCAAACTGAACCGGCCGTTGCCGCCAAAAATTCCGGCGACCGGGGAGCTGGGGCGCAAACGGGGGGTGACAAATAAAAGCGTGAGCAACGCCAAGCTGCTCACGCACTTAAAATATGCATTCCAATTTCCGGACTTCCGGGCCGGCTATGCGGCGGAAATCGCGCGGCTCAAACGTGCCGGCGCCCGGGAACTTTAGCCGTTAGACGGCCGAGTCGCCGCGTTCGTCGGTGCGGATGCGGATGGCTTCCTCGATCGCCGAGACAAACACCTTGCCGTCGCCAATCTTGCCGGTTTTGGCGGCCTTGATGATGGCTTCGCCGGCGGCTTTTACCTGATTGTCGGCAAGGACGGTTTCAATTTTGATCTTCGGCAGAAAA
>CAIMLG010000151.1 GCA_903842235.1 uncultured Verrucomicrobia subdivision 3 bacterium
GACCTTTTATTAGGGCTTTCGCGGTCTTGGGGTGAAGCCCGTTGCGGCTCGGTCAGTTTTCGGCGGCGATCCGGCGCAAGCCTGCCTCCGCCGCTGCGAAGTGGGGCTGGAGTTTAAGCGCGGCGTGATAATAGGCGGCGGGTAATTCGGAGCCGGCTAATGTCAAATTGCCGAGCGCGCCGAGCGCGTCGGGATTATCGGGCTGCGCCCATAACACTTCCCGCAAATGCCTTTGCGCGAGTTGCCAATTGCCGCCGGTCGCCGCCTCGGCGGCGAAGGCGGCTTGGAGCTTGGCGCTTTCAGCCTCGGCGTCAAAATCACAGGTGAACCATACCGCGCCACCAATGGTCGCCGCCCCCAGAAAAATTAGGAACGCCGGCCAATCGCGTTGGGGGCGGAGTAAATTTCTCCCGGCTAGCAGAACCAACCCGGCCAATCCCGCGAGCAAGATCGCCACCGCTTGATTCGTCAACCGCCGGGCGGCAATCGAGAAAATCCCCGTTTCCTTGGGGTCGCCGAACGCGATCCAGGAATGCGGGTTGGCATCGCTCACTTCCAGTCGGAAGGGGCCGGTTGGTGACGCAAACACAAGATCGTGCCAGCGGCCGGCGACTTTCGGCCGCAGTTCTATTTGGCTTCCGTCAGCGGCCAGCACCCGGATGCGGAGCCCCCTCAAATCATCCCCGCAACAGATGGGCAACACCAGGCGGGGAAGCGTGGCTTGCCGCGGCGCGCTGATGAACGTGCCGGTGGCGAGGCTGCCGTTCGTCGTAAAAGTGCCCCAGGTTTGCGTGAAGCCTTGTTTCGGTTTCTCCGGCGCAAAGCCGTCTCGGATGAAAATACTTTCGCCGGGCGAACCGTTATCCATTCGGAGTGGCCTGCGGCAGGTCGCTGGCATAATGGCGAGCAGATTCGTGTCCCGCAGCAGTTCCATCAGCTGGTCGGGCTTTCCATACGGCAAGGCGAGCGCGGGCTTGTTTCTCAGGTGGTTGGGGTCATCCGTGGCGAGATAGGCGCGGACATTTTCTTCCTCCAGCAGGCCCCACGCGCGGCTCCATTGCAGATAACCGGTCAGCGTCGCCTGCGAAGCTTGCCCCAGCCCGACGAGGAGGAACCCCGTCCACGCCACCACCAGCCACGGCCGCATCCGGGCCGGCCCGTGCGGCCCGCGCGCGCTTTCCCGCAGCCAAAAGACTCCGGCAAGGCTGGCTAGGTTCAGGATGCTCAAGGTGTCAAAATAGCGGCTGCAGCCGGCCAGATTGGCGCGGCCATAAGCCAGGGCCGCTGCCTGTAGTACCCCCCAGCCCGTGAGCAGCAAAACCAACTCCGCGGGGCGCGAATCCGGGCGGCGGCCGCGAAAATATTCAACCGCCACCCACGCCGCCGGCAGGCCGGTGAGCAGCAGCAGCCCAGGTTGATTCGCGAAGGGCCAGGCCAGGTTGCCCGCCAGCGCCGCGAAAAAAGCGCCGCTGGTTTTCGCCTGAAACTGCTGGTCTGCCACGGCCACCTTCAGCGCCAGGCCTAGGCCGACGACCGCCAGCGCGGCCGCCAGCGTGATGCGGTCGTTGCGCTCGCAGCGCCGGTGTTTCACCCCGCGGCAAATGATCAGGCCAGCGACCGCGGCCGCCGCCAGAAAGCCCGAGCCCATCGTGAAAATCGCCAGCAGCGCCGCCAATAAACCCAGGCTCCACCCCCACCCGCCCACCCGGCCGAAGCTGAGGCCGAGCATGGCCGCCAGTGAAAAAATCCCCAGAAAATACATCTGCGACTGAAACCCGTGGAGGGTGTTTTCCGCTGCAAAGGGCAGCGCAAATAATGGCGCGATCACCGCGCAAATCCAGCCCGCATCTTTCTTGGCCGTAAAAAACCAGACGCCAAAGGCGAGGCCGACGGCATAGCCCGAGTGGAGGACCGCGTTGACCACCATTTGCAGCCGCGGATCCCACTCGTGGTTCAGTTGGATTTCCAACCAGTCCAATGCGCGGGTGAAAAATATCCGGTGTTCGTTGTGCCCTGCAATCCACGTATTGAATGTCAGATGCCCCTCCAGCCAGGGTTTGAAAAACTGCCGGGCTTCGTCCCATTGGTCAAAAAACGGCAGGTTGGTGCCATAAAGCTGGATCACCCGCAGCTTGGCGCCGAGGATCGTCAGGAACAGCGCCGCCAGCCATAACCCCAGCGACCAGTTGAAATGCTTCGCCTGCACCCGCTTGAGTTACCTGTCGCTCAGGGGGGAGGCAAGCCTGTCTTGCAACTTTTTCACGCGTTCAAGGGCCGTCCACCCCGGGGTTTTCGCAGTGAATATTTTTTGCGTGTGTTTCGCCGCTTTCAGGGTTTAACTCCCTGCCTGTGCGATGAAGTCTGATTCCGAACATTTTCCGCTGCGGCCGGCCTGGACCGAGATTGATCTCGGCAAACTGCGCCGCAATTTGCAGCTCATCCGGGGCGATCTGCCCCCCGCCGTCCGGCTCATGGCCATCGTCAAGGATGAAGCCTACGGCCACGGCGCGCTGGACGTGGCCCGCGTGGCGCAGGAGGAAGGCGCCTGGGGCTTTGGCCTCAGCACGCTCGAAGAGGCGGTGCATCTCCGCGAAGGCGGCATCACTGCGCCGTTGCTGCTGCTCGGCGAACGCCAGGCCAGCGAACTGGATTGGTGTGTGGCGCACGACCTCACCGTCTGCGTCAACGAGCCCCACGCCGTCCGCCAGTTGGCGAAGCTGGCGGCCGACTTTGGCAAGCGGGTGCCCGTCCACGTCAAAATCAATACCGGCATGAGCCGCTACGGCGTGCGCTGGGACGAGGCGCTGCCGCTCCTCGAACAGATTGCCGCCGAAAAAGCCCTGCGGCTCGAAGGCGTGATGAGCCATTTCTCGCAGTCGGACGAAACGGACAAGACGTTTGCCAACCTGCAATTCGCGCGGTTCAGCGAGGTGTTGGGCGCGCTGGAGCAGCGGGGCATTCCCGTGAATCTTCGGCACGCCTGCAACAGCGGCGGCTATCTCGACCTGCCCCATGCCCACCTGGACATGGTGCGGGTGGGCATCTTGCTTTACGGCGTTTTCCCCTCGACCGTCTGCCGGCAGCTTCCGGGCCTCGAGCCGGTGATGTCGGTGAAAGCTAAAATCGCCGCGATCCAGAAATTAAAACCCGGCGAAGTCGTCGGCTATGGCATGCGCTACACGGCCAGGACGGAACGCCGGATTGCCATTCTTCCCATCGGCTACGGCGACGGTTTTCCGCGCGTGCGGAATGAAGGCTGCGCGCTCATTCATGGCCAACGCGCGCCGCTGATCGGCGGCATCGCCATGGATGCGCTGATGGTGGATATCACCGACATTCCCGAGGCAAGGATGTGGGACGAAGCCGTGCTGATGGGCCGGCAGGGCCGGGACGAAATCACCGTGCGCGACCTCGCCAACTTGAAGAAATCCGTGACCTACGACGTGCTCACCAACTGGCGCCTCCGCCTGCGCCGCAAATCTGTCAACGGCCACCAGCCGCCGGCCCCCAAACTGGAAACCGCGGCAAGATAATCTGGGCCACAGATGCACCCCGATGAACCTCAGGTGGAAAACGAACTCTTCTGCCCGCGCCATCTGCCCGTTGAAGTTCCCGCTTTAGCGTTTCTCCCAAAGCCCTCAAGCTAAAGCTTGATATCACTGGCTTGGTGCCTGGCGGCGGGAATTATTGGCTGGTGTTTTCACCGACAGTTCCCGATAACGGAAATATTGGTTGGAATTTTGCCTGGGGCCTCAACAATTTTGTGCTGGGATTATCGGCTGATCGCTGGTCGGCTACCGGGGTGCCCGCCGGTCCATGGAGTGTTTTTGACTCGCACAGTGCGCCGCCTTCGGCGTTCTTGCTTGAGGGCGTGGCGGTGGTGCCGGAACCCAGCATCTGTGTGTTGGTTGGTTTGGGTTTGGCGGGAATCTTGTTCCGTTGTGTCTGGCCGCAGAACAGGTCAAAATCAGCTGGAAAGTCTTAAAAGATGGGGCCTGCGCTTGGTTCAACAGCTTGGGTTACAAAGGCGCCGGAACGAAAAGACGCTTTTTAAAACTGTGTTTCCTCTGTGCCCATCTGTGGCTAAAACAATTTTGGCCCAGCCGGCTTGAGCGGGGCAAAGGTCATGCGGTGGATGGCACACGCCCCGTGCTGCGCGATGGCCGCCAGATGCTTGGCCGTGCCGTAGCCCTTGTGCTCGGCAAACCCGTATTCCGGAAACTGCGCGGCATACGCCCGCATCAGCCGGTCGCGCGTCACCTTGGCCAGCACGCTCGCGGCGGCGATGGAATAGCTCCGCGCATCCCCCTTGATGATGGCGGTCTGCGGCACCGTCAGCGTTTTCACCGGGCGCCCGTCCACCAGCACGTGCCGCGGCCGCGGCTGCAACTGCACCAGCGCGGCGTTCATGGCGCGGTGCGTGGCCTGCAAAATATTGATCGCGTCAATCACGCCCGCGTCCACGGCGGCAATGGCAAACTCGATCTCGGCGCAAGTGGTGAGAAAGGCGAAATACCGTTCGCGCTGCGCTTCGGTGAGCTGCTTGGAATCGTTCAGGCTGGCCAGTTCGGCGGGCAAACCGGTGTCCGCCCAAGCTGGCGGCAGAATGGCGGCGGCGGCCACCACGGGGCCGGCGAGCGGCCCGCGCCCGGCTTCATCCACCCCCGCCACGCGCAAAACGCCCGCCTGCCAGAGCGGCAGCTCGAATTCGAAGGTGGTGGTGAATTTGGCGGGCACAGACAGTGGCTATTTTCGGGGTTTAATAATGAGGCTTTCCGGCGTGGAACCTTTGACGATGACCAAGCCGTAAACTTCACAAATTGCCACGAGCGCTTGCTGCGCGGTTAAATTCTCCCAGCGGAGGGAAATCGTCGCTGACGTGTTGTCTAACCCCTGCGGATCCAGACCCACACTGAGATGGGCCTGATGGCTGAGGCTTGTGAGGGCTTCAGCCAGCGGCACCTCATCAAAGAAAATCAAGGAACTGGCGCTGTTCGTATCGCTGCCCAGCAGCTTGGCCTCCACCTTATTGGCCACGAAGTTGGTGGTCGTAATGCAAACCACGCCGCTGAAGGTGTTGGTGGTTGCGACCAGATGGTTTTCTTTGAGCACCCGCGCCAGGGCATCGGCGGCCGTGTAATTTTCCCACCGCAGTGTCAATTGGGGTTCCGGCTGGCTGGTGCCATCGCGGTTCCAAAACATTTTTGGATCCATGCTATAGTTAATGCCATCCATCCGGGCGAGGCTCTTTATGGCCATAGTGATTGGAATATTTTTGAATTCGATGGCCGGAATATTATCTGTGGATTGACTCTGTGCCGCCAACGGTTGCCCCAGAATGAGGGCGAACGCGAAGGCAGCTTGGATCAGCCAGCGGCAGAGAAGGATTTTCATAGGTGGCCTGAGCCTACCGCCTTTCTCAAATCGTGTCGCCACGATTTTTATGCCGGTGGCGTGGCTCCAATCTTGCCGCCTGCGCTCGGTTCTGGCTTAATGCGCGCCGCTCATGAGCGCCGCCAAGAAAAAAACTGAACCCGGTCAACCCGAATTGCCGATGGCAAGCCCCACTGCTGCCCCGGCGGAAACCGCCCCGGCCAAGGCGCCCGCCGCCGGCAATGGCAATGGCGCGGACCATGTCGTCGCCGAGGTTTTCGAGACGCCCACGCACAAGCCGTTTGACCCGAAGAAAATTGCCGTCGGCCTGCATGCCCGCGTGGACCGCGGCTTTCTCGATTACGCCAGCTACGTCATCCGCGACCGCGCGATTCCGAATCTGGCGGACGGCCTGAAGCCGGTGCAGCGGCGCATCCTCTGGGCGTTGCATGAGAAGGACGACGGGCGCTTCATCAAGGTGGCCAACGTGGTGGGCCATACGATGCAATATCATCCGCACGGCGACGCCTCCATCGGCGACGCGCTGGTGGTGCTGGCGAATAAGCGTTACCTCATCGAAGGCCAGGGAAATTACGGCAATATTTTCACCGGCGACCCGGCGGCGGCGTCCCGTTATATCGAATGTCGCCTGACGGAACTGGCGCGCACGGAAGTGTTCAACGACTCCATCACCGAGTTTATCCCCAGCTACGACGGCCGCAACCAGGAGCCGGTGACTTTGCCCTGCAAACTGCCGCTCACGCTGATGCTCGGCACCGAGGGCATCGCGGTGGGTTTGAGCGCGCGCATTTTGCCGCACAATTTCCCCGAATTGATCGAAGCGCAGATTGCCATCCTCAAGAAACAGCCGTTCAAGTGTTTGCCGGATTTTCCGACCGGCGGCTTGATGGACGCCCGCGATTATCAGGACGGCAAGGGTTCGGTCAAGGTGCGCGCCCGCCTCAAGGTGAAGGATGAAGCCACCGTGGTCATCACGGAAATTCCGCCGACCACCACCACCGATTCGTTGCTCGGTTCGATTGAAGACGCCGTGCGCAAGGGCAAGTTGAAGGTCAAATCCATCAACGATTTTACCTCCGAAACCGTGGAGATTGAGATCCGCTGTCCGCCGGGCGTGGAAGCCGAGCAACTGGTGGACGCGCTTTATGCCTTCACCGATTGCGAGACGACCATTTCCAGCCGGATTATCGTCATCAAGGACAATCGCCCGGTCGAGCTGACCGTGAGCGAAGTGCTGCGCGAGAACACCGACCAGCTCGTCCGCATCCTCAAGCGCGAACTGGATCTGCGCGAGCAACAGCTGCTCGCCGAACTGCATTACCGCACACTGGAGCGCATTTTCATCGAGGAGCGCATTTACAAATTGATCGAGAAGTGCAAGACGAACGAAGCGGTGAGGGCGGCCGTTTACGAAGGCTTCAAGCCGTTTGCCAAGCAGCTCGTCCGCGAGATCCTGGATGCCGATGTGGAGAAGCTGCTGCAGGTGCGCATCCGCCGCATTTCGCTCTTCGACATCAACCAGCATCGCGAAGAGATGGAGAAGACCAAGGCGGAGCTCGAAGCCGTTCGCAAAAATCTCAAAGCCCTCACGAAGTATGTCATCGGCCACCTCGAAGCGCTGCTGGAAAAATACGCCAAGATATATCCGCGCCTGACCACGAAATCCGCGCGCCACGAGGAAGTGGATGCCAAGGCCGTGGCGTTCAAGGCGTTCAAGGTCAGCTACGATCGCGAGACGGGCTACGTGGGCTACAAGGTCAGCGGCGAGGAATTCAAGCTGGAGTGCACCAAGTTCGACAAGCTCCTGCTCGTGTTCCGCGACGGCACGTTCAAGGTGACTGAACTGCCGGAAAAATTATTCGTCGGGCAGGAACTGTTCTTCTGCGGCCTGCCGGACCGCGAACAGGTGTTCACCTGCGCCTACACCGACCGCGAGGCGAGCTATCTCAAGCGGTTCACGTTCGGCGGCACCATCCTGAACAAGGCCTATCTGTGCATCCCGGAGAAATCGCGCATCCTGTATTTCGCGCCGGACACGCCGAAGATTCTCTATATCCGCTACAAGCCCGCGCCGCACCAGAAGATTTCACAGCAGACGTGCGACCCGTCGCAAGTCGAGGTGAAATCGCCCAAGACGCTGGGCCGGCAGGTTTCCATCAAGGACATCTCGTCCGTGACCGCCGAGCCGACGCGCGGCTGGGATGAAAAAGAGGCGACCACAAAAATCGTGTTTGCGTAGCGGGGGGGGGCAACCCCGTCGGGTCGTCGTCGGGCGCAGCGGCGCAATGTCCGGACTAATTTTGTTTGATAACCCTGGAAGCGCCCGTCACAGTGAAGACTCAACCAGCCTTGAAACCCAAATTCAATCATTTTTGGTTCGGATTAATGATTGGCTGCAGCCCCTTCGTGGTTCCAGCTGCGACGAGTGCCGGAGCGCCGGACGCGCTTGCCACCTTTCCGAGCCAACGCCTGCCCTGGAAACGCGCGGGGGCGACCAATGATTTTGCGGCCTACCAGCAATCCATCCGCCAGCTCATGGCTGCCCCGGCGGAAGCCGTGCGGGCGCATCCGGCCGCTGCGGATTTTCCCGGCCCCGTAGCGTCGGAAGCCCCGCGTCTCACCCGCACCATTTCGGTGGACACTGCCATTCCGCGCTGGCACAGCACCGGGCTTTATGCCGCGCCGGGGGAATTGATCACCGTCACCATTTCCTCGAATGCGGTTGCGGGGAAACTCGCCGTGCGGATTGGTTGTCATCGCGATCAACTTTGGTCTGAGGCGATCAACGCGTGGACCCGCGTGCCGGAAATTACCCGCCGCTTTGCGCTGGCCGGCGGGATCACCAAGGCCGCCAACGCCTTTGGCGGGCCGGTTTTCATCGAAGTGCCGGACCATTGCGGGCTGGGCGTGCTGGCCGTCACCATTGAAAATGCCGTGGCCGCCCCGCTCTTCGAACTGGGCCAGACCGGCCTCGCGCAATGGAAAAACGAAATCCGGCTGCGCCCGGCACCGTGGGCCGAGCTGGCCGGGCATAATCTGATCATCTCGCTGCCTTCAAAAAACATTCGCGACCTTGAAAATCCGGAGGAAGTTTTACAATACTGGGATCGCATCGTGGCCGCCGAAGACGATCTGGCTGGCCTCACCAACCGGCGCAGCCCGGAACGTTTTGTTCTGGACCGCCAGATCTCCGCCGGCTACATGCATTCCGGCTACCCCATCATGGCGCATCTGGATCAAGCCGGCCGCGTCGCGGAGATGACTGCGCTATCCCAGGGCAACTGGGGTTTCTACCACGAACTGGGACACAACCACCAGCGCCCCGACTGGACTTTCGCCGGCGCCGGCGAGGTCACCTGCAACCTTTTCTCGATGTATTGCTTTGCAAAGGTTTGCGGTCTGTCCCGCCATGGCCATGGCGGGATCAGCGCCGCCAAGCGGCAGGCTAATATGCTGGCCTATTTCACCAAGGGCGGTTCCTTTACGGAATGGAAATCCGACCCGTTCCTCGCGTTGATTTGTTACGACCAGTTGATCGAAGCGTTCGGCTGGGACAGCTTCCAGAAAGTTTTTGCGGAATATCGCGATTTACCGAAGCTTGCGCGGCCTAAATCCGACGACGAAAAACGGGATCAATGGCTCGTGCGTTTTTCGCGCGCCACCGGCCGGAATCTGGGCCCGTTCTTTGAAGCCTGGCGCATTCCGACTTCCGCAGCAGCCCGTGAAAGTCTGAAAGACCTGCCGGCGTGGATGCCGACCGATTTTCCGCCCACAAAATAAAACCGCCTGTCCAACGCGGCCGGCAATTTGCTGCCAGTTTTTTTATTTCCTTCACCGGATACAGCGCCCTCGGCATAGGACAACGGCCGCGCCGCACCAGAAGATTTCACAGCCGACGTGCGACCCGTCGCAAGTCGAGGTGAAATCGCCCAAGCCGCTGGGCTGGCCGGTTTCCATCCAGGACATCTCGTCCGTGACCGCCGAGTTGACGCGCGGCTGTGATGAAAATGAGGCGACGACGAAAATCGTGTTTGCGTAGCTGCTGCTTGGTTTTGGCCAAAGCGGGGTCAGCGCGCAGCGCGGTCCGTTCCCGAACAAACGAAATGCAGGATTAGCGCCGCCGGAATTTTCCCCTTGACCGCCGTCTGAAATTGTCGTATATGAAATACAAATACGAAGACAGCCAACGGGGTTCTTGGAGGCGCGTTTGTGGTTCTTTGACATTTTGTTCGCCGGGGTCCGCTGACTGGATCGGTGATTGCGATGTCTCGTTGCCCGTTCTCACCCTCCCCTCGTGAGCGCTTCCCACTTTGCCTTGGCTGGGGGGCGTGCCTCGGGCTTGGGACGGTGAGGGGGGTGCGGAAAATATGCCTCTCTACGGTCCGGAAACGGTCCGATTTTAGATGCTCTATCAACCACTTACAAAAGTTACGTATTTTTTTCAACTTTCATATTTCGCAATTTCTGCTTTTGCTTATGACTCCCCGCACACCGTGCGGTGGATCGCCCCGGTCCGGCTCTCGGGTCGCCCGCGCGCCGCCCGAAAAGGGGGTGCCAAAAAGTGCCAAAGCCCGACTTAGCCCGGTTTCCGAGATTTTAAAAAACTGTCATCGGATGTCATCGGATGTCATCGGATGTCATCTTTGGTTGGTTTTCGGTTTTCGTTCCCTGGTTACAGAGGTGGGCAACCGACTCAGCTTCCCTCCGGCCCGGAGGTGGGGCGAGCGTCCCCGCGAGCCGTTTTCCCGTGCCAGTTTATGGGGTGGTAGGGACCGCGCGCTGCGCGGTCCGTCCCCCGAGCCAGCGTGACCCAGGTTTAACCCGAACTGCCGCCGCCGCCGCGCCGCCTTCCTGCCAAAAAACCGATTTCCCATCAAATGGTAGAAGGGTGGGTTTAGGGCTCAGCTTGCGAGTTATTCACATTCCCCGCTTGACCTTTGCCGTGGCTGGCCTTTAACTGTTCCCGATTAGGCACATTCATGCTTGAGCAATTCAAAAGCCTGTTCTCCAACGATATTGGAATAGATTTAGGGACCGCAAACTCCCTCGTCTATGTGCGGGACCGTGGTATCGTCCTGCGGGAACCTTCGGTGGTGGCCATTCAGGCGGGAACAACGAATGTTCTCGCCGTCGGTGACGAAGCCAAACGGATGCTGGGCCGCACGCCCGGCAACATCGTGGCCATCCGCCCGATGAAAGACGGCGTGATTGCCGACTTCGAAATCACCGAGGCCATGCTGCGCCACTTCATCCAGAAGGTTCATCATCGGAAACTCATCGCCCCCCGCGTGGTGGTCGCGGTGCCTTCCGGCATTACTGAAGTGGAGAAACGGGCGGTGAAAGACTCTGCCACCCATGCGGGTGCGCGGGAGGTCTATTTGATCGAGCAGCCCATGGCTTCGGCCATTGGCGTCGGTCTGCCGGTGCATGAGCCGGCGGGTAACATGATTGTGGACATCGGCGGCGGGACTTGCGAAATCGCAATCATCTCGCTCGCCGGCATCGTCTTCAGCCGCAGCCTGCGGGTGGGCGGAGACGAAATGGATGCCACCATCATCGCCCACATGAAGCGTGCCTATAACATGATGATCGGTGAACGCACCGCAGAAGAAATCAAGATTCGCATCGGCTCCGCCTTTCCGCTGGAACAAGAACTGACGATGGATGTCAAGGGCCGCGACCTCGGGTCGGGCCTGCCCAAGACGCTGACCATCCGTTCCGAGGAAATCCGCGAGGCCTTGCAGGAACCGTTTTCGAGTATTCTCGAATCCATTCGGATCACGCTGGAACGCTGCCCCCCGGAACTCGCCTCCGATCTCGTCGATCGCGGGCTGGTCATGGCTGGCGGCGGCTCCTTGATCCGCGGTATTGACCGGCTGGTGGCCGGCGAAACCGGCCTGCCTGTGCATCTCGCTGACGACCCGATGAGCGCCGTCGCCGAAGGCACCGGGCGCGTGTTGCAGGAAATCGAATTCCTGAAACGCGTGGCGACCAACGCCAAATACTGATTCTTCCCGGGAGTTCACCGCACAACGGCCGTGAGCCGTTTAGCGGATGTTTAAGCAAAAAAATTATTTCGTGCTGGGCGCGGTGGTCTTCGTGGCCATCGTGCTCCTGAGCCTGCCCGCGAACGCGACCGCGCGCCTGAAACGGGTCGCCGGCAGTTGGTTTCTGCCGTTGTTCGGCTTGGCCAGCGCGGCGCAGCAGCTCCCCGCCGACCTGGCCGATTCCGTCTTGCCCCGGCGTGAACTGCTCCAGCAAGTTGACCAGCTTCGCCGCGAAAACCAGCAGCTGACCTCCCAGGCCGTCCAGGCCGCCGCCATCGCCCGCGAAAACGACCAGCTCCGCACGCTGTTCGGCTGGCAGAAAACCGTGCCGTGGCGGCTTAGGCTGGCCCAGGTCATCGCCCGCGACCCGGCCAACTGGTGGCGCACCGTGCAGATTGATAAAGGCACCCGCGATGGCGTCCGCGAAAACCTGCCGGTGCTGACCAGCACCGGCAGCCTGATCGGCCGGGTGAGTTCCGTCAGCTATACGAAATCCCAAGTGGTGCTCCTGGGCGACGCGAACGTTGGCGGGCCCAGTTGCCGCGTTTCCGCCACTGTGGAAAATACCGCCCGCGATATGGGCGTCATCATCGCCGGCGATCCCTTGGACCATGCGCGGGTGACCCTGACCTATCTCGCCAGCAGCGCCAATTTAAAACCCGGCCAAAGCGTGGTGACCAGCGGCTTGGGCGGGATTTTTCCGGCGGGCATTCCCATCGGCCAGATCGTGGATTCCCGCCCGGTGGAATACGGGCTTTACACCGAGGCGCGGGTGAAGCTGAACGCCAATCTGGGCTCGCTGGAACAAGTGTGGGTGCTGTTTCCCGACAAATGAATATTTTCCCGCCCATCCTGATTCTGGCCGCCGCGTTTCTCGCCGTGTTCGGCGAGGCGACGTTTACCCTGCCGCGCCAGTTGCTCGGGGCGCAGGTGGATTTGCTCCCCGGGCTGATGGTTTATGCCGCCCTGTATGCCGAGCTGCCCGCGGTGGCCTTGCTCGCGGTGCTGGGCGGGCTGTGGTTTGACACCTTTTCGGCCAATCCGCTCGGCCTCACGATTCTGCCGCTGTTTGCCGTGGGCTTCCCCATTTATTTGCGCCGGGATTTGCTGCTGCGCGATGCGCCGTTTGCCCAGTTGGTGCTCGGGGCGGTGGCCAGCGCGCTCGCGCCGGCGCTGGCCTTGCTGCTGTTGCTGAGCAGCCGCCAGCAGCCGCTGCTGGGCTGGGGCACGCTGTGGCAATGGGCGGTGATGACGATCGGCGGCGGGCTCGCGGCGCCGGGGCTGTTCTGGCTGCTGGGCCGCTGCGATCGGGCGTTCGGCTATCCGCTGCGCCAGGAAACCAGTTTTCGCCCGGACCGCGAAATCCAGCGCGGCCGGAATAAGTTGTAAAATGAGTCCAAAGTCTAAAGTCCAATGTCCAAAGTCTGCGCTCCGCGTGAGTCGCCGGCTGTTTCCGGCTTTGGGCTTTGGACCTTGGCCTTTGAACTAATAAAAAATGCTCTTCGTTGACGAATTTAAAAAGAACGAACCGCAGCTCCGCCTGGTGGCGCTGATGCTGGCGGTCGGGCTCGTCATTTTGCTCGCGGGCTTGTGGTGGGTGCAGGTGGTTTCGGCCAACGAATTCCAATCGCACTTGGAGACGCAGTCGTATCGCACCATCCGGCTGCCCGCCGCGCGCGGCAAGATTCTGGACTGCGCGGGCCGGGTGTTGGCCGAGAACCGGCCGGTTTATAATTTGAGCATCTATCTCGACGATTTGAGCGGCCAGTTCAATAGTGAATACGACCGCCTGCGGCCGGTCAAAATCACCCCCGCGCCGCCGCCGTTCTGGGCCTTTTGGCGCCCGGCCGGAACGGTGCAAACGAACCGCGTCCGCTTGAATATGAGCCAGGTGGAGGCCTTGTCGATGCAAGCCCGCTACAATGTGGTGAATCGCATCGTGGGGCAGGCGGGCCAAAAAATTGGCCAGCCGCTGGCGCTGGATCCGAAAAAATTTAACCAGCATTACCAAACTAGCCGGGCGCTGCCGTTTCCGATCTTGGAGTCTCTGGATGCGCGCCAGATCGCCCAGTTCGAGGAAAACTTCTCCGGCGATTTGGCTGTGGATTTGGAATTGGAGTCCGTGCGGGATTATCCGCACACCAATCTGGCGGCGCATGTGCTGGGCTATTTGCGGCGGGACAACGATTCGCAGGCGGGTGAAGATCCGGTTTTTAAGTATCGGTTGAAGGATTACCTCGGCGTCATTGGTTTGGAGGCCGGTTACGATCCTCAACTGCGTGGCCGGGCCGGGGGGGAATCGGTGCTGGTCAATAGCTTGGGCTATCGCCAGGCGAAAACGGTCTGGAGCCCGCCGGAGCCGGGCCAGAATCTGGTGCTGACGCTGGATCTGGATTTGCAGCAGGCCGCGACGGCGGCCTTGGTCCGGCACCAGGGCACCAACGCCCGGGCGGCGGTGGTGGTGATGGATGTGCGGAATGGCGATGTGCTGGCGCTGGTGTCCTCGCCCGCGTTCGACCCCGGCGATTTTGCGCGCGGAATTTCTTTCGCCAAGTATCAACAGCTCCAGGCGCTGCAAGCCGAAAAAAACCGGGCCACGGCGGAGAACTACGCGCCCGGTTCCATCTTCAAGGTCATCGTCAGCCTCGCCGCGCTGGAAGCGGGGTTGAATCCCGACCAGGAATACACCGTCGAGGCGAATCCGGAAGACCCGCTCCATGGCTGCTATTTTTTGAGCGCGCGCAGTTGGGTCAAAGACACCGCGCCGCCGGGCAAATACAAATTCAAGCGGGCCATCGAACGCTCCAGCAATTCCTATTTCATTCAAGCGGGCTTGCAGGCGGGCGTGGAGCGCGTGGTGGCGCTGGCCAAGAAATTTCAACTGGGCGAAACCATCGGCCTGCCCACCCGGCAGGAAACCGGCGGCGATCTGCCGACGGTCGAGCGGGTGCGCAGTCCCGATTGGCGCACCGGGGATACCGCCAATGTCTGCATCGGCCAGGGGGCCGTGGCGGTGACCCCGCTGCAGATGGCGGTAGTGTATTCGGCCATTGCCAACGGTGGCACCGTGTTTTGGCCGCGGCTCGTGGCTCGGCTGGAGCCGCAGGATCCCACCCAGCGCCAAGCGGTGAATGAATTTCCCACCGGCTTGGTGCGCTCCAAAATCGGCGTGAGCGGCCGCAGCCTGCGGATTTTGCACGAGGCGATGCTGGGCGAAACCGAAGACCTCATCGAAGGCACCGGCACGTCGGCGCGGGTGCCCGGTTTGTTGATTTGTGGCAAGACCGGCACCGCGCAGGTGCCCGAGAGCCGGCTGCGGGCCAAGGGCTGGAACTACTGGTTTGCCTCCTTCGCGCCCTATGAAAGCCCGCGCTACGCCGTCGTGGTCATGGTGGAATCGGAAGCCCGCGGTTCCGGCGGTGGCACCTGCGCGCCGATTGCCCATGACATTTATGAAACGATTTTAAATAAGGAAAAAAGCCGGGCCGGGAAAATCCTGGCGGCGAATTAAACCATGTTTCCGACGCAAATAGTTCCGAAAGAGTCGTTCGACCGGCTGCAAATCGCGGCCTTGGTCGGGCTGATGCTGCTTGGCACGGCGTTCGTCTATAGCGCCACCTCGGCCAGCAATGCGGCGGCGGGGGTGGCGTGGTTTAATCAGGCGTGGGCGCGGCAATTGGTTTGGTATGCCTTGGGCCTGGGGGCGGCCATCGCCTTGTGCGTGGTGGATTATCACACGCTGGCGCGGTGGTCCTTCGTGGCCTATTGGGGGATGATGCTGTGCCTGGTGGCGGTGCTCATTCCCGGCCTCGGCAAAACCCACGGCTGGGGGGCGCAGCGGTGGATTGATCTGGGGCCCTTTCAATTTCAGCCCAGCGAATTTGCCAAGCTCGCCTTCATTCTCGCCGGCGCCAATTTCTTAAGCCGCCCGGTGGATGAGCTCCGCCAGCCGCTGATCTTCTGGCAGGGCATGGGCCTCCTGTTGCTGCCCTGCGCTCTGATTATCAAAGAGCCGGACTTGGGTTCCGCCCTGGTGCTGGTGCCTACGGGGCTGGTGATGATGCTGGTGGCCGGCACGCCGCGCAAATACCTGCTGCTCCTCATCGGCACGGTGGGGTTGCTTGGCGGGCTGTTGCTGGCGGATGTGTTGCTGGCCCCGCCGCGCTGGCAGGTGCCCATGCAGGAATACCAGCGCCAGCGGTTGCTGGTGTATTTCGGGAAGGATTTTGCCCCCGCCAACGCCACGCTGGCCCAAAAGGCGGCGGCGCGGGAATTGCAGAGCGACAAGTCCTACCAATCGCGCCAGGCGCTGATTTCGGTCGGGTCCGGCGGGCTCTGGGGGCAGGGCTGGGGCCAGGGCAAGCAGACCGCGTTAAGCTTTTTGCCGCCGAGTGCGGCGCACAATGATTTCATTTTCTCCGTGATAGCCGAGGAGGAAGGATTCGTCGGTTCCCTGGTGGTGCTGACGTTGTATGCGGTGATTCTCTTCTCCGGATTGAGAATTGCCGGGCAGGCGCGCGATCGCCTGGGCAAACTCGTGGCCGTGGGCGTCGTGACGCTCCTGTTCAGCCACGTGTTTATCAATATCGGCATGAACATTCGCATCGTCCCGGTTACGGGCATCCCACTGCCGCTGTTAAGTTATGGCGGGTCTTCAGTGCTGTGCTCGTTGATCGCGCTGGGCCTGATGCAAAACATCCACATCCATCGAAGAGGATACTGAAATATGAGCAATAATAACTTCTCGCGGCGCCGCCGCGGCATGCGCTTCAAGCCCAAGGGCGGGTTGAATCCCGCGCAACAAAAAACCGATCGCGCCGCCGTGGAGGCCCGCGCCGACGTGGTGACCGAACAGGGCGGCGCCGAGCGCGTTTTTGAGAAACGCCACCTGCACGAGATCGAGCGCGCCGAAAATCTCGCCGCCGGCCTGCCCCCGGAGGGCCGGCCCGAAGCGGCCGCCCTGCCGGGCGACCCGGCGCCACCCCCCGCGCCCGAGACCGCGCCCGCGGTGCCGGCCGTGGCGGAAAAATTCGCGCCGGTGAAGATTCAGGAGCCGCCCAAGGGCCTGATCGAAACGATCAAGGATGCCGCGTCCAACCTCGTCAAGAAGGTTCAGCGCCTGATCCGGCCGGAAAAGAAAATCCACAAGGAAGTCATCATCAACGCCGAGACGCTCGAAACGCGCGTCGCGGTGACCGAGGAAGGCAAGCTGGAGGAGTTCAACATCGAGCGCACCACCGAGGAGCGCCTCGTCGGCAGCATCTTCAAGGGCAAGGTGCGCAACCTCGAGGATGGCCTCAAGGCCGCGTTCGTGGACATCGGCTTCGAGAAAAACGCCTTCCTGCATTACTGGGACATCGTGCCCAACCAGTTCGACTCCGGCGTGGAAATCGTCGAGCGCGAAAACCAGAGTCGCCGCCCGCAGCGCCCCAAGATCACGCAGAAAGACATCCCGCGCCTGTATTCCCCCGGCGCGGACATCATTGTGCAGGTCACCAAGGGCCCCATCGGCACCAAAGGCCCGCGGGTCACGACCAACCTCGTGCTGCCCGGCCGTTTCCTCGTGCTGTTGCCCAATTCGGACCAGTCCGGCATCTCGCGCAAGATTGAGAATCCCGAGGAGCGCAAGCGCCTTAAGAAAATCCTGCGCGAACTGCACATCCCCGACGGCATGGGCGTCATCATGCGCACCGCCGGCGAGGGCCAGCAGAAGCGCTACTTCGTGCGCGATCTCGCCTTCCTCATTGAGGAATGGAACAGCGTGCAGGAAAAAATCAAGAAGCAGCCGCCGGCCACCTGCGTGTTCCAGGAGCCCGACCTCATCGAGCGCACCGTGCGCGATTTCCTCACCGAGGACGTCGAGCGCATTGTCGTGGACAACCCCAAGGCCTGCGAGCGCATGCGCGAGATCATTGCCAAGATCTCCCAGCGCTCGGCCAAGAAGATCATCCCCTACGTCGAGGCGCAGCCGATTTTTGACCGCTTCAATATCAGCAAGCAGCTGGAGAACACCTTCTCCCGCCAGGTGCATTTGAAGAGCGGCGGCTACATCGTCATTGATGAAACCGAGGCGCTCGTGGCCATTGACGTGAACACCGGCCGCCATAAGGGCGGCAAGGATCAGGAAGCCCTCATCCTCAAGGTGAACCTGGAATCCGCCGAGGAAATCTGCCGCCAGCTCCGGCTCCGCAACATGGGCGGGCTCATCGTGCTCGACTTCATTGACATGAAATCCGGGCGCGACCGCCAGCAGGTGCACAACCGCATGCGCGACGGGTTGCGCCGTGACAAGGCCAAGACCCACATCCTCCCCATCTCCCAGCTCGGCCTCATGGAAATGACCCGCCAGCGTCACAGCGAGAGCGTCCGCGCCGCCGTCTATGACGACTGCCCGTATTGCAAGGGCCGCGGCAAAGTCAAAAGCACCACCCCCATGAGCGTGGAGATCCAGCGCAAGCTCCAGGAAATCCTGAAGAAACGCACGCGCGACGAGAACGACTTCCAGTTGCGCATCGTCGTGCATC
>CAIMLG010000152.1 GCA_903842235.1 uncultured Verrucomicrobia subdivision 3 bacterium
GCCACGCCATTAGCAACAACGAGCGAGAGCACTACAGCGGAGATTTTGATTGTCGTTTTCATTCTGAATTGTTGTGTTACCATCAATTATTTAGTCAGCTAAAAAAACTATCTACCCAGAGAATAGCCATCCGGCAACCGGTAGGTCAAGATATTATGCGAGAAATTTAAGGCGGTTTTTCTGCCATTTTTCAACAACCAGGAGCGATATTTGCAGATTGATTGAGAACTTGAGAAGTTTTTCGCACACAACTCAATTTGCCGTTGCAGCCGCGGGCGGTTTCATAGATTTTGTCGCGCGTGAAAATTCAACGCGCACTCCTTTCCGTTTCCGATAAAACCGGGCTGGTGGCCTTCGCCCAAATTCTGACCGCCAGCGGCATAGAACTCATTTCCACCGGCGGCACTGCCAAGACGCTCCGCGAGGCCGGCCTCGCGGTAAAAGACATCAGCGAACACACCGGCTTTCCCGAGATGCTCGACGGCCGCGTCAAGACGCTACATCCGCTCGTCCACGGCGGACTGCTTTACATTCGCGGCAACGCCGCACACGAGGCGGCGGTGAAACAGCACGCCATCAAGCCGATCGACCTCGTGGTGGTGAATCTTTATCCGTTCGAAGCCACCGTCGCCAAGCCGGACGTCGCCCTGCATGAGGCCATAGAAAATATTGACATTGGCGGCCCATCGATGCTCCGCAGCGCCGCGAAAAACCATGACAGCGTTACCGTCGTGGTGGATCCCCTCGACTACGCTGAAGTCGCGAAACAGATTACCGCCACCGGCGATACCACACGGGAACTCCGGCGCAAACTTTGCGCCAAAGTCTATGCCCGCACCGCCGCCTACGACGCTGCCATTGCCGCACACCTGCAGAAAGAATTCGCCACCGACAAAAACGCACTGCCACAGGGGTTGACGATTTCTGCGCCCCTGGCCCAGCCATTGCGCTACGGCGAGAACCCACACCAGACCGCGGCGCTCTACGGCAAGTTCCGTGATTATTTCAAACAGCTCCACGGCAAGGAGCTTTCCTACAACAACATTCTCGACCTGACCGCCGCGACCGCGCTCATCACCGAATTCAAAAAAGACGTACCCACACTGGCCATCCTCAAGCATACGAACCCCTGCGGCGTGGGACAGGGCGCAAACCTGCGCGAGGCATGGGACCGGGCTTACGCCACCGACAAGCAGGCACCCTTTGGCGGCATCATCGCCGTCAACCAGACCCTTGACAGCGCGTGCGCGGAAGCGATTGCAGAAATCTTCAGTGAAGTCATTGTCGCGCCCGAATTCACGGCTGAAGCGCTGGCGATTTTGCAGCAGAAGAAAAACCTCCGCCTGTTGCAAATCACCAAATGCCCCTCAGCGGCGCAGCCGTGGGACATGCGGAGCGTGGGGGCGGATTCGTTCCTGCTCCAGCAGCGCGATTTAAAGGTGACGACGGCGGCGGATTTGAAAATCGTCACCAAACGGCCGCCGACCGAGGCGGAACTCAAGGCGATGCTGTTTGGCTGGCGCGTGGTGAAGCACCTGAAATCAAACGCCATTCTCTACGTCAGCGAAGGCCGGACGCTGGGCACGGGCGCGGGCCAAATGAGCCGGGTGGATGCCAGCCGCATCGCGGTCTGGAAGGCCGGCGAGGCCAAGTTGCCGCTCCAAGGGAGCGTGGTCTGCAGCGACGCGTTCTTCCCCTTTCCGGACGGTCTGCTGGCGGCAGCGGAGGCGGGGGCCACGGCAGCGATTCAGCCGGGCGGATCGGTCAAGGATGCGGAAGTCATCGCGGCCGCCGATGCGCGCGGAATGGCGATGGCCTTCACGGGTACGCGGCATTTCCGCCATTGAGCTGGCGAACGAAATTCACTGGAAAATAACACGCATCGACTCCGGGGCGCTTTATTTCAACAGCAGGAATATCAATATCCCTTGGGCGCCGGTAACCACGCCAAGAAGGAGCCAGACAAAGCCTTCGCGAAGGCGCAATCCCCGCTGCTGCGGAGCGGCCAGCCAAAACTGAAGCTTGGCGGAGCCGAAGGAAATAATGTCGCCAGGGCGAAGCCGGACGGAGGTTTGCGGCTCATCGTTGACCGCCACAAAGGCATCGGCCGCAGCCTGCAAAACAAAACCAGTTCGCTTTTGCAGCGCCAAAGTCAGGTGGTGGTCCCAAACGCCGGAATCGTCCAGACACAGATCGTTGACGGCGGCCCGACCGATACCCAAAGGAAAACGGCGGACAACTTGAACGTGGCCCGCCTTTTTCCCGGAAAGAATGTGGATCTGAACCATCAGAAAGGGCGGCGCGGAACCTCAATCTGGTCACCCGGATAGACCTGCGGGTCGGGTGCGGAACCGTCGAGAATATCATTGCAGTTCAGCTTGAAGCGCTGGCCATTGGCACGGATGAGAATAACTTTTTTCCGGTTGGCGTAGTCCGTGAAATCACCGGCCGAAGTGATGGCCTTGGTCACGGTCATCTGGCCAGAATATTCCTGACGATTCGGGATTTTGACCTCGCCACGAACATAAAACACCCGCATGCCGGCTTTCACGGTGACGGTTAAATGAGTATATAACTTCGGGACGTAAAGGTCGTGAATCGTCACCTCCAATTGCCCGGTGGTCTTGCCGGCGGCTTTGACCGAACCGATTTCGGACAAGGTGATGGTTCCGTCTTCGTTAATGGTTTTTTCCTGCGGCAGAATCGTCTCCGGCAAGCCATCAAAGGAAACGATGATCGTATCCCCAACGTGCAGTTTGGCAACCGCCACGCTGGCATAGTCCGAGGACGGAGGCGCCATGACGTCGCCATTGTTGGAGGTGACGCACCCAGCCATAGCCAGGGTCAGCAACCACAAGCAACCGGTCCTGATCCGAAATAGTTTTGAAGTGGATTTCATCGACAATAGATCTTTTCGCATCGCTAAATGGCCCTCAATATTTCTGTTTAATTCCGGGCTCGCTGTTCGCCGGCACCCCGGCCTTCACCTCGGCCATTTGTTCAGCCGGATTGCGGGAATAATAGTAATCGTGGTAATAGCCGCTGTAGTAGTAGTAGCCTTCGTCCTGGGACATATTGATGTTGTTAAGGACGATACCGACAAAATTACCCCCGACCTTTTCAATCATTTGCTTGGCCCGAACAGTCATCGGCTGCGGGTAACGGCGATATTGAATGACCTGCATGACGAGGTCCACTTCACTGGCGAGAATGGAAGCATCGCTCACCCCCAAGATGGGCGGGGAGTCAAACAAAATGAAATCATAACGCTGCTTGAGTTCGGAAATCATTTTCTTCATCTGAGCGGAACCGAGAATGCCCATGGAACTGTTGGGCAGTTTGCCGCTGGCCATGAAATCCAAGTTTGCCACCGTAGTGGTTTGGACGATTTCGGCCAGCGTATTCTGCTTGAGCAGGTAATTGGTCAGCCCCAGGTTGTTGGCGACCTTGAACAATTTGTGCAAGGTGGGGCGGCGCAAATCGGAATCCACAATCAACACACGATTCCCCGCCTGGGCAAACACGGTAGCGAGGTTGATGGTGGTGGTGGATTTGCCTTCACCCGCCCCGGCGCTGACCACGACAATGGTGTTGAGCTTCTCGTCTTTGCGTGAGAAAAGGAGATTGGTGCGCAAAACCCGATAAGCCTCGGCGTGTTTGCTCTCCGAACCTTCTTCGAGTAGATAGCCGATGTTCTGAGGAATAACCCCCAGCACGGGCGCCTGGAAAGTGCGCTCGACATCGTCAATGGTCTTCACGCTGGTATCCAGATATTCAATGAAGAAGGCGAGGCCGATGCCCATGATCAGACCAAAAACGAGGCCAAGGACAATGTTGACAGTCTTGTTGGGCTTAACGGGAGACTTTCCAGGTTCGGCCGTATCGGTAATTTGCGCCATGGAGGTCTTAGGAATAGCGCTATCGAGCTCTTCTTGCTTGATTTTCGCATAAAGCAGCCGGTGCATGTCGCGCTGATTTTCCAACTGGCGTTTAGCATCGTAATAGGGTTGGAAATTGGCGGCTTCCAGCATGTCTTTGGCCTTGGCATCTTCAACTTTTTGCGCCAGCGCATCCAAGGAAGCTTTCATGGAGTGAACCTGACTCGCGAGACTGGTCATGATGCCAACCACACAGTCATCAATCTGCTGATCCAGCGTGTCAATCTGCGTCTGAATCCGGATCACCACACTATTACTGAGAGAATAATCAACAATTTTTGCGGCTTTACTTCGCTGGGCTTCATGGAGCTGATCCAGCAGGCTGGACAACGCGGCATCCGGATTAGCCCGCGGCAGGACATCGCGAAGCTTGTTCTGATCCAGCGACTTCAACTCATTCAATAAATCCAACTTTTCCTTATAATAGCGTTCTCCCTCAAGCAGTTGCTCATGAATGCGTTGCAGGGCAATGGCATCATACGTCCCGGTTGGTCCAGGGGAATTGGCCATCTGTTCGCTAATGCCCAAGTCCCGCCGGAGTTGATCCACGCGATCTTGATTCGTCTGAATTTGCTGCTCCTCCAGTTGATATTGCACTTTGAGCACGTCCACCCCTTTTTTCACCATTTGCTGGCGTGATTCCAACCGGTAGTTCGTATAGGCAACCGCAATGGCGTTGGCGATCTTCGCCGCCTCGTCACGATCATCACTGTAAACGGTGATGGCAATGAGCTTGGTATTGCGGACCGGGGCAAGGCTCATGCGCCCCTTCAGAATCGCCATCGTTTCCGAATCTTTGAGGGGAGTGCCGTAATAATATTTTTTGCCCCATACTTCGTTAAGGTTCATGTCCCTGATGACATTGCTCAAGACGAGCTGAGACTGCATAATTTCAAAGGTCGTCTGGATGAAATAGGGGTCATAACCACTCATGGCGGTGGAGGGAGTGGTCATGCCCGGGATGTCCAGTCCGTCCGATTCGACTTTGATGCGACAGGTGCTGGCGTAAGATTCCGGCAGAATAAAAGTGACCGCGGTAGCAATGATCGCGGTAATCAGAAAAACGGTAATAATGATCGCCTTGCGGATGCGGATGACCCGCCAGTAGTCCAAGAAATGCAGGCGGGCTTCCGGCGGCGTAAAGTTTTTTACAGGTTCCATAGCAATAAAAAATAATGGGAGCCTGTGTTAGACCCGGCTCCCAACTTGATGTTCAAACCAGGATTGCGGTCAATTCCATTCAGTAAGTCACGCCCAACCCGATGTAAACCCGGTTCCGCGTGTAGCCGCGATTCGCGATGTCTGAAACGAGATCGTCGAAGTTGTAGCCCACTTCCGTGGAGAAATGGGTGGTGAATTGGTAATGCAAATTAACCCCCGCACCATAGGAAGTGTCGGCCACATTGCTATTGGGCCCCCCCTGATAGGTTGAATATTGGCAGCGACCGATGAGCGTGCCCATCAGCTTGGGCGTAAAATGGTGGTTGACACTCGCGTAAAGCACCGAACTTTCCTGATATTGCGTCAGCGACCCACTGGCAGGATCTACGCTCGCCACATCGGTTGAATTGATGTCATGCATGAAACCCAACTGGGCATAACTGCCGGGGAGATAGGCATAGCTGAGCGACAAGTCCGCATACGGCGCCAGCGACTTGGACGTTTGAAGGGGATCATTGTAGCTGTCCGTATAAGACACGCCCCCCCGCACCGATCCGGACAAATTGGCAGAAAATTGATGTTTCACCCCAACGTAGCCATAGTGCGTAATCGCATCGCGATCATTGCTCATATATGGCCGCGTCAAAAAACTAGTAAGCGCGATCGGTTCCCCCCCCGTATAATTCACGATGCTAAACTGATAGCCAACAAAACCCATGGTTTCCGGCTGAAACTGCCATTCCAGGTCCAACCCTCCGGATTGTTCAACCCGATTCAAAAGCCCCGCCAAACTGGCCGACTTGCCCCCCGGTAAGCCCAAGTTTGCCAAAAGCAAATCTGCCGCAGTCGTTCCCTTGTTGGAATAATCGTAAAAATTATTGCCGTAGTGGAGCGCGGTGCTGAACTGCCGCGTCCATTGGGTCTCGAGCGTAATCGTGGCGTGGTTGGCCAGATTGTTGCCCGTAACGCGATAGGGAACCCCGTTGGGAGTCGAAGGGCTAACGGGGCCAATTAATTCCGGCTCCTGACCGACCGCAAAATTATCCGTGAAATTAACCTTCCAGCGTTCACTGAAAGAATGGTCCAGCCAGACGTCCACCTGATGCGTTTGGTCAAACGGGTTCAAGCCCAAGGCATCACGATCCTGATAATAGTAAAGTCCGTAGGTGTAGCGCAGCCCAATATCGGTCTGCCGCATGGGAACATTGAAAGAAATCGACGGAGATAGCTCGGCCCCAAAACTGCCCTGCCCGTTGTTGGCGATGTTGTAATTATCGTCGTAAAATCCACGTAAAGTGGCTGAAACAGCCCAAGCTTTGGGCGAGACAATATCAAGCGCGGCCGTGCGACCTGACTGCAGCCCAGCAATACCCGCCGCCACGATACCGGCGGAAATAAAAAGATTTCTCATATGCGTTACGTCTCAATTGTTGTTGACCACCAACACCTGCCGCCATTCAAAATAAAGCTCTCACGAACGGTTTAGAATGGAATCTACCAGCCAGACATGTCCCACGTCAAAATATATTTCGCCCGTTTGATGCGAACGGATAACGCCGCGACTTTCGGCATTTCCAAAAAAAACCGGCTTCACCTCACACTTTGGCATCTTACTGCCATTAAAGCACCATTTATTCCATTAGGCCAACATTCCAACCAGGGTCTTAAGCGGCTGGGCGTTAACCACGTCTGCCCGCGTCAGCCACCCTTTCCGCGCCAGGCCGGCACCCAACCGCAGGAAACCAGCATGGACATTTCGATGCGCGTCTGGATTGATGACACATTTCACCCCCTTGCTTTTGGCATAGGGCCAGTGCCGCCAGTCCAAATCCAGCCGGCTGGGGTTGCAATTCAGCTCAATCCAAGTCCCCGTCGCCGCGCAGGCATCAATCACCGCCGGCACATTCACCGGATACGGCTCACGCTCCAGCAGCAGCCGCCCCGTCAGATGGCCCAGCTGGTGGATAAACGGATTTTCCGCCGCCCGAATCAGCCGCTTGGTATTTTCCGCCTCGCGGCTTGAGGGCACATGTAAACTGGCCACCACCACCTCCAATTCCGCCAGCAAATCATCCTCAAAATCCAGCCGCTCTTTCAAAATGTCCACCTCGCTGCCCGTCAACAGCCGGAAACTGCGCCCTTCGTCGGCCAAGCGAGCGTTTATTCTTTTTACCTCCGCCAGCTGTTGCCGCAACCGGAGGGCATCCAGGCCATTGGCTTGGAACGACGACTGGGAGTGGTCCGTAATCGCCCAGTATTCCAAACCCAGCCCGTCCATGAACTCGGCAATCTCCTCCAGCGTGTTGTGGCCGTCGCTCCAATTCGAGTGATTGTGCAACGCGCCTTTCAAATCCGCCCACTCAATCAGCCTAGGCAAAGCAGCTTTCTCCGCGGCTGCAAATTCGCCATGGTCCTCGCGCAATTCCGGCGGCACAAAGACCAGGTCCAGCTTGGAAAAAATGTCATCCTCCGCTTTGCACGGCACCAGCAGCTTGGGATCGCGGGTCTCCGCGCTGGCTTGGAACAACCCATATTCATTCAGCCGCAGGCCGCGCTGGATGGCGCGCTGCCGCATCACGATATTGTGTTCTTTGCTGCCGGTAAAATACGCCAGCGCAAAGGGAAATTCCGCGTCGCTCACCACGCGCAAATCGCACTGGATGCCGCCGGCCAAAATCACGCTCCCCTTGGTCTCGCCTTTCGCCAGCACTTTGACGATCCCCGGCTGCGAAACGAAAAAATCAATCACGGCCGCCGCATTTTTCGACGACGCCAGCAAATCAATATCACCAATGACCTCCTTAAACCGCCGCAAGCTGCCCGCCGGGCTGCATCGGATAACGTCCGGATGCTGCCGCAAATTTTCCAGCAACGGCTCGGCCGCCAGCCAGGCGTCGCTCAACAAATGCTGGCTGGCGTAAGTCCGCTTGAGCGTGATGCCTTCCAGCAGGTTCGCCTGGGTTTTTTCACCAAAGCCGTCCAATTCCGCCACCTGGCCGGCTTGGCACGCCGCCGCCAGTTTTTCAATCGAATCCACCCCGAGCTTTTTATTCAGTGCCTGAATTTTCTTGGGGCCCAATCCGGAAATTCCCAGCATTTCAATCAAACCCGGCGGAATCGAAGCCTTCAACTCCTCGTAGTATTTCAGTTTTCCCGTCACCACCAACTCGGTGATTTTCTGTTCCAACGCCTCGCCAATGCCCTTGATCTCGCCGAGCCGCTTTTCGGCAACGAGCGTGGCCAGCGGCTCGCCCAAACCCTCCAGCGTCCGCGCCGCATTGGCGTAAGCCCGGGTCTTGAACGGGTTTTCGCCCTGCAATTCCAACAGCACCCCGATTTCCATCAGAATCTCCGCAACTTTGTCTTTGTCCATGGGTCCAATATGAAGCGCGCGGGAGAAAGTTCAAATCCGTTTCTGCGCTTGGTCTGGAGTTTTACCGATGGTAGCTTCTGGCAACGCCATGAATGACTTGGTATCCAACCGACCGCCCCGGCGAACAGCGTTCACGCTGATCGAACTACTGGTGGTCATTGCCATTATTGCCATTCTGGCCGCGCTGCTGCTACCCGCGCTGGCGCGCGCCAAAGACCAAGCTTACCGGATACAATGCCTGAACAACCTCAAGCAGCTCTCGCTCACCTGGAATATTTACTCCACCGATAATGCCGAACAACTGGTTTCCAACGGCCACAGCACCGATGCAACCAACCAAACTTGGGTGGCCGGGGATTGGCACAACAACCTGCAAGCTTATACCAACACCGCATATCTGACCGACCCGCAATACGCCCTGTTTGCGAATTATTTGAAGACCGCGGCCATCTACCGCTGCCCAGCCGACCGGAGCACCCTGAATATCGGCGGCGTTCCTCAAGCCCGGATGCGCACGTATGCCTTGAACTCCTACTTTAACTGGGAATTTGGAAACATGAACGACAACAGTTCAGCGTATGTTAATTTCAAAAAAACCGCGGATTTTTCCGGGCGAGGCCCCAGCGATCTATTCACCTTCATAGACACCTCCCCGGTTAGCGTCTGCTATCCCGCCTTTCAAATTGATTTGGACACCAGCGCATTTTTCACCCACCGGCCCTCGGTGGAACACAACCATTTGGGGAATGTGGCTTTTGCCGACGGGCACGTTGAATCACACCGCTGGTCTAACCCGCAAACCTGGGACCTGGCGCATACCGTTACCGCCACCGGCCCATCGCCCGATCCCAACTGGCTGCATTCTGGCGGCGGCGACGGCGACCACATACGAATAATTTTCGGCGGCAGCAGCAACCAGGATTTGCAATGGCTGCGGCAGCATGCCAGCGCGCGCAAATAAACGATTTCAGAACCGATTAGCTTTTCATGAAATCTTTTCCCCACCACCCCATCGCCCTGACCATCGCCGGCTCGGACAGCGGCGGCGGCGCGGGCATTCAGGCGGATTTAAAAACCTTCGCCGCGCTCGGGGTCCACGGCGCCAGCGCCATCGCCTGCCTCACGGCGCAAAATCCCCGGCGCGTGCTCGGCGTGGAAGCCTGCTCCCCCCAAATGCTGCGCCAGCAAATCGAGGCCGTATTTGAAGAACTACCGCCAGCGGCAGTAAAAACCGGCATGTTGTTCTCGGCAGAAAACATTTCCGTCGTTGCCAACTTTCTCCAGAACGCAAAACTAAAAACTAAAAACTTAAAGCTCGTCGTGGATCCGGTGATGGTTTCCACCAGCGGAGCCCGCCTGCTCAAAACCTCGGCAGAAAAAGCCTTGAAGGAAAAACTCCTACCGCTCGCCACGCTCCTCACGCCAAACTTGGACGAGGCGGAAATTCTGGCCGGCCAGAAAATCCGGTCGCCAGAAGACTTGCGCTCCGCCGCCCGAACCATTGTTGGCCGCTACGGCGGCGCGGCTTTGGTCAAAGGCGGCCACCTGAAAAATTGCCGCGAGGCGATGGACGTCTTCTTCGACGGCGAGACGGAACTGCTCCTGTCCGCGCCATTCATAAAAGGCGTTTCCACCCACGGCACCGGCTGCACCTATGCCGCCGCCATTTGCGCGGCGCTGGCGCTCGGCCAGGATTTGCCGCGCGCGGTGGAAATCGGGAAACACTTCATCACCCAGGCGATTTCCCACAGCTACCGGATCGGAAAACACTTTGCGCTCGATCCGTTGACCGGATCATTCAAAAATTCGGACTTTGCAGACGGAAAAACTGGCTCGCATTCGTCGCATTCAGTCGCAGGGTGTTCATGCTGTTCGTAAGCACAGGCGGCGGAAAATTAGTCGCGCTCCAAGCTGAAGCCAGCAAATTCGCAGTCATTTCCACACCAAAACCCGCCGGATACACGGGCCACGTCAACATCAAATTCGTGGTGAGAACCAGCGTGGGTTGCGGCCAGAATGCAAAGGCCAGGGCATAAGCTTCGCTGGTGGTAACAATCGCCCCACTGTTGCCCCCCGCTTTCCAAACCTGCAAATCGTAGCGCCCCGAAACGAGGTTGGTTTGATAAATATGCTCGACGTTGTCCACGCGACTGGTGCTGCCCGTGACCAGATTACTGTTGGCACAATTGTAAAGGAAGAGGTTTAAATTATTGATGGCGGCCTTGTTTTGGTGCCGGTGCCAAACCAGCGTGGCGGTGACCGCAAACTTCGCACCGGCCACGCTGTTGGACACGTTAAAATAGTAATGGCGAATGGCGTCCTGGGAGGCGCTGCTGGTATTGGTGCCGTAATCCCAGCCACTCAAGACAGCGATGGTGTTGCTCGCCCCGGTCGGCGGATGCGCGCCGTTGAGTGAAACCGTGGTGGAAACATAATTGCTCCGCCGCCCACCCGCGAGCTGCTGGTAGGAATTTAACAGGTTTACCATGCCCGCGCCGTAGCGCGCGTCCAGCGGCGAAGCGCTTGAATTCGTCCAGTCCGCCGGTTTCACCGCGCCATTCAGCAGCAAGGCTTTGATGGTGCGCAGGTCAAAGGCGGCATTGGTATCGCCCCCGCCATCGCCCCGCAGCGCCGCCTGCATCAACACCGCCGCCGCCCCCGAAACCAAGGGCGTGGAGAAACTCGTAAAGCTGGCGGGCGCGGTCAGATCCGGCTTGCAGCGACCGTTGTCCAGCGTGGGCCCGATGCTGGAGGCGGCGTCCGGAGCATAGCAAGCCACGGAGATGCCATTATAACTGGTCGAAGGCGGCAGCACCGGCCCACCATTGCCCGCGCCGGAAACGAAGAGGGTCTTGTATTGCGCAGCATAGTTGTCATAAAGCGTATCGTAGGCCGACTGAGCATTCGTGTTGGAATCCACGAAGCTTTGGTTGACGAGGATCGCGATGCCGGGCCGCAGCGTTTGCACGACGCCCGTGATGAAATAATTTGCCTCGTAATTGTCCACCTGCGCCACATTGGTCGCCACGCCGCTGGGGAGGCCGTAAAAATTATTCGCCACGTCTTTGGCATGCCAGGAATCCGCGCCCAATGCATTGGGAAATGTGTTCGTGGAGCCCGCCTCGGAACCATACGTGAAAAGCGCGGCTGGCTGGGAAACATCCGGCGGGTTAACCTCCCACGTCAAATTATCCAGCGTCAGCGACGCCTCCGGCTGCGCCACCCGAATTCCGCTGCCGCTCAAATTAGTGGTCACGGCCCGCAACGCTGTCACCCCAATCATTTCCAGCGTGGAGGCGCCATGGACAGGGCCAACCAGCCCGAATAAGGCTAGCAATAAGATTCGGGCAGAAAGCCAAATGCGTCTCATATGTTCAGTGACAAAACCATAGTCCATCCCCAGCGAAATTGCAGCTTTCCGGTGAAAAAACCTGTTTAATTCAGGCAATTCCGCGTAGCTTTTCCCCGTGTCAGAAACGCTCGTCATCAACGAAATTTATCTCAGCCTGCAGGGCGAAAGCACCTTTGCCGGCTTGCCGTGCGTTTTCATCCGGCTGACCGGCTGCGACCTCCGCTGTTCCTATTGCGACACCGCCTACGCCTTTACCGAAGGCAAAAAACGCCGGCTGGTGGAAATCTTGGAAAAAGTGAAGGAACTGGCGAAACCATTTGTTAACTCCAAAATCGCCATCCAAAGGACAAAACTCCCCCTCGTTGAACTTACCGGCGGCGAACCGTTGCTCCAAAAGAATTCACAACCGCTAATGAAGCAGCTCTGCGACGACGGCTTCACCGTTTTGATCGAAACGAGCGGCGCGCATGACATTTCCGCAATTGACCCGCGCGTCCATTGCATTCTGGACCTGAAATGTCCGTCGAGCGGCGAGGCGGAGCGCAATCTCACCTCCAATCTGGAGCAGTTGAAAGCCACGGACGAAGCAAAGTTCGTCATTGGCACCCGCGAAGATTACGCGTGGGCCAAGGCCCAAATCGCCGCTCATCACCTAGCCGCGAAATGTCCCCTGCTCTTTTCGTGGGTGCACCCGCTCCCCCCGGCGCAACAGAACAAAGGGCTCAAAAAAGTTCCCGCCGGTCTCACGCCCATCTCGCGCCAGGAACTCGCCGAAGCCATCATCGCCGACGCCCTGCCCGTCCGCTTTCAAATTCAGCAGCACAAAATTATCTGGCCGACGGAACAACGCGGCGTTTGACATGAACCAAGCCAGCCAAACCCTCCAGTTGCTGCGCGATTATGAATCGCGCAATGTCACGTTCCAAGAACCCGACGGCTCGTGGCCGATCGTTTGGGAGCGGGCCCAAGGCGTTCAGGTTTGGGATACCGCGGGCAAAAAGTATCTGGATCTCACCGCCGCCTTTGGCGTCGCCGCCGCCGGCCACGCCAATCCCCGCGTCGTCAACGCCGGCCAGCGGCAGATGGGCAAACTCCTGCATGCCATGGGGGACGTGCATCCGCACGCGCTCAAGGGCCAACTGGCGCGAGAATTAAGCCGCCTCACATTTGAGCGCTGGACGAATTGGCCACCCGGCCAAAGGCTCAAATCCAGAGCCTTTTCCGGCAAAACCATTTTTTGCAATTCCGGCTTTGAGGCGGTGGAAGCCGCGCTGAAAACCGCCCTGCTCGCCACCGGCAAACAGGGCGTCATTGCATTTGAGGGCGCGTATCATGGCCTTGGCTATGGCACACTCAACGCCACCCACCGCGAACATTTCCGCAATCCCTTCCGCTCGCAACTGCGCGAGTTCGGACATTTCACAACCTTTCCAACTCAGGCGGGACAACTTCCGAAAATCGAACGCCAGCTCCGCCAAATCTTCCACCGGGAAAAAATTGGCGCGATCCTCGTTGAACCCGTCCAAGCGCGCGGCGGCATCAATATCCCGCCGCCCGGATTTCTGCCGTTGCTCCGCCAACTCTGCGACGAACACGGAGTTTTGCTGATCCTTGACGAGATTTACACCGGCTTTGGCCGCACTGGCAAATGGTTTGCCTGCGAACACAGCGGCGTGGTGCCGGATTTAATCTGTATGGGCAAGGCGCTCACCGGCGGCTTCCCGCTTTCCGCCTGCGTGGGGCGCGCCAACTTAATGGACGCCGCCTGGCCCGCCGCCACCGGCGAAGCGATTCACACCAGCACCTTCCTGGGCCACCCCGTCGGCTGCGCCATGGCGCTGGCGCAAATTTCCGAAATCCGCCGGCTCAAGCTCTGCGAACGCAGCGCAGAACTCGGGAAGTTTCTGCTCGATAAATTGTCCCAAGTCCAAAGCCTAAAGTTCAAAATCGAGGCGCGCGGCCTCGGCTTGATGGCCGGGCTGGAATTGAATCGGCCCGACGGCCGACCCGCGACCCAAATTTCGCTCAACGCCATCAAGGCCCTCCTGCAGCGCGGCTACCTTTTTCTGCCAGAGGGCGAATTTGCCAACGTCCTCAGCTTCACCCCGCCGCTGACCATCACCCTGGCGCAACTGGCCAAAGCCGGCGAAGCGCTCAAAAAAGTTTTAACCGCAGATTAACACAGATTAACACGAATGAAGAATAAGCAAAATCAGCTAGGGCGCGTCACTCGCTGCGCGCCGCTGTGGTCTGGCATCGAGCGGCACGCACGGAGTGACGCGCCCGACCTGCCGACTTTTAACTGCGTTCTTCCGCGCCCATCGGCGGTCAAATTTTTCCCATGACCCTCACCGAAATGCGCGAACTGCTGGCCAAGCGCAACCTCCAGCTCACCAAATCGCTCGGCCAGAATTTCCTCCACGATGGCAACCAGCTTCGCCGCATCGTCGCGGCCGCAAAATTGACGCCGGCGGATAAAGTCCTCGAAGTTGGCCCCGGCCTCGGCCCGCTTACCGAATTGCTGTTAGCAAAGGCAAATGAGGTATTGGCCGTGGAAATGGATGGCCGGCTGGTGGAAGTCTTGAGCGAACGGTTTGGTTTGACCGCGCAGGCGGATGAGCTGCCCACCCTCCGACAAGCCGCAGAGGAACAAGCGGAGCAGAGCGCGCCCGGGGACGGGCCCGCTCCAGAAGCGGAGGCGGACGACCTGGCCACGGGCCTAAACCCCAAGAGGAACCTGTTTCTGCTCCACGCCGACGCGCTGGCTTTTCTCAAAAATGAGCCCCGCGACTGGAGCGACTGGAAGCTGGTGGCCAACCTGCCCTACTCCGTGGCCTCACCGATCCTGGTGGAACTGGCCGCTGGATCACGCGCCCCCAAGTTGATCGTCGCCACCCTGCAACTGGAAGTAGCCAAGCGGCTGATGGCGCAGGCCGACGACGACGATTACGGCGTGCTGACGCTGCTGGTGCAGATTGATTTTCAGCCACAAGGTTGGTTCAAGATCCCGCCGGAATGCTTCTTTCCCTCACCGGAAGTGGACTCCGCCTGCGTGTGCCTCGTGCGCCGCGCGACGCCGCTGCTGCCGGAACATCTCCGCGCCGCCTTTGTAAAAATCGTCAAACGCGGCTTCTCGCAACGGCGCAAGATGATGCTGAAATTGTTGAAAGCCGACTGGCCGAAGGAGAGATTGGAAGCCGCCTTTGCCGACTTGAACATTTCACCGCTGGAACGTGCGGAGAAATTGAGCCTGGAGCAATTCGTGGCATTGACGGAAAAGATGACCGCAGAACAGTAAACAACA